>CAKOTD010000010.1 GCA_934120015.1 uncultured Bacilli bacterium
TCTATCACAAATTAATTATAACAAAAAATGTCCCCAAAGGGGACGGATAACAAAATTTATTTTGTTATTTTTTTAATCAAAAAATTTAATAAATTGTAGATTTTATTACCATTCTATTGTATAATAAAAACTTATTAAGGGAGTGCTAGTTATGAAGGATGAATTGAGCCTAATAAAGAAAAGATATGGAGAAAAATTTAGTCACCTTTGCCGAAATCTATTTCCAACTATATTAGAAGAAGAAGGTATGTTAATAAATATACTTGCTGATCATTTTGATAGTACGCATTTCTTATATGATGATATAATAAACAATAGTTTAGTACAATGTTTTAAAAATTATATTTATAGTATTGCTAAAACCAATACTTTATTTAAAGAAAAAATTGTTATTGAGAAACCAGAAGTATTAATGAATTCTGTTGGATATGTTTTAAAAGAATGTAAAAGTGAAGAAGAAATACAATCTTATAAGAAGTATTATAAAGATGATGAGAGAATATGTACTTTTAATGGTGGAAGATTAAATAGTGCCCGTGTTTTTTTTGCGGTAAAGAGAAATGTAGATAGTATAAATAGAGAAACCTTTAAAAAACCTAAAAGACAAGATGAGTATGGAACAAGTGTAATAAGTATCCAATTTACAAATGATGGGACTAACACTTTATCAATAAAAAATAGATATAATTCTAAGGTAAAGAATCCTGATGCTACTTTTTCTAATAATTTAGATAACATTGTTGCAGGACTTACAGAGAGTTTTGAAAAAACTTATGGACTTATTCAAAAATATAAAAACAATAAGTTTGAAATACCTAATTATGTATCTGCAAGTAATGGGAAATTTTATAGATATAATTATAAAATAAATAATATTTATTATTGTATAAATAATGTAATCATAGACAATTTTGAAGTAAAAAAATATGATAAAGAAAAATATATAGTATTAGATTATTTTATACTTGATTTAGTTAACAAAAGAATATTTTTATATGATGATAATATAGATGATAGCTTTACAGATACTATAACAAATATAACTAATATAGATGTTATAAATAATGGAGATAATAAATTAATAATCTTAAAAAATAATGGAGAAAATATAGAAATATTATTAAATAAATATAATCAAATTATAGAATATAAAAATAATAATCTAAATCAAATTGCTGAAAATTTTATGTATCAAAATTACACAATGAAAGAATTTGAATCATTGAATTTAGAAAAAATAGGTTATAGTTTCCTTTTACTAAATAGATGTTTAGAAAAAATTAATATACCAAATGTAACTCAAATAGATAATTGCTTTTTATTTAATAATAAAGCATTAAAAAGAATTTGCTTTTCAAAGTTAGAAAAAACAGGTATAGGATTTCTATTTCACAATAAATGCATAGAAGAAGTAGAATGCCAAAATTTGAAAGAAATAGGAGACTGGTTTTTACAAAATGCTAGTGCTTTAAAACAAATAAATATCCCTAAATTAGATAGTTTAAATGTAAATTATTTAAGTGAATATGTATATAATTTAATTGATAAAGATAAGGTCAAAATAAAGATTCTTACAAAGTAGATTTATGAAATTCAATAGATAATTATATGAAAAAAATAAAGTATAAATTTATGAATAAAAGTGTAGACTTTTATTCTTTTTTGATTTATAATAAAAATCAATTTATGAGGAGGCGCAGTTTATGAAAAAAATAAATCTACCTGTTATATTACTTAAAGGTATTGTTTTATTACCTCATAATGAATTGAGATTAGAGTTTGAAAATAATGAAAGTAAAAATATTATTGATGAAGCTGAATATTTTCACGATAACAAACTATTAGTTATAAATCAAATTAACTTGATTGAACAAAGTAAAGATATAAATGAATTACCGAAAGTAGGAGTAATTTCTAAAATAAGTCATAAAATGGAATTACCAAATGGTAATATCAGAATAACACTAACTGGTTTATCTAGGGCTTATGTAAATGAATACTTAAATGTTAGTAAGGACTTTAATAACTTAGAATCTATTGTTTCAGAAATTAGTGAAATAATGCCAGATATTACAGAAGAACCTATTTTATTAAAGAAAGTATATAATGATTTCCAAAAACATATAAAAATAGTTCCATACATAACTAATAGTATTTTATCTACATTAGTTAATGTAAAAAATTTATCTAAAATGACAGATATTGTAGCAAATCAAGTAGCTCAAACAAATGAACGATTAAATGAATATTTGATGCAGTTTGATATCTCAGAAAGAGCAGAAATGGTTCTTAAAGATATGTATGAGCAACAAGAAATGTATCGTTTAGAAAAGAATATAGAACAAAAAGTAAAGAAAAGTATTGATAATAATCAAAAGGAATATTTTTTGAGAGAAAAAATTAAAATTATTAAGGAAGAACTTGGGGATATCAATACTAAAGATGATGAAGTAATCAAGTTGAGAGAAAAATTAGAAAGTTTAGATGCTCCAGATAAAATTAAAAATAGACTTGAAGAAGAAATTAAAAAATTTGAAGGACTTACTAATTTGACTCCAGAAATAAATGTCGTAAGAACTTATATTGATTGGATGTTAAATTTACCATGGAATAAAAAAACAATTGACAATGATGATTTAAAAAGCGTTAGAAATATATTAGATAGTTCTCATTATGGATTAGATAAAGTAAAGATGAGAATTGTAGAGTATCTGGCAGTAAAAAAAATGACTAATAGCTTAAAAAGTCCCATTATTTGTCTAGTGGGCCCTCCAGGTGTTGGAAAAACATCCTTAGTATTTAGTATTGCCAAAGCACTTAATCGTGAATTTACTAAGATATCCGTGGGAGGCATTCATGATGAAAGTGAAATAATAGGACATAGAAGAAGTTATGTTGGGGCTAATCCTGGTCGAATCATTCAAGGGTTAAAAAAATCAAAAAGTAGTAATCCGGTTTTTTTAATTGATGAAATAGACAAAATGACAAAAGATATCAAAGGAGATCCAGCAAGTTGTTTACTTAGTGTACTTGATCCAGAACAAAATGCTTATTTTAGTGATAACTATATTGAAGAAGAAGTAGATTTATCAAATGTTATGTTTGTAGCAACTGCTAATTATATTGAGGATATACCTGAAGCTTTAAAAGATAGACTTGAAATAATTAATATATCTGGCTATACTGAATATGAAAAACTTGATATTGCTAAAACCCATCTTCTTGAAAAAATATGTAATGAACATGGAATAGAGTTTTCTAAAATATGTATTAGTGATGATGTTATTTTAAATATCATAAGAGGGTATACAAAAGAAGCTGGAGTTCGTGAACTTGAAAGGTGTTTAGCTAGTATTATTAGAAAAATAGTTACACAAATTGTTACTAATAATATAATAATAGATAAAATAAATATCTTAAAAAATGATCTTGAAAAATATTTAGGAAAAGTAAAATATCATGATCATGATAAGACTGAAATTTCGGAAATTGGAATAGTTAATGGACTTGCATATACCTATTTTGGTGGAGATACTTTGCCTATTGAAGTAACATACTTTAAAGGGAATGGTAATCTATTACTTACAGGTTCCCTAGGTGATGTAATGAAAGAAAGTGCTCAAATTGCTTTAAGTTATATTAAATCAAATAGTCGTTTATTTGGAATAGATTACGATAAATTAATTAAGAGTGATATCCATATTCATGTTCCAGAGGGCTCTGTACCTAAAGATGGCCCTAGTGCTGGGATAACACTTACAACTGCATTAATTAGTGCTTTTGCAGGAATTAAAGTTGATAATAAACTTGCAATGACTGGTGAAATAACATTAAGAGGGAAAGTATTACCAATCGGTGGACTTAGAGAAAAAAGTATAGGAGCATATAGAAATGGCATAAAAAAAATTATTATTCCAAGAGAAAATGCTAGAGATTTAGATGAAATACCATCTGAAATAAAACAAAGTATAGAATATGTTTTAGTAGACAACTATAAAGATATATTTAAATTAATAAAAAAAGAACGTAATTTGGAGGTGGTATAGATGGAAGAACAAAAATTATATGAAATATTAATTACATCCGTATTAAAAGTTGATAGTAAAACTTCTAAAAAAATGTATTTGCAAATAAAAAATTATCCATTAGATTTATTATTAAAGGCATTAGAGTCAGTCTTTATAACATTAAATGAATCTAATTATATAACTAATCAGATGATAACTAATACACATAGTATTTACGAAAATTTACTTGAAATGTATAATTATGATTCAAGAATAATTATTAGTTATAATAAAATAAAAGATTTATTAACAAATATAGTAACAGATGATTTATATATGTGTATATATGAAGATATTGAAAAAAGAGAGTTTAATAGTCAATTATTAATAAATATATTCAGTTCACTACCTGATAAGTTTTATGCTAGTCACTTAAATGAGTTAATGGATGATATTAGCTATGATTATTATACTATTGATTTCTTAATTAATGATAAACCAGTTGATAGGAATATATCACTAGACAAAAGGTTTTTAAAGAGCTTAAGATATATATGCTTAGTTTATCCAAATATCTTTTGTATAGAAAAATATCATATAAAAACAGAAAAATTATTACAAGATAATATTGAAGCAATAAAAAATAATAATATAGATTCAGAAGTAAAAAAATTAAATAAGAAAATATTAAATTACTTTAGATAGAGGTGTTTATGAAAGTAGTAAGCAAAACAACACTTATAAATCGTTTTTTTAAAGATATGATTGTATTTTCGGGTAAAGTAAATGATTTTTTAGAATCTATAAATTTTAGTGAAGAGGAATTATGCAAATTTATTCAGTCAATTTGTATCGATATATTAAATAATTATGATTATTTATATTATGATGATGATATTAAAAATAATCTTTTTAGGATTTTAGAAATTGGAAGAGAAAACTTTAAATCCTTAAATGAAATGATTAATGATTCAATTTCAAAATTGAATTTGGCACGACCTAGTATTAAAATATATCAAAAAGAAATATCAAACAGATTTAGTTTATTAGAAACATCTGATTTACAAAGTAAAGCAGATTTGCTTAAAGGACTTATTCATATCTCTAAAGCAAATGATTTTAATTTTCTTACTTCTCTTGTTAATTCTGATTATAATGCATTTATTGAGGCAACGAAGTCGAATTTTATATATTTAACAAATTTAAATTATTTATTAAATAAGTATCCGTATGTAGTATTATGGGAATTTGAAAAAGTAGTAGGATTTTTAGAGGAAAATATTGAATTTGCCAAAAATAAAGATGATCATAAAATGTTATTGAACTATAGTTTAAATTGTTGTACAAAAATAAAAAAAATAGCTAGATAGTAATAATATCTAGTTTTTTTCATATTATTTAATGAATATGGAGGAATGAATAGATGAAAAAGATAGTACCTTTTAAAAAGGATTTAAACTTTAAAACCAATTTATCAGAAATAACTAGTATATCTTTAGAACATAGTTTAAAATTGTCTAATAATAATCTTGTAACTGGTAATTTTATTATAACTGGTGATTATAAAATGACTGATAATAGTACTAATACAGAAAGCTTTTCTTTTGAATTACCATTTGATATAAATATTGATGAAAAATATGATACTAAAAATTTAAATATTGATATAGATGACTTTTATTATGAAATTATTGATAATAAAATATTATCTGTTAATATAGATGTTTTACTTGATAAATTAGAAGAAGTACCACTTATTGTTAATAATGAAACAACTGTTGAAAGATGTTATGATGAAGAGGAGTTTCCATTTAAAGAAATAGAAAATGTTGTTCCTACTGAACTAACAAAAGAAACAGAAGAAGATACAAAGAGAAATAATATAGAAAAAGATGAAAATGTAAAATCAATTTTTAATAATTTTGATGATTCTACAGATACATTTTCAACCTATAGAGTATATATATTTAGAGAAACTGATACTATCGAAGGTATTATGAAAAAATATAGTATAAGCAATGAAAATTTGAGTTTATATAATAACTTAAGTGATATTAAAATAGGTGATAAAATTATAATACCAAGTTTTAAAAATGAAAAAGTATAATGAAATACTTAAAAAATATGGATTAAAACCTTATAAATATGAATTAATTGGTAAAGTAGTTATTATTACCTGCCTTGATAAGAAGTATGTCTTAAAACAAAAAAATAGAGATGAAAATAATCAAATATATAAATATTTGGAATCCAGAAATTTTGACTACTATCCTAAAATCTATAGTGATAATAATGACGATTATACTTTAATGGAATATGTTGATGAAATAGATATTCCAAAAGAACAAAAAATGCAAGATTTAATAGAAATGGTTGCACTTTTACATAATAAAACAACACATTATAAAGAAATTAACCCTGATGATTACAAAAAAATATATGAGGATATATCTAATAATATAGAATATTTAACTAGCTATTATAATGATATACTTGAAATAATAGAAAGCCATATATATATGAGTCCAAGTGAGTATTTACTTGCTAGAAATTGTTCTAAAATATTTGGTTCTTTAAATTATTGTAAAAAGGAAATTAAAGCATGGTTAGATATTATAAAAAATAAAAAAAAACAACGCTTTGTTGTTTTACACAATAATTTAGATTTATCACATTTTATAAAAAATAAGGACTATTATTTGTTAAACTGGGAAAAATCAAAAATAGATATTCCCATATTTGATATATATAAATTGTATAAAAGAAATGCAATTGACTTTGATTTTTCTAGTTTATTAAAATTATATGAAAAAAGTTATCCACTTCTTGAAGAAGAACGTAAATTATTTTTTATTTTAATTTCTCTTCCTGATAAAATAGAATTTAGCAATAATGAGCTTGAAGATTGCATCAAAATTAGTAAATTTATTGATTACATGTATAAAACGGAAAGTTTATTATCACCATATTATTCTAAAGAAGGAAAAGAGCAAGAAAATAATAAATAGGAAAATAAGAAAAATATTAAACCTAGTAACAATAAATAAGGTTATAATAATTTGATACATTAAAATGATACTAAAACAGAATAAAAGAATAAACCATTTTCCACGACCACACCACCAATTTTTATTCATAAACATTCACCTATATTATCTTATACAGTTTACAGATTTTAGTATAGGTATAAAAACTATTTCAATTAGTAAAATAAATCTTTATAAAAGTAGAAATTGAGAAAATCTTTTTCTTCTTTTTTTATAAAATATTTTTTTTAAATTTTCTTGCTTTTTTCTATACATACTGATATAATTACAATCGGTAATGAAAGGTTTGATATTTTTGCCAAAAATAAAAATAAAATACAAGCTTAAATCTGGTGATGATATTATAAAAAAAGAATTACTTGGAATCAAAAGAAACGAAGTACTTACTTTTAAAGATGATGATTTTTTGACAAATATTACTACCAGAGACAATAATATAATAATAAAGCGTGATAATAATGATACTTGTTTAACCATTTTTTTAGGTGATATAGCTAAAGGAACATATCTCCTTAAAGAATATAATAAACAAATAGATTTTAATGTTGATTTACATAAAAAACAAATAACACATAATATGATATATTTTGAATATGAAGGTAATGATAACAAAGTAGAATATGAACTTTATTACGAGGTGATTGAATGATAACAAAAAATGAATTAATTGATATAATTTTAAAAAGTAATATAAATATAGAGAAAGAAGATATTATTATTGAAATTCCAAAAGAAAAAACATTAGGTGATTACGCAGTACCTTGTTTTGGTCTTGCTAAAAAGTTACATCAAAACCCTAATGTAATTGCTAATAATATTTTAGAAAATATCGATAAAAGTAGATTTGAAAATGTAGAAGTTAAAAATGGGTATATTAATTTCTTTTTAAACAAGAGAGAAACTACTAAGGAAGTAATAATTAATATAACAAAAGAAAGAGAAAATTATGCAAATAGTACTACTGGGAAAAATAAAAATATTGTTATTGAATATTCATCACCTAATATAGCTAAACCATTTGGAGTTGGTCATTTAAGAAGTACTGTTATTGGAAATGCTCTTAAAAATATATATAAAAAATTAGGATATAATGTAATATGTATTAATTATTTAGGTGATTGTGGAACACAATTTGGAAAATTAATATATGCTTATGAAACATGGGGAAATGAAGAAGATGTAAAAAGAGATCCCATTAGAGAGTTAAATAAGCTATATATTAAATTTCATGAAGAGGCTGAAAAAAATCCGGCTTTAAATGATGAAGGAAGAAGAATCTTTAAAGAATTAGAGGATGGAAATCCTAAATACAAAGAAATTTGGAAATGGTTTAAGGATGAATCACTTGCAGAATTTAAAAAAACATATGATTTATTAAATGTAAGTGATTTTGATGTATGGTCTGGAGAATCATTTTACATAGAACCGGCAAAAGAAATTATTAAAGAACTTGATAACAAAAAATTACTGGAAATAAGTGAAGGTGCCACAATTGTAGATTTAGGTGAAAATATGCCACCTGCTTTAGTTAAAAGAACTGATGGTGCTACTCTTTATATTACTCGTGATTTAGCAGCAGCTTTTGACAGAAAAAATAAATATAATTTTGAAGAAGCCTTGTATGTTGTTGGTAATGAACAAACATTACATTTTAATCAAATAAAAGCTGTTATTAATAAAATGGGATATGATTTCAGTTCTGAGATTCATCATATACCATTCGGTCTTGTTTTAACCGGGGGTAAAAAAATGTCTACAAGAGGAGGATCTGCTGTAGCTCTTCATGATGTTTTAGTCGATTCTGTTAACTTGGCAAAAAAATATGTATCTATGCATTTAAAAGAAAATGTCGATATCGTTAGTAAACAAGTAGGTGTCGGAGCTGTAATTTTTAATGATTTAAAAAATTATCGTACAAATGATATTGACTTTAACCTTAATGATATATTAAAATTTGAAGGTGAAACAGGACCATATTTACAATATACAGTAGCAAGAATAAATTCTTTACTTGCACATAAACTAGATATTGTAATAAATTATAATGATATTAGTGTAAACGATTATGAATGGAATATTATTTCTAAGTTAGCTGAATTTAGTGAATGTATTTTAAAAGCAAAAAATGGATATGATCCAAGTATTATTTCTAAATACTTACTTGATTTAGCTGGATTATTTAATAAATTTTATGCTAATGTTAAAATTGTTGATAATAATGTTAATGAATCTGCTTTTAGACTTCTTATATCAGAAGCAGTTGCCATTGTATTAAGAGAAGGACTTAGAATACTTGGAATACAAAGTCCAGATAAAATGTAGGAGGAACATTTATGAATATTAATAATATGACAAAAGAAGAATTAGAAACATTATCATTTGCTGATTTAGCTTATATGATATTAAAAGAAAATAAAAAAACTATGAATACACCATCAATATTTAGAAAAATATGTGATTTGCTTGAATATTCAGATGAAGCGTATGCTTCAAATATAGGAGATTTTTATACTGCACTTACTACTGACAAGAGATTTCATTTACTTGATAATGCCGAATGGGACTTAAGGGATAATCATTCTGTTAAGATTGTACTTGATGATGAAGATGAGGAATCAGAAGATAGTGAGGAAGAAGAAACAGAAGAAGAAAATGAAGAAATTGATGAAGATATTGATAGTGTAATTGATGAAGATATCGTTGATGATGACATAGATGACTTAGCTATAGTTGATGAAGATGAAGAATTAGAAGAAGACTAGTTCTTTTTCTTTGATATTGTTGATTATTTACAATATTTATAGTATAATTTTTACATATTGTGGAGGAATTTATGATAGAAAGATTACAAACGATTGAAAAAAAGTATCACGAACTTGAGTCAGAATTAATGAAACCAGAAGTTATTTCTGATATAAAGAAAACATTAAGTTTATCAAAGGAACAAGCTTCACTTCGTGATGGTTATGAAATATATCAAAATTATAAAAAATTGAATAATGATATTGAGGCAGCTAATGAAATGGCTAAAGATCCAGAAATGGCTGAATTTGCAAAAGAAGAATTAAATACCTTGGAACAGCAGAAAATAGAAATGGAAAAACAAATAGAAATTCTTTTATTACCAAAAGATCCTAACGATGGAAAAAATGTTATTGTAGAGATAAGAGGAGCAGCCGGTGGTGATGAAGGAAACATTTTTGCTGGAGATCTTTATGAAATGTATAAGAAATTAGCCGAAAAAGAGGGCTGGAAAATAGAATTAATTGATGAAGAACGATCAGAGGCAGGTGGATATTCACTAATTAGTTTTATGGTAAAAGGAGAAAATGTCTATTCAAAACTGAAATATGAATCAGGTGCCCATCGTGTTCAAAGAGTTCCTGTTACTGAAACTCAAGGTCGTGTTCATACATCAACTGCAACAGTTCTTGTCATGCCAGAAGCTGAAGAGGTTGATTGTGAACTTGATATGAATGATGTCCGTATAGATATTACAAGAAGTAGTGGTTGTGGTGGGCAAGGTGTAAATACAACTGATTCAGCAGTTAGACTTACACATATACCAACAGGAATTGTTGTATACTCACAAACAGAAAGATCTCAAATAAAGAATAAAGAAAAAGCAATTAAAATTTTACAAACAAGGCTTTATGATTTAAAAATGCAGGAAAGAGATAAAGAATTAGGAGCTGAAAGAAGAAGTAAGATAGGAACAGGGGATAGAAGTGAAAAAATAAGAACATATAATTATCCTCAAAATAGAGTTACAGATCATCGTATAGGCTTTACTTTAAATATTTTAGATAGAGTTATGCAGGGTGATATTGATAAAGTAATTGATGCATTAATAACAGAAGATCAAAATAGAAAATTAAGAGAAGGCTAAGATGTCTGATATAGATTATTTAAAAAAATACCTTCCAAGTGAAAAATTAGAAGAAGGAATAGAAAAATTAAAGAGGGGAGAGCCTGTACAATATATAGTAGGAAATACAGACTTTTATGGGAACATTATTAAAGTTAATAAAAGCGTTTTAATTCCTCGTTTTGAAACAGAGGAATTAGTTGAAAAGACAATATCTTATATAAAGCAAATGTTTAAAGGAAAAGTTAAAATTGCTGACTTAGGTACAGGCAGTGGATGTATTGCTATTACATTAAAAAAAGAAATAGATTGTGATGTAGATGCAGTTGATATATCTAGTGATGCATTAAAGGTTGCAAAAGAAAATGCACTTAATAATAATGTTAAAATTAATTTTTATGTTGGAGATATGTTAAATCCTCTTAGTGATAAATATGATGTTATAATTAGTAATCCCCCATATATATCTTATGATATGGAAATAATGGATAATGTAAAAAAGAATGAACCTCATATTGCTTTATATGCAAATAATAATGGATTATATTATTATGAAGAAATACTTAAAAACATAAATAGATATTTAAAGAGTCCTTTTTTAGTAGCATTTGAAATAGGATATGAGCAAGGAAATGATATAATACTTTTAGTAAATAAATATCTGCCTAAATCTAAAGTGGTAATAGAAAAAGATATGCAGGGAAAAGATAGATTTGCTTTTATAACCCAATAATACACATATTGTGTATTTTTTTTGTCTTGTTTTTTACTAATTGTTATTATATAATAAAGTAAGAATAATAGGAGTTGGTTTAAGTGAGAAAATTAAATCAAAATGGTTTTGCTATTGCTAGTATATTGTACTCAATAATGGTACTATTTTTAATGTTACTTCTTAGTATTTTAGGAATATTAGGAAGTAGAAAAGCAATACTTGATAAAAACAAAAAAGATATTATGACCGAACTTAATCAAAATAATCTCTATAATAGATTTATTTTTGAACATAAAAACATTACCATTATTAATAATGGTAATATTTCTGATATAAATTATGCTCTTATGGATGGTGTTAGAGCATTTGATGAAAATGGAAATGAAATAACTAAAGAAAATATCAGCTATGATTTAGATATTAATAATATAACAAATAATGAATATAGAGTTAATTATGTTGCAACGACAAGTGGAAAAAATATAACTGATACGAGACTTGTAATATTCACTCCTATTACATCGATAATGACTTATGATTATACTGGTGAAGAACAAGTATTTACAAGCAATTATTCTGGTAGTTATAGAGTAGAACTTTGGGGAGCACAAGGTGGAGGAGTCTATGGTGGAAATGGAGCATATACAACTGGAATTATAAAATTTATAAAAAATAAAAAAGAATACATTTTTGTTGGAGGAAATCCTACTACTACGCTTGAATATGGATATAATGGAGGAGGAATTTCTAACTCAGATGGTAGATTTGGTTCCGGTGGTGGAGCTACTGATATAAGAAATATTGGTGGGACCTGGAATGATTTTAATAGTTTAAAATCCAGAATAATGGTAGCTGCCGGTGGTGGTGGTGGTTGTGTAAACTGCGGGGTAGCTGGTACAATTTTGTCTGGAGGAATTGGTGGAAAACTTAATGGTGGAGATGGTAAAATAGCACAGATACCAGCAGATTCTGATGAATTTGTTAGTATTGCTACTGGTGCAACCCAAACCTCAGGTGGTAATAGAGGAACAGGAACTAGAACGGATTTGAGTTGTGCCTCAAATGGTTCATTCGGAATTGGCGGAAATGGGGGCTCATGCTGTATTGCGGCTGGAGGTTCTGGATATTATGGAGGTGCCGGTTCTGGAGTTGCAAATTCAACAGGTGGAACAGGCTCAGGCGGTTCATCATTCATATCTGGTTATGATGGTTGTGATGCAATTGCTGAAAACTCTACGGAAGATAATATAATACATACAGGACAGTCAGTACACTATAGTGGATATAAATTTAATAATGCAGTAATGTATGCTGGAGATGAGGAAATACCTACACATACTGGTGATAGTACTATGGTAGGTAATAGTGGAAATGGATTTGCTAAAATATCTTTAATATATTATTGGGAAGACTAAGTCTTCTTTTTTTAACCTCTTTTTTAATATTTCATATATTAGTAAGAGGAGGTAGGTTAAATGTTTAATTTTTCCGATAGTTTTTTTAAAAAAGTAGAAAAGAGGACTAATGTTGGGAAAGATACTATACTAGCACTTGCTAGTAAACTTCAGCAATCTGATTTAAAAAACGAAGCAACACTTAGAGAAATAATTCAAGAGTTAGGGCAAATGACTGGTAAAGAAGTATCTAAAGAAAAAGAAAATAAAATAGTTGAAGCAGTAGTTAATGATAAAGTTCCAAAAAATATAGAAAAAATGATTTAAATGTGATATAATTCTGTAGTGGTGATAAAATAATGAAAAGTATTGTTAAAGTTGGTTTATTATGTGTTCTTGCTATAGTAAGTTCAATTATAATTTATAATAAATTTGGTGATGGAACTAATAATAGTGATAGTGTAACAGCTGATGAAAAGAAATTTAAGGAAGAATATGAAAGTCTCAACAATAGTAAATATTCAAATGGGAATAACTATTTAGAAATAAATATAGAAGAAAACAATGGTATTGTATATGCAAGCTATGATCAAATCCATGAAATTCTTACTGAGGGAACAGGGGTTATATATTTTGGCTTTCCTGGATGTCCATGGTGTAGAAATGCTGTTCCAATGCTTTTACAGGCTGCTAGTAACACTGGAATAGACAAAATATACTATTTTAATGCTTATGATATTCGTGATGTAAAACACTTAGAAGAGGACAAAATAATTACCGATAAAGAAGGTAGTAAAGAATATTATGAATTAGTGGACTTAATGAGTGATTATTTAGGTGAATATGAAGGACTAAATGATAAAAATATTAAGAGATTATATTTTCCTACAGTTGTATTTGTGCTTGATGGTAAAATAGTAGGCATTCATATTGGTACTTTGGATTCACAGGAAGATCCTTTCATACCACTTACAGAAAGTCAGAAAGGTGAACTAGTTAATATATATATGAAATATATTAATTTAATTAATTCTGAAGTATGTGATGATAAATGCTAAAAAGAACAATTAGTTCTTTTTTTGTTATATAAATAAAACTTTCACATATAATTTAGTGAATTATAGGAAAGTAGGGATTAAATGGAAAAAATAGATATTATTAGAAGTATTACTGAAAGAACAGGTGGGGAAATATATTTAGGGGTTGTAGGTGCAGTTAGAACTGGCAAATCAACTTTTATAAAAAAAGTTATTGAAAATTTAGTTGTTCCTAATATCGAAGACGAGTATGAAAGAAAAAGAGCTTTAGATGAAATACCTCAGAGTGCACAAGGTAAAACTATTATGACAACAGAACCAAAGTTTGTTCCAAGTAATGGTGCAAAAATTAAGGTAGATGATTTTACAGCTAATGTAAGATTAGTTGATTGTGTTGGTTATGTTATACCTGGAGCAAAAGGATATGAAGATGAAAATGGACCCCGTATGGTTAGAACTCCATGGTAAGTTACTGAATCGTGATACCCTAAAATAACAAGATTAAAATGTTAGATAAACATTGAAATATAAAGCGTTAGTCATTTCTTACAAAATCTGTTTTATCAGTAAAAAGGAGAGTTTTATGTTAATAGATGAAAAATTGGAAGAAAAATCGTTTACCGATTTATTACTAGAATATTCAAATAGATTTAAATTGCCATTTCCATTATTGTATATGAATGGTGTATCAAATGAGATAATAAAGCAGAGAATTTTAGAATGTTTTGAAAGAAATGAAATTTATGATTTAGGAAAGCAATTACAAGATAAACACTCATTAAAAAAAGATTTAAATTATAAAAATATAATTAATAAGATTATATCATCAATGGTTGATATTAACTATGATTATAAGTTATTACTATTAGAACAATTAAAACCAATATACGAGAGAAAAGAAGGAAAATCATTTACATTTAAAGAACATTTAGAATCTTTAATTATTACAATGCTGAATAATCAAAGATGGGGAGATAATACTATAAAAGAAAATATGCCTAGAATTAGAGAAATATTTAGAGATTTTGATTATGAATATTTAAAAAATGCTAATCCTGAAGATTTATATCTAAGGTTAAAGAGTATCAATTGTAGTAATTTAGCTTTATTTAAACAACTAAAAGGATTGGAAAATAATATTAAAACATTAGAAAAGATTGAAAAAATTTATGGTTCTTTAGATGAATTTGTTACATCTGATGATCCTTATGTTATAGCAAATACTTTATATTCAGGAAAATATAAATTAGAACAAATTGGATTATCATTTGCCCTTGAGTATTTGAGAAAAGTTGGTATTAATACTTGTAAGATTGATTCCCAAATTAAAAGATTATTTGGATCACAACGATTGGGCTTTAGTAGGGGAGAAAATTCAACTAGATTACAAGCTATGTGTATAATAAAAAATATGGCTAAAGAATGTAACTTAACAGAAATTGAAGTGGAGTCAATTTTATGGCAATTTTGTTTACATAGATGTGCTAATATTTGTTCAGAGTTACCAAATTGTTGTAAATGTAAACTTAAAGATATTTGCAATTATATTTCGTAAATATTTATTATTAAAACATAAAAGATTTGAAAATTTAATTTCAAATCTTTTATTTATGTGGGTGAATAAATAAATAGATAAATTTTTACCAGATGATTGGGATTATTCCGTGAATTAACAATAAGAATTGAAATAATAGCTTAAATAAATATGATGATATTATTTTTAAATTATATAATGAATTATCTGAATTAATTGAAAAATATTAATATAGACTTTATTCAATGTTTTTGATAAAATACCTAGTAAGTAGTAAGTTTTATGTTGTGAAGATTATTAAAGAAAGATGGTATAAATATGGATTCACAAAAAATAGGAAAATTTATTTATGAATTAAGAACAGAAAGAGGATTAAGCCAATATAAACTAGCAGAAATGATTCCTATATCTAGACAGGCAATTTCAAGATGGGAAACAGGCATAGCAATACCAGACTCATCAACTTTATTAGTATTAAGTAAAATATTTGATGTGAGCATTGATGAGCTTCTTTTTGGTAGAAGAATTACAAACGAGGATTCAAAATCTGATATTCAAAATTCTATTACCTTAAATGCTATTGATGATATTAATAAAAAAATGAAAAATATAAAAAGGTTAAAATTTGGCATTATAATTTCTATATTACTTTTTATCAGCATATTCTTGTTTTATTATTTTATTAATTCATATAATTCAATTAAGGTTTTTACCATTAATGGTGAAACAGCTAACTTTACAACGACAGATGGAATTTTTGTAACCACGAGAGATAAAATATATTTTAGATTAGGAAAATTTATTAATAATAAAAATGTTGAAATAGATAATTTTGAGTTATATTATCTTGAAAATGGTAAAGAAATTAAAATATATTCAGGGGATGAATCTAATATTTTATTAATAGATTATTATGGGTACAATGCACTTTTTGATTATAATAGATTAAATAAAATTATTAATAACTTGTATTTAAGAGTTAGTTTTAACGATACTTATGAAGATATACATCTTATATTAAAAAAGGATTTTTCTAATAATAAACTATTTTTCTTTAAACATAAACAATCTTTCTCAAAAGATAATAATCCAGATATAACTGTTTCTTTTTCAAAAGATAATATTGTTAAGGATTTGGGTAAACTAAATTGTGATGATGATATATGTACTTTAGATGTAGAAGATGGAGAACATAGTATTACATATACATACATAAAGGAAATAAATCATTTAAACATATTAGATAGTAATTATTTAGATTTAATCGAGTGGAATTATTTTATTGATAATGGTATGATTATTTATAGTGTTTATGAAAATAATGAAGAAATAGAAAATATTACAATTAATGTAGATGGTATAAGTGATGATGATAAAAAATATATACAACAATTTCAAAGTGAGTATATTATAAAACATTTACATTAATTGTAGGTAGAGCTTTATAATAAAATGGTGGCAATTATAAATTGCTACCATTTTTTGACATTTTAATATACAATTTAGTTGAGAGGAGGATTAATGATGCATTCATTAAAAAAAGTATACATGAGAAATAATAGTATTATATATTTAGTATTGTTAATGCCAATTTTATTTATATGTTTGAGTTTTAAAACAAATATTGTAAAAGCATTAGAAACATTTTATGAAAATAAGAATGGTGTTAATCTTACAAAAGAAGAATACGATTTTCTTTCTCAAATGTATTGGGATGGTTATCAATCTTTGATGACTTTAGATGATTATGAAGAATTTAAAAATTCAAAAGTTATGGGTGGACAAATTGAAGTAAAGAAATTAAATTATAATAATTACATTGTACCATATGGGACTTCAATTTCTTATGGAGGTAAGACTTTAAAAATATTTAAATCTTGTTCTAGTAATTGTTTAATTTCCGTTACTTTAGAATGGACTGGGAATCCTATAGTAAGAAGTTATGATGTTATAGGAGCATATATTGAAAATACATCATTTGCAAATACTCCAACAACAACAGTGGCAACTTCAACTTCTAAAACGGTAGTAACTGATTTGAAGAAAACTAATAATGGAATAGGTAGTTCATTTAAATTACCAAGTGGTTCAAATATTAAAGTAAATCAAACTTTTAGAGTTAATACTGGTGGACATGTATATGCTAGTTACCAACATGCTATAACTACTTCAACACTTGAAAAAAGTAAGGATTATGCGTTTTCTAAATTTGGATATGGAAGTGTATTCCAATTTAGCAATAGTTCTAGCAACATTTATGATGCAATGAATGGTGTAGATATAACAGTATAATTTTAATCCAAATGATTATCAAATTTAAATTTTGATATATGTTTATTTGCATTGAACAAATCCATGGTAGTTCATAGCAATATGAAAGTGGATGATAAACAAAGAATGTGAAGTTTATGCAAAAGCATATTAAAAAAGTAAAAAATAGGAGGAATGAATTTATGAAAAAAAATAAGAAAATTATGAAATCTGCAGTTTTAGGAGTTGTATTATCAATATTTGCTATGATTGGTGTTGGCGCTTCATCTGCTTCTTTCTCTGGTTATGTTCCGGCATATAATGGTAAGGCTTATACTCCATCAAGAATCAAATCTACAAATGGGCTGATTGCATACTTAGTAGTTGACAATCAAGGAAATGAAGAAGTAACATTTAGAGTAGGACCATTTGATGGTTCAAATTATGGGCAAGGATATATTGTTAGCCAGTCACAAATGGGGAAACAAATAGCTTTAAATTTTAAAAAGGAATATAGAGGAAAAGAAGTTAATGCCCAGTATAATAATCATAATTGGACAAATCACAAAGGTTTCATTTCAGGAACAATAGACTATAATTAATATATAAATATAAGCTCTATAAGGAGCTTATATTTATATATGATACCAATTATTTATAATATTTTATAGAGAGGATAGTTGTAAATGAAGGAATTAAAATTTAATTTAAAATATTTATTCCATAGGAAAGAAATCTACTTTGTGATATTGATAGTATTTCTTGTCAATATAATTCATTGTTTTATGACAGTTAATTATTGTGCACACTTTGCAGATAATCATTATATTGAAAACATTCGTTCAGCAGAATCACAATTTATTTTATATAATATTGATGTTTCTTTAAATGCCATTATAATTATAGTATTGCCTATTGTTTGTTCACTTCTTTTTGCAGATTCTAGTTTTATAGAAAATAAAAACAAAACTTTTAATATTTTATATACTAGAATAAACACTAATAAAAATAGTTTTGTTCGTTTTATTTTATCTTTAGTTATACCATTAGTAATATGCTTTTTAGGATTTATGTTAAATTATTTAATAATGAGTTTAATTTTTAAAAATGGCTTGTTAGGTTCTATTTATCAAGAAACAGGTTTTTACCAATATATGCACTTGGCTAATGTATTAAATAATTTAAGGTATAATAATTTAACTTTATATATAGTTGTTATATCTCTTATTGCTTCCTTTACTATTGGCTTATTATCTTGCTTATCTTATAGCATTTCTAAATTCTTAAAACATAGAATTCCTATTTATTTTATGCCACTTTTAATTTTAATATTTTGTGAATTTATCTTTTCTAATTGTCATTTAGGTGATTATTCTTTAATTAGATTTTTACAACCAACTACTTTGCACGCTTTAAGCCCTGTCTTAATTATTAGTATTGTTATATTTATAATAGGTTTATTATTAGAGATTTATAATATATTTAAAAAAGATCATATTCTATGAGAAAATTAAATCAAAAATTTCCTATTATATATATAATAATACCTCTTATGCTTGGATTTTTTATTGGATATGACATTCATGAAGATTTTGTTTTATTATATTTTGGCAAATTTGCACAAAACATGGAAAGGTATACAATTATTATTTCCATTCTTTATATTGATTATCTTGTCTTTAAAAATATCAATTATACAAGCATTATTTTTAGATATAAAATGATACTCGATTTCTTTTATAAACATTTTTTTAAAAGCAGTGTTTATATAATTATCTTTTTTGTCACCTTAAATATTCCTATTTTGTTTTTTAATTTTGAAGAATATATATATCATTTAAATAGCATTATACCTAATCTTATATGCAGCATAACTATATCTATTTTATTTATTAGCATAGTTAGAATTATTGATGTTTTTATAAAAAAAAGAATTATATCTAGTATTATATTTGTAATAGTGTTAGTAGTTTTAGAAGTTTTATTTGGAAACAGTCATATTTTTAATTTTAATTATCTTTTTATTTTAGGGTTTGTTTACAAGTTTTATTATTTTATATTAATGTTTATGGTAGGCATTATTATTTTAAATATTTCAATTTGTTCAAGTTTGATTTTAAGAAAGGATTATATGCTAAATGATAAAACTAATGAAAACAATTAATATAAAAAAAGGAATATTTGTTATAATGACTACAATTATTATTATTTTATTAAAAAGATTATTTATTAATTCTATTTATGAGGGTGAATATATCACATACATAAAGAAAATGCTTTTTATGCAAAGTAGTGATAATTTTATGATTAATTTTCTATGGTTATTACCAATTGTTTTAAATATTTATGTTATAACCACAAAAGGTTATGATAAACTATCACATTTTGATATACGATTTATTAATCGAAAAAAATATGTAAAGTGTGAATTAAGAAAATTATTATTGGAAACCTTGTATCTTAATATATTTATCGTAATTATACAGATGATTGCTTTTTCTCTTCAATTTAAAATTTCTTTAAATATAAGTCTTTTAAAATTTATTTTACATTATCTTATATATAATATAGGTCTTGATTTAATAATTATTTTTATTTCTTTAATTATAAAAAAATATATGTATAGTTTTATTATTATATTAATAATGTTAATTGTTTTTTTACAGATGAATAATAAAATGTTTTTTTTAGATTTAGGTAATTGGAATATTGTTAGTATGTTTATAATTATAAGTTTATTTACAGTAGTGTTAATATATAGATTATATCTACATTTAGATATTAAAGAGGTGAATTATGAAAATTGAAGTAATAAATTATAACAAAAGTATTAAAAATAAAGAAATATTAAAAAACATTAACTTAAAATTTGACGATGGTCATATATATGGTTTTTATGGAAGAAATGGTTCAGGTAAAACGATGTTATTTAGGGCTATTTCGACACTTATACATCCTAGTTCTGGTGATATCAAAATAGATGGTAAATCAATAATTCATGAAGATTTTGACTTAAGAAATATAGGAATATTACTTGAAGACCCCGGTTTTTATCCACACTTAACAGGACTTGAAAATTTAAATTTATTATATACTATTAATAACAAGAAAAACGATGAATACCTTTTAGCATGGATGAAAAAAATAGGTCTTTATGAGAATTATAATCAAAAGTATAAGGAATACTCTCTTGGTATGAAACAAAAGTTAAGAATATTACAAGCTGTTATGGAAAATCAAAAAATAATCCTTTTGGATGAACCAACTAATGCTTTAGATGAGAAAAGTATTTATGTTGTAAGAGATATTATAAAAAATTTAAAAGAGGAAAAGAAAATTATATTGATTGCTAGTCATAACAAAGACGATTTAAAAATTTTATGTGATAAAATATATAACATGGAAAATGGCTCTATTGCAGGAGAAATAAATTTATGAAAATATATTTAAAAATTTTTATAATCTTTTTAGTTATTTTTATTTTATCATTAGTCTGTATATTATATGGCAGAAATACATTAGAACATGTAAATTATAATGAATATATTACAAATAGTAAATATATGTATTTTGATACTAATATCTATAATTTGTTTCCTGAATTAGAAGGATTTCTTATAACAGATGAAGAAATTAATAATGCACAGGATTTAGTTAATTTGTCAAACTATGTAGTTTTAATAGAAGTTTACGATGAACCTATGTTACAAGGTGAGGATGTTATAAATAATGGTATTATAAAAAAAATAATAAAAGGAAATGGATTAAACGTAGGTGATAAAATACAAATATATGATTTAGTTTATGGTTGGTCTAAAGATGCAACTAATTATTTTGCTGGTAGTACACCATTAAAAGTTGGTGAAGAATATATTGTTTTTTTAAAAAAAGCTCCATATCCAACTGTTAAAAATACTTATGTTTTTGATAGTATAAAATTTGGTCATGTTATTACAAGTAAACCAAATAAGTATGTATTAGGGTACGATATGCAAACACTTAAAATAGAAGATATGCTTAAAATAAAAGATATACAAGAATATGCTTATGTTTTTACAAAAAATTATACTGATGATGATGTTAAAAAATATGAAAAAATAGTCAAAGAAATATATGATTTAATAAAATAACAACTATTGAAATAGAAGATAATAAAAAAATATTGGTTTAATTTTGTCAAGGTGCTATAATATGTTAAAATTGATGAAATTGTGCAAAAAAGGAAACACTAACTATTAATTGTTAAGCAAATTTTATGTATTAATAAAAGAGCAGTACAAACCAATAAGGTTAATACTGTTTTTTTTTGATGAGGTGAGTATATGAATATTTTTTTGCTTAATAGAATATGTTTTATAGTTGTCTTTTTTATCAATATTTTTAGAAAAGAAAGATTAAAATATGTTTAATTTTTCTTTTTTTTGTTTATAAAGAAAGTGCAATTAGGAGAAAATAATGAAAAAATAACCTAAAATTGAATGGACTAAATAGAAAATGTATAACAAAAAAATTAACAAAGTTAATTTAAAAAAATGTTTTAGGAATGATGGTCTCTTTTCCACAAAAACCACATTGAAGTGTAGGAACCTTCTTTTTAATTTTGAAATAGTATCTTTTTCTAGAATATTCATCATAAGTAAAACAAGGAATACTTTTAAATTTATGAGTTACATTTTAGTTTTTTCGTACTTTTTTTGATAGTAATAAAAAATAGGGTAGATAAATTATACCCCATTTAAATTTGTAAAAAAATGTAAAATGATTTTAATAATAAAAAAATAGAAGGAAAAGTAAAATTAATTAAGGGGGAATATATATGTATGAAGTTGTAGAATTTTTTGATGAAGAAAATGGTTTAACATTAGATGAAGTATTAAAAAGTTGTATTGTATCCTATTATGAAAAAAGATATGTGTATGTTGATAAATAAATTTTAGTATTCCATTTTTATTTATGGTTGTTAAGAAAAATTATCTTGAATTTAATAAGTGTAAATTAGAATGGAATAGTTTGAAAAATATAAATTTTGATGCTATAATTATTACAAGATTTTGTAAGAAATGCATCATGGAGAGGAGATAAAAATGATAAATAAATATATTATTGATGACAATACTTACAAAGTTGGATTATATATAAGGTTGTCTAAAGAAGATGGTGATGATGTCGAGTCCGAAAGTGTTAGTAATCAAAGATCAATGTTACTTAGATTTATAACTGAATTAGGTAGTAATTTTGAATTGGTTGATACCTACATAGATGATGGATATTCAGGATTAAATTTCAATAGACCAAGTTTTCAAAGAATGATAAAAGATATTGAAACGAAAAAGATTAATATGGTTGTTACAAAAGATTTATCTAGGCTTGGTAGAGATTACATCGAAACAGGACATCATATTGAAAAATATTTTCCAGAGCATGGTGTTAGATATATAGCAATTAATGATAGCATCGACACTTTTAATGATCACTGTGAGGGTAGTGACTTGATGCCTTTTAGATTAGGTATGAATGATATGTATGCAAAAGATATTTCTAAAAAAGTAAGGTCACACTTAATTAGTATGAAAAAAGATGGATTATTTGCTAGTAGTACAGCACCATATGGATATATTAAAGATCCACAAGATAAACATAAATTAATACTAGATTTAGAAGCAGCACCAATAGTAAAGAAAATATTTGATTTATATATTGCTGGCTATGGAACAAAAGAGATTGCCGATTTATTAACAAGAGAAAAAGTTCCAACACCAATAGTCCAAAAAAAAATGATAGGTAGGATACAAAGAGCAGAACACCCAGAAATTTGGAAAGATAAATCAATTATGAATATCTTGAAAAATCAAGTGTATTTAGGTTGTTTAATTCAGCACACATCACAAAATTTAAATTACAAAACAAAGAAAAGGAAAAAAATTCCTAAATCCGAATGGATAATTGTAGAAAATACTCATGAACCAATTATTGATAAATATACTTTTGAATTAGCCTCTAGATTGAGAAATAAATCAAATACATATATCAAAGACAGAAGAAATGTGGAATATATTTTATCTAATTTGGTTTTTTGTAAAGATTGTGGTGCTAGAATGAGTATAAGTTACGAAAAAAAACGAGACCGTATTTCTATGAATTGCAATACATATAGAAAGTTTAGTAGACATAATATTTGTTTTTCTCATTACATCAATTATGAAAAACTAGAAAAATTAATATATGATAAAATTAGATTATTAAGTTCAAATTTGAATTCTGAAGATTTTGAGAATATTTTGTTCAAAAATAAACAAGATCCTGTTAAGCCGTTAAATCAATTAATCAATAATGCAAAAGCAAAAATAGAAAAATTGGAACAGAGAATGGATAATTTATATTACGATAAAGAAAGTGGAATTATAACATTAGATAGATTTAAGCGAATGTCAGAAAATACACAAAAGGAAATTGATGACCTAAAAGAAACCATAATTGACTACGAAGAAGAAAAGAAAAAATTATTAAATATAAAAGAAGAAATAGTTGATTATAAGTTCATAGTAAATTCTTTTTTTAAAATGAAAAATCCAACAAAAGAAATGATAAATAAAATTATAAAAAAAATATATATAACTAAAGATAAAAAAATTGAAATTCACTATGGTATTAGGAGTTTCAATAATATTTTAGTCTAGAGGTATCGTAAGACCATAACTTGGTGGTATGATGAAGAAATACCTTTTATTGAAGCTGCTGAAATAGGAACTGAAAAAGTTATAAAAGATCATTCTAGCATAGGTATTGTAGTTACTACTGATGGTTCAATTGGTGAAATAAATAGAAATGATTATATAGAAGCCGAAGAGAGAGTAGTAAATGAGTTAAAAGAAATTGGTAAACCTTTTATTGTAATTTTAAATAGTACACATCCTATGGTAGCTGAGACAGAAAGATTAGCAGAAAATCTTCATGATAAGTATAAAGTACCTGTAATGCCAATTAGTGTAGAAAATATGACAGAAAGGGATTTATATTCAATATTAAGAGAAGCTTTATATGAATTTCCTGTTATGGAAGTAAAAGTTGATATGCCAGAATGGATAGCTTGCTTATCAGCTGATAATTGGTTAAAGAAGATATATATAGAAAAAATTAGAGAAAGTGTAGTTGAGGTTGATAAATTAAGGGATGTTAATGAAATCACAACACATTTTACAAATTGTGAATATATTGAAAAAGCCTATTTATCAAATGTAGATACATCAACAGGAGAAGTAACTATTACTTTATCTGCTCCTAATTCATTATTTAATGATGTACTTAAAGATATTATTGGTGTAAATATATCAAGTAAAGCAGATTTATTGAATCTTTTTCAAGATTATAATGAAGCAAAACAAGAATATGATCAAATTAAAGTTGCCCTAAAGATGGTAAAATCTACGGGTTATGGAGTTGCTTCTCCAACACTTACTGATATGAAACTTGATACCCCAGAAATAATTAAACAAGGAAGTAGATATGGTATAAAATTGAAAGCAGTTGCTCCATCTATACATATGATTAGAGTAGATGTAGAAAGTACATTTGAACCAATAATTGGATCTGAATTACAAAGTAAAGAACTTATTAACTATATAATGAAAGATTATGATAATGATCCAAGTAGTATATGGAAAAGTGAAATATTTGGAAGAAGCCTAGATGTAATTGTTAAAGAAGGTATTCAAGCAAAACTATCTATGACTCCGGAAAATGCCAGATTTAAACTTCAACAAACATTGTCTAAATTAGTTAATAAAGGGTCAGGTAATTTGTTTGCTATTGTATTTTAAAAAAATATCCTTAGAGATATTTTTTTATTATAGTATTATTTTCTTTTAATCGTTTATTATCAGGTGACATTTTTAATGCTTCATCTGAATATTTTAAAGCTTCATTATATTTTTCCTGCTTAAAATAGCTTATTGATAGCAAATCATATATAGTGTAATCCCAGCTAAATTGTTCATTGATATAAGTTTTTTCATGACTTTTAATTTTTAATGCTTCTTCACACAATCTACTAACCTCATTCCAGTTTTCTAAATTATATTCTAACATAGCTTTTTCAATATATGGATCTCTTAAGTATGGAGCTTCTTTAATAGCTTTATCTAACCATAATTTTGCTTCTTCATATCTTTTTAAAGCAATATAAGCTCGTGAGATAAAACGCATTGATGCACATCTTTCATCCCTCCAAGTAGAACTTTTTAAGTTTAGATGTTTTATAAGTGTATCAATGCATTTGTTCCATTTCTTATAATACATATATTCTCTTCCTAAATAATGCATATTTCTATCATCGTTAGGATCTTCTTTTACAGATAATTCTAAAAGTTTTAAATATTGCCCTCTTGATTTAGTTTTATCAGGAAAATGATTTAGTGTTATTTTATCTGTGTATTTTGTATTTTCTACTCCATCATATTTGAGTATTTCATGTACTGGATGAATCCATTTGTAACCATTTCTTACATGAATTTTTCCTATATAAAAACTTACTTTAGGATTATTATTTTCATCAAGCATCCAATTATAATTGTAATGTAGTGAAGTTTGATTTTTATCCCATATATCCTCAATTACTTTTCTCCATCCTTTTTCAAATACCTCATCTAAATCAGTACAAACACATATGTCTGTATCACTTGGTACAAGTTCTAGTGATTTGTTTCTTGCTACATCAAAACGCCATGGATTAATTACTTCACATGACACATTTACATTATTTTGTTTTAACAATTCTACAGTCTTATCAGTAGATCCAGTATCTAGTACATATATTTCATCAGCTTCCTTCATAGACTGTACCCATTTATTAACAAATTTTTCTTCATTTTTGCATATTGCGTAAACACATATTTTCAATTAAAAAACTCCTTTCACTAAATTATATGAAAGGTAAAATCATTTTGATTATATAGTTAAATCAGTTATATTAAAATTTTTAAGTAAATTTCTTAAAAAAACTTGCATTTGTCTATAAAACATGGTATTCTTTAAGTGTAAGCAAGATAGCTTAACAAAGTACAATACATAGGAGGTATTTAGATGACAAAAACTGATTTAGTAAATTTTATCGCTGAAGAAACTGGTTTAACTAAAGCTGATTCAACTCGTGCTTTAGATGCTATGATGAAAGGTGTTGTTAAAGGATTAAAAGAAAGCCAAAAGGTTGCAATTACAGGATTCTGTACTTTTACTTCTAAAAATAAAGAAGCAGCAACAGGCCGTAATCCAAAAACTGGTGAAGCTGTTGAAATCCCTGCAAGAGTTGCAGTTACAATCAAAGCTGGTTCTAAATTAAAAGAAGAATTAAACTAGGCCTTTGGCCTTTTTTTTCTTATGTATAAACAAATATTAAATAAAATAAATGATTTTGGCTTTGAGGGATATGTTATAGGGGGCTTTGTCCGTGATAGGTATCTTGGAAAAAACTCTTATGACATTGATATTTGTACTAATGCTTCACCAAGTGATATAAAAAGAATATTTCCTAATTCAGTTGAAAAAGGATTGTTTTGTTTTAAAATAATGAGTGATAAATATAATATAGAAATAACTAGTTATAGATTAGAAGAAGACTATGATGGCAGAAGACCTCATAATTTGAAATTAGCTCAAAGTTTAAAGCAAGATATTATGAGAAGAGATTTTACCATAAATGGAATTTGTCTTGATAAAAATGAAAATTATATAGATTTAGTAGATGGTATTAAAGATCTTAATACTAAAGTAATAAGATGTATTGGAGATGCAGATTATAAAATATCTAGTGATTTTCTTCGTATTTTAAGAGCTATTAGATTTGCTTCTATATTAAATTTTAAGCTAGATGAAAAGTTGGAGTCGGCAATGAATAAGTATGCATCTAATGTTATATATTTATCTAAATATCGTATCAGAAAAGAATTTGACAAGATATTATATAATAATAATTTTGAATATGGTATTTTTCTCTTAAAAAAATTTAATATAGATAAATACCTAGATATAATTATTCCCGATAATATAGTTTTCTGTGATAATATTATGGGAATGTATAGTCAAATGATACTTGATAATAGTTACTTTAATAAAAAAGAATTAAAAACTTATAATATTATAAAAGACTATCTAAATAAAGAATTAAATAATTATGATTTATTTTGTTTGGATATAGATATTATAAAAATTATTGATCAAATAAAGCATACTAATTATGTGCATCAGTATGAAAAATTGCTAATAAAATCAGTAAAACAACTAGATATCAAATATGATGATGTAAAAAATCTTCTTCCTAAGAATATTAATTATAATACTATAATTAGTAGTGTTATAAAAGAAGTATTAAATGGTAATATTTCAAATAAAAAAGACGATATAATAAATTATATTATCAATTATTAAAGCATATTCTTTTATGGGTGATACTTTTGAAAAGAATATTTATTATTATTATTTTAATTATTATATATGCCTTCATTATAAAAATAAAAACTAAGGATGTATTTTTATCAAAGGTTGATCTCAATTTAAGAGAAAATGAGGTTGCTATTGTCCTATATAATGACGATATGTCAACATACTTCTATATAGTTGATAATGGAATTAATAATTTATTTTTATTTGAACCCCTTAAAGATAAAAAAGTTAACGAGTTTCTAAGCGCTTTTCATATATCTAAGTTAGATAACTTATTTTCATACTCAGAAAGTAAACTAAATTCTATAAATAAATTTAGCTTATATGATAAAAACAAAATTAATAATATAGAATATTATAACTTTAAAATAAAAATATTTGATTATACTTTTTGTACTTATCAAGAAAATATTAATAATAATATAGATGATTGCACTTTTATATATTTTAATGCTATTGATAAAAGTATTAATTTAAGTAATTCTAATAAAGTAGTTATTTATAAAGATAGTATGCCAGATAATTTTAAAGAAATGTTATATACGAAATGGATTGATATATACGAACTTAGTAGTGAGAATTATACGGTAATAAAAATAGTAGAAGATAATTATAATATAATTAATATTCCTACTTAACTTTTATCTTAAAATAAGTTATAATACCTTATAGGTGATTTTATGGATAATGTGTTAACTTTATTAAAAGATAGAAATATTATTATTCCAAGTATTTTTTTAGAAAAATATAGAAGTATGGAGCTTGATGACAAAGAGTTCATTCTCCTTTGTTATCTTATGAATAATAATACTTCATTTAATCCTAAACAAATTGGTAATTGTATTGGATATTCATTTAAAGAAGTATTAGAATTAATTAATAATTTAGTAGAAAAGGGCTTTTTAGATATTAAAGTTAGTACTACTAATAATATAAAAGAAGAATATATTGATTTAGATAAATTATATAATAAACTTGCTTTTCTTGTTATAAATAATGATAAAGTTAATGAAGAACCAAGTAATTTATTTTCAATTTTTGAAAAAGAATTTGGTAGAACTTTATCACCAATTGAGTATGAACTTATTAATGCATGGAAAGAGAATAAATTTAGTGAAGAACTTATCTTGGAAGCATTAAAAGAAGCTGTATTAAATGGTGTTTCAAATTTAAGATATATAGATAAAATATTATATGAATGGAATCGTAAAGGAATAAAAAATAAAAAAGATATTGAGAGTAATAAAAAAGAATTTAAACAAAAAAAAGTTGAAGTATTTGATTATGATTGGCTTAATGAAGACTGATTTAATTGTTTCATATTTAGATGAATTAATACCTAATCCTAAATGTGAACTTAATTATAATAAAGATTATGAATTACTTATTGCAGTAATGCTTAGTGCCCAGACGACTGATAAACGAGTAAATGAGGTTACCAATAATCTATTTAAACAATATAATAGTATAGAAAGATTATCAAATGCTAAAATAGAGGATGTTATTAATATTATAAGAAGCATTGGAACATATAAGAAGAAAGCACTTAATGTTATATTAATATCTCAAAAATTATTAAAATATGGATTTGTTCCAAATGACAGGAATTTTTTGGAAAGTTTACCAGGGGTTGGAAGAAAAACTACAAATGTTGTTCTTAGTATACTTTATAATGAACCTTGTATAGCGGTTGATACCCATGTTTCAAGAGTTAGTAAAAGATTAGGTTTAAGTTCATTGGATGATGATGTATTAGTTATCGAGAAAAAATTAACTAAAAAGTTTAAAAAATATAATCTTTCTAGGATTCATCATCAATTGCTTTTATTTGGAAGATACTATTGTAAAGCAATTAATCCGTTATGTGATACTTGCAAATTAAAAAAATATTGTAAGGAGGTAAAAAATGGAAAATATGGAGATTAAAATAATAGGAAACATAAATTGTGAAGAACAATTTGATATGCAAAGAGTTATTTTAGAGAATGCAACAGATACAATGGTATCATTAGAAATTAAAAATATTCCTACTATAATCGTAAATATGTTAACAAGTGAAAACCAAAAATTTAATTTAGATAAATTTGAACTAACAAATTTATATTACTTTAATGATATAAAAACATTAAATTCAAAAATAATGCAAATGATGGCTTATTTTGTTTCTCTTGATTTACAAAATGAAAGACAAAGACTACTTGCAAAATATATAGAGGAATTGTATTTGTCTTTATATGATTTAAACTTAATAGATGTTAGATTATTAATAGATGATAATAAAAAATTTAAGAAAAATAAAAGCAGGAACTAGGATTCCTGCTTTGCTTCTATGAAAATATTCTCATTAAAATTATGTTCTGTTTGATCATATTCAAGTAGTTTATCAGTAGTAATTAAAAAATAATCATGATTTAGAATATTAATACCAGTATTTGTTACCGGATCATCCCAAGTAAGATCTAAGTGCAAATACTTACCATCCAAAAAAACAAGATTCCATACATGGTTTGAATTTGATATCTTATGATTAGGAATTTCTAGTTTATCGAGAAATAATGCCATTGCATCAGCATATCCACTACAAATAGCATACCCTTCAATTAAAGGACCATATGCAATACTGGAGTTATATTGAGAAGGGGCATTTAAATTGTTAATTCTTTCTTTATCATAGATAGTATTATTAATTATATAATCGTGTATAACTTTAATTTTCTCATATTCATTCATATTATCATCAATAATTTCATTTATTATATTTTCAATTTTATTATTTAATATAGTTATTAGTTGATCATTATAATTCTTATTTACAGTAATTTTGATTTTACCTAAACTACTAATTTCAATATCTAATTTATCATAACTATTATAAGGAGATACAAAATCATTTATTACCGATAGATAATCTGTATCTTTAGTAACTTCTTTTACATCATCTATACATGTTTTGTATTCATAAGAACAAAAAAAGTTAAATTCATCATATCCATTATTAATTGCTGTATATATAATATTTAATATATCTCTTTTGTTTTTTGGTTTAAAATCATTTGTTTCGTTTAAATACAAAGACTTTGTATTTTTTTTATATTCATTTGTATTTGAATAATTAAATTCATTTTTATATACAAATTTTAATAATATATATTCAGTTATTTCCTCTTTATATTTATAAGTGATTCCAAATAAACAAATAACTATTAAAAAGATTAGTAGTTTTTTCATTTTTACCTCCTATAATTATTATAACAGAAAAACATAAAAAAAATAAATCCTTTTGGAATTTATTTTATAAAGCATTAACTTTTTTAGTTAAACGAGATTTATTACGAGCTACAAAGTTTTTATGAACGATACCTTTAGATGCGGCTTTATCTATTCTTTTTACAGCAACTTTTAAATTGTCAGTAGCTTTTGTTTTATCATTAGCAGCAACTGCTTTTTCAACATTCTTAATAGCAGTATTCATACTAGCTTTGAAATTATTATTTAATTCATTTCTTTTTGGATTTTTTCTTACAGCTTTCTTAGCATTTTTCATATTTGGCATAATATCACCTCCAAATCACACATATAACTTAATTTTAACAAAAAAAAATAAAAAAATCAATAAAAACAGCAATTTTTGCAAAAAATAAATATGGGTGATAAAATGAAACATGAAATAGATTTAGAAAAATATCAAATTAGAACGGATTTAGCAATAGATGTTGTAAGTAATAATAAAGATTTTAAGCAAAAAATTTATAATTATGATGATATTAAAGTGACAGATATATATCTAAATAGAAAAATAGATAATAAAAATGAGGGTAATTATATCACAATAGAATTTACTGATATTACTGATTATAATAATGAGGAAAAGGTAAAGAATGTTTTTAGTAAGCAAATAGAGAAATTATTAAAAAAATTAAATATTAAAGATGAAGACAGCTGTATTATAGTTGGTCTTGGTAATGATAAATCAACACCTGATGCACTTGGTCCTAAAGTAATTGATAACATTTTAGTTACTAGACATCTTTTTTTACTTGCAAATGTTGAAGATGGATTTAGATGTGTTAGTGCATTGGAACCAGGTGTAATGGCAAAAACAGGGATGGAGGCTAGTGATTTAATAAAAAGTGTAGTAGATAATTTAAAGCCTTCGTTTATGATTGTAGTAGATGCTCTTGCAAGTACTTCAATTGAAAGAGTTAATAAAACAATTCAAATTACAGACACAGGTATACATCCTGGAAGTGGAATAGGTAATTATCGTAAGGAAATTAGTAAAAACAAAATAGGAATTCCAGTTATTGCCATAGGTGTGCCTACAGTTGTTGATGCGGTTACTATTGTTAGTGATACAATAAACTATATGTATAAAAACTTTTCATATACTAAAAATCGTATAAATAATCCAGCTAATAAACTTGCAGTACAACCATCAAATTATTTAAAAAAAGATATAGAAGTAAAAAAAGAAGATAAAGAAAATTTATTTGGTATAGTAGGAAAATTAAATGATGATGAAGTAAGAAATCTAATTGGTGAAGTTTTATCTCCAATAGGTTATAATCTAATGGTAACTCCTAAAGAGGTTGATTTTATTATTGAAAAGTTAAGTAAAATAATTGGAAATGGTCTAAATAGGGCACTTCATAAAAATGTAAATAATTTATAATAATCGACAATTTATTTGATCACTACCATTTATACTAAAAATAGTAGGTGATTATATGTCTAAAAAATTTGTTAGTAAAAAAAGCAATGGGAAAAAAATACTTAAATTTTTAAAAATAACTTTTTTATTAGTAGTTATTTATGGAGTTTATAAAATAACTTTTAAAACCCTTCTTACTATTAAAGTTATGTCTTCAAATGAAAACTTTTTGTCATATTTAATAACCGATACTAATCATAATATAATAGATCAATATAATTCTCAGAATATGCTTGATAAAATCGTAAACTATATATCACAAATGAATTTAAAAAAACCTGTATCGATTATCTCTGGTAAATATGTATTTGAGAATATCGATAGTGATGAATTATATAATGAACAATATGGTGAATTAAAGGAAGTTACAAAGTATATAAGTGATCCTAATCCTAGTAATATAGATGATCCTATAGTTTATCTTTATAATTCTCATCAGTTAGAAAATTATAGTAAAGAAAAATTAGAAAATTATAATGTATCTCCCAATGTAATGATGACATCATATTTATTAAAAGAAAAATTAAATAATTTAGGAATTCCTACTATTGTAGAAAAAGCTAATATCGTAGAATTTATGAATGTCAACGGATGGAATCATAATGATAGTTATAAAGCAAGTAGATTTTATATACTAGAGTCTCTTAGTAGCTATCCTAATCTGCGTCTTTTAATAGACATACATAGAGATGCTTTAAATCATGAAGAAGCAACAACAATTATTAATGATAAACAATATGCTAAAGTATTATTTGTAGTAGGTGGGGATAATAATGATTATCAAAATAATTTAAAACTTGCTGAAAGTATAAATGAAATTATAAAAAACAAATATCCTAGTTTAACTAGAGGAGTAATTGTAAAAAAAGGAGCAGGTGTTGATGGTGTCTATAACCAAGATTTAGATTCGAGAATATTACTAATCGAAATAGGTGGAAATGAAAGTAATATTGAAGAAGTGATGAATACAACTGTAATAATATCCAATGTAATAAAAGAATATCTAGGTGATAATAATGAGTGATAAACAAGAGAAAGTATTTTTAAATATTGTAAAGTTTTGTTTATTAATTCTTTTTATTGTATTCTGCGCAATTTATTTCTCACAATCAGGAGGCTTTTATGAATATGAACTACATAAAAGACAAGTTTTTACTGCAGAAAAAATTAAACAATTTGAACAGGATGTAGCTGATGGGAAAGATATTTCGATTGAAAACTATTTAGAATATGAAAAAAAAGATTATAGCAATAAAGCATCAAGTGCAGGATTATATTTATCAAAAAGTATAGGTAATGGAATAAAGAAAATAATAGAAGGAAGTTTTAAAATGATAAATAAAATTGTTGAATAAAGAATGCATTTATGATATATTAATCATAGAGGTGTGTGCTTTATGGATTTAGCAATATTAATTATTTTACTTGCAGTTGTAATATTCTTTTTTAGAAGATTTAGCTGTTTTATTTATTTTATAGCTATTGTTGATATGTTTCTTAGAATACTAGCATTCATTAAAAATAATGTTAATGTGCCGGAATTATATGCTCTTATAAATAAATATATTCCTGAGAGTATACCTGCAATTATGGGTAGATATACCAGTGGTATTATATTTACAATATTGATGTGGGCCTATGTAATAATCTTTTGTATATTTCTATTTTATAGTACAAGAATACTTTTTAAGAAAAAATAATAATTGATAAATAAAAGTTAAAATAATAACCAAGATAATTATAGTGGTGATTATTATGAAAAAACTTTTGTTTATCTTTTTTTTATTTTTTATTGTTATATATAAAAATCCAGACAATAATGAAGAATATGTATTTAATGAGATTATTAATGAAAAGGGAAAATATTGTATAAATGTTTTAAATGGTAATTTAAATACAAAAAATATTGATATGATTACCGGTAATTATGATATAAAAGTTATTTCTTTATATCCTTATATTCCTGAAATTTATAAAAATATATTAGGTAACAATTTAAATTTTGTTAACTATGATAATGGATATAATAGTTTTAGTAATTACTATTATTCGTTGTTAAAACAAATTGGTATGAATAATGAAATACATATGGAAAGGTATAATGGAATAAAATTTGAGAAGATGATTGTATATGGTAGTTATTATAATATAGAAAAATTTATTAAAGATTTTAAATATGTGAAATGTAGTATGTAATATATAGGTTTAAACTATATATTTTTTTTAATTTGTATATAAATTTACTTGCAATTTATTGTGTATGATGATACTATTATTATAGTATATGGATAGTAGGTAAGGGGGTTATTTAATGAATAAAGTATTAGTTTTGATTTATGTACCTTTACTTGATGAACAATATGATTGCTTAATTCCTATTAATCAAAAAATAGGAGTAATCAAAAATCATCTTATTAAATCTATAAATGAGATGATGGGTGATGGTAATTATATAAATGAAAATGCAAAACTTTATAGCAAAGATACCTCTGATAATTATGATGCTAACATATATGTAAAAGATAGTGGAATAAAAAACGGGGCTAAATTAGTTCTAATGTAGGAGGTGAATTTATGGACTTAAAAATTAATTATGAGGAAACTATTCAAGTAGGAAATAGAGTTGATGAACAAGCTCAAAATTTCAAAGAACTATTGTCTAAAATCGAAACTATTAACTCAGAACTTAAAACTGCTTGGGAAGGTAGTGATGCTTCAAGATACACTGATGCAGTTAGTGAACAAGCAACTACAATGAAAAAACTAGGTGAAACAATGACTGAACTTGGTGGCTTCTTAGTAAAAGTTGGAAATGCTTATAAAGAGGCAATGGAAGCTAATAGAGATGCAATTAAATATAATAGTTAGTAAAAAAATATATAAGGAGGTTTCAAAATGGACTTTTCAAAATTATCATATGGACAAGTAAGACAAGCTTCAAGTGAATTAAATGCTGCTTCATCTAATATGAAAGACATTCTAGATGAAATCCAAAAATTATTTGGTAATGTTGGAGATGAAAATGTATGGAGTGGTACTGCTGCTTCATCTGCAAAAGAATCTTTTGACGCATTAAGCGCTAAATTTCCTGAATTCTATGAAGCAGTTAGTGATTGCTCAAAATACTTAGATCAAGTTGTTAGCAATTACGAAAATGTCGATAGAGTTATTCAAGGGCAATAGTAAATACTTTTGCTCTTTACTAAATGAACATTAATTGCTTAATATTTATTTAATAGTGAGTAAAAGTAGGTGATGGAATGCAAGTATATATTGAAAAAGATGCAATAATAGAAAGTGGTAAGGTTATAAATAATTTATCTAAAGAATTAGGAGAATGTATAAAAACGTTAATGGCAACTACCGAAACCATTAATAATATTTGGACAGGTAGTGATGCAGAGGTATTTCTTGATATGATTAATAGTAGATATGTTTTAGCTCTTACTGAAATTCAAAAAATGATGGAAGATTATGGCAATAGATTAGAAAGTATTCCAAGCGCTTATGGCATAATAGACGATGATTGTACTAGTAAGAATAGTAAGGGTGATAATCAGTGAAGAATGAGGGAATATTATCGTATCAGCAATTAGAAGATTGTGCACTTCAAATGGATAAGATTGCATACGATATAAAAAGTATAATTGAGGCATTTACTGAAGAAATTAAAACAATCGAGAAGAATGGTTATTGGAAGGGGAATGCTGCCGATTATTTTCAAAATCAATTTGTTAGAGAAAAGCCAAAGCTTATTGAGTCATATTCTCAGCTGTTTAATTACTCAAGACAATTAAAGCTAGCCGTTGCTAGATACAAGAAATTGAGTTCTGTAATATCTGGGGTAGGTGTTAAATAGTATATGGAAAACTTAATTAGTCCCAAAATAGTAAAAAATATGCAGGATTTAAGTGATATTATAACGAGCGTTTCAGATAACGAATCTGATTATATTACAAGTTTCAAATATAAAGCTAATTCAGTTAGAAATGGAATGAGTAATTTAAATGAAGTGATTATTGCTGGATATAAGCTCTTTGGTATTGTTTTAGAAATATCAACTGTTAAAGAACAAATTAAAATTGTCATGAAACAGATAAAAAGTATAAATGATGCCATGAAGAAAGTTCAAGATGAATTAAAGAAATTATCCAAAACTAAAGTTAGTAATGCAGACGCTGCTGCCAGTTTATCAAGAGCCATAGCAGAGGCTCAGAATAATCTTGCAGAATTATCACAGAATCTTGGGCAAGCTAATAATAAATTAGGGGAATTAGAAAATGAACTTGCAAAATTAAGAAGCAGGTTAAATAGAGAATATGATAATGCTATGACATTATAGTTTGAGTAGAAAAGGGGAGAATTTATGAATTTAAAAAAATATTTACCAATAGGTACAGTAGTATTATTAAAAGAGGCTACTAAAAGAATTATGATAATGGGATTTTGCTGTGTTGACCAGGAAAAATCTGATAAGGTATATGATTATTGCGGAGTAATTTATCCTGAAGGATATCTAGTGGCAAATCAGTTTTTAATGTTTAATCATGACCAAATAGATAAAATATTTTATTTAGGATTAGATGATGAGGAGAATAAAGAATTTCATAATGATTTAAATGAATTTATGAATCAACAAGAAAATAAATAATGGGGTGTTGTAATGGACTTGTTAAAAATTGATATTAACAATCTTGAAACTAACTATGAGAAATTAGTTTCCATGTATGATGAGTTTAATCAGAATATTTCTGGTTTTTCTTTTGATGTATCATTATATGCAGGTCTTGAAGGTATTAATCTAGTAACAAATGTTTTTGGAAGAGCAAAAACAAAACTTGATAAAATAGAAAAAGAATATACTCCTATGGTTAAAATATATACAGAATATAAAGGTGATATAGAAAATTGTGAACTTGCATTGTCAGGTAATGGAAATTCGGTAAATAATGATAGTGCAAGAAGCATTATAAATAGAATAAAACAACTAGAAGAAGAAAGAAACATTAATTATGGAAAAGAATGGGAACAATTCTTGGAAGATTATTCTGATGTTGTAGAAGAAGGAGTATCAGAGTACGTTAGTCAGGGGGCTAACATAAGTCAAATTATGGATAGCGTCAATGAAAATAATGCTAGAGTAGATGAGTTAAGAAAGAAAATTAAAAGTGGTAATTTAAGTGATGAAGAATTAATAAATGCAAGACAAGAAATAGAATTGTTTAGTATAAAAAATAAGGAATTATTACAACGATATGGTGATGCTCAAAAAAATGATGTTAATTATTCAATATGGAATGATAAATATATTGATGAGTATAATAGATTGCTGGCAAAAGAGGATACAACTATAAATGATATAAATAAGTATTTAGATGATATAAACAAAGAAGCAAATACTCTAAAAGGGCAAATTAAATCAGGACAATTAAGTGATACTGAAATGGGGCTTGCAAATAAAAAAATAACTCTTATTGAAAACATTAATCGTTCATTAGGGATGAATATGGCTATGTTTGCTTCAAATACAGTTTTTTCGGTTAGTGAAAACAATGATGCTGTAATTACTAATCTAGATGAAAATTCAAGTAATGTTGAAAGTAAAATTAATTATGATGAACAATTATATAACGATAGAGTAAATATTCAAAAGGAGATATTAAATTACGAAAGAACACTTAATAGTGGATATATACCTAGTAGTGATAGAAAAAAAATAGAAGATAATTTATTATCATTAAAGAATAAATTAATCGAAACAGATAAGAAAATAAAAGAAGAAACTGAAAAGTTAAAGAATACTATAAATACTAATAACTATAATAAAAAATATGTTACAGAATATGATCGTAAAAATATAGATGAAGCAAATAAAAAAATTGAGGAATATATTGCTAACTTTGCAAGTTTAGGAATTGCTTCTAATGAAAATGGTGCTAAGCCTTTATCAGCAGTTGAAGAGTTTAAAAAAATGGGGAATGATTATAATCCATATTTTGACACCATTACCCCGGATTATATTAATCTTGATGATCCAAATGATATTGCAAAATATACAGATGCAGAAGTTGCTGCGTATCGTATGAAAACAGATCAACCTGTCTCAAATTATGAAGAAATAAAGGTACCGGATTTACATGCTACTAATGATTGGGATTTAGGTAAAAAAGTTGGAGCAACCGTAGCACAGACTGCCACAAATGTTGTTATAGGTATAGAAAAAGGAGCAGAAGGCTTTATTGATTTTTTGGCAACAGCTGGAACAGGAATAGCTTCCCTTTTTACATTAGGCTATGATGCAATTAAAGGTGATGTAGGAAAACCAAATAGTTTAACCTGTATGTTATATAAAGAAAAGGATAAATTTGTAGAGACTGAGTGGATAGGAAATGTTGAAGATTCTCTATATGACTCTGATTTCGGTAAATGGATGGATGATAATTCATTATATAGACATGATGGTATGGTTGGTGGCGTAGTTCAAGGGCTTGGAGAAGTTGGATTTGATATTGCCTTAGGAAATGCATTTGCAGGAGCATTAGAAGGATCTAGTCTGGGTAGTAGTATGAAACTTACTGGTACTGGTACAAAAGTAGGTTCAGGTATGAAAATGACTGGGAAAGCATTATCAACTAAAACTATGTCAATTACAGCAGGCGCTGTAGGCTTTGGAAAGGGAGAAGAAAGAGCACTTCAATCAGGTGCAACAACTGTTGATGCTACAAAGTATGCGGTCCTTAGTGGTGCATGGGATGCATTACAATGGAAAGTTGGTTCAGCAATTGGGGAATATAGCCAGAGCGTAATAGCAAGTCAAGGCATTAGTATCTTTAAGAAACTTGGAATCATTACTGGAACAGTTGCTTTAGATTCTGCTGATGCAGCTTTAGAAGGCTTTGCCCAACCAGCTTTACAATCAGTATATAGTGATAAATCATATGGAGAATTATTTCAAGAAAATGGTGGATGGGATGCAGTAGCAACTCAAGCTTGGATAGGTGGAATTGCATCCGCAGCAGGAAGCGCATTTGATTTTAGACGCACTAGAAAAGGAACTACAAATACTATAAATGATATAAATAGTAATAATATAAGTAGTTCTCAACTTGATGAATTAGCATCAAAGAAAAGACAATATAGTGAAAAATTAACTGAATTTATAGAATCAGGAGAAAAAGATGTAGTATTAGATAGTGAATTAAAGACATTGCAAAATGAAATAAATTCACTAGAAAAAACATTAAAAGACGCTGGAGTAGAAACACCAAAAGCAGATTATGATGTTGATGGTATTTTAAATGAAAGAACTAATCAAAAATACCAAGGAACAGTAGATGAATTGGCATCAAAGAAAAGACAATATAGTGAAAAATTAACTGAATTTATAGAATCAGGAGAAAAAGATGTAGTATTAGATAG
>CAKOTD010000011.1 GCA_934120015.1 uncultured Bacilli bacterium
AATTATATTTGTTAACTATAGGTACATAAATTCTTGCTAAAAAAATTTAAAAGAACTTTCCTAGTATATAAAAAAAGCACATACAAACCATGTATATGCTTAACGCTTATGTTTAATTTATTTTGAGACATTTTCAAAAGTTATTGACAGTAAAAATTCATTTTTTTTGTTTTTTTATGTTTTTTTTAAATTTTTTAGTATTTTTTCCTAAAATTATTGCATAAAATGTAATAATATGTTATTATGAATAAGCAAGTGGACCTTTAGCTCAGTTGGTTAGAGCATCCGGCTCATAACCGGGCGGTCGTAGGTTCGAGTCCTACAAGGTCCACCACTTGCGAGTATGGCGAAATTGGCAGACGCGCTAGACTTAGGATCTAGTGCCTTACGGCGTGGGGGTTCAAGTCCCTTTACTCGCACCAAATTGATAATAAACTCGAACTTTTCGAGATAATTAAAGCTACTTTCAAATTAAATCGAAAGTAGCTTTATTTTGTCAGTTTAGTAACACACTACGCTATTAGCAGAACCAATAACGACGTGCAAAAGAAAATCCATTTTGAAACCCATTTAAGCATAATTTTAGCAAAACAAAAAACCAAGTAAAATTATTTATTATAATGTTTTTCTTTTACATAATGTTTTTTTTGTGCTTTCATTTAAAACGTTGTCATCTATTGTAACTCTACCAGTTTGTGCTCTCCAATCATCTATACTAGTAAAAAAGTCTTGGAGATACGGAAATTCTCCACTTAAAGTTCTTGAATCAAATATTCCATCATATTCTTGAGCAAAAATAGTCGAAAATTGTAGTGCTCCATCTATTGCATCTCTACTTTTAAATGATAATTTAGAAATTTTTTTATAATATTCATCTTTCATTACTACTAAATAATAATAATCTGCTTCTGGAATAGTTCCTTCAATATATTTTCCATATTTTTTATTGATTTCTTGTATTTGAGCACCATTTAATGCAGAACATCCTTGTCCACAAATATCTGCATTAGTTAATGGAGATTGAAAAATTATATCTTCATGTTTAGAAACACTAAGTTTTAAAATTTTACAAACATAGTAATCATTTTCTTTTTCAGATATTATTGTTGATATTGCTTGTGATAATTGTTCAGATAAATTAAATTTATTATAATATTTATATTCCATATTTTTTTCCTCCCTATTTATTTCAATATTATACACAATTTTATAAGAAAATCAAGTTTTCCATTGTTTTTTTATTTAAAAATAATTATGTTCATAGTATATTTATAATCCTTTTAACAAATATTTAAGAACCGACACAACTTCCAGGTGATATTTAAGGATTATTACTACTTAAATTATTATTGTCTGAAATATTATTATTCAGATTATAGAATTTAAAAAAATATTTTATCTGAGCCAAGTCATAACTAAACAAATTTATAGTTGTTTTATTTATATAAATATTGTTAAGAAAATATTCTTATGTTAGAATAAATATGGAGGTTGTAATATGAAAGGTAAAATCATTGTAATAGAAGGAACAGATTGTTCTGGCAAAGAGACTCAAAGTAAATTATTGGCCGAAAAACTAAATCAATTAAATTTTTCAGCTATAAGATTTTCTTTTCCAATGTATGATACCCCAACTGGAAAAATTGTTGGTGGACCTTATCTAGGAAAAACAGAAATATGTAGTGGTTACTTTGGTGAAACAGCAGCTAGCGTCGATCCTAAAGTTTCTTGCTTATATTATGCGGCTGACAGAAAATACAATATTTGGAAAATAAAAGAAGCTCTTTCTAACTATAATTTTGTAATACTTGATAGATATATATCCAGCAATATGGCTCATCAAAGTGGAAAAATTGATAACAAAGTCGAAAGACTAAATTTAATTAAATGGATTGATAAATTAGAATATGAATTATTAGAATTGCCAAAACCTGATCAAACCATATTTTTACATGTTCCTTATGAATATGCAAAAGAATTAAAGAAAAATAGAACGTCTCTTGATGAACTTGAAAAAAATCAAGATCATTTAAAAAATGCAGAAAAAGCATATTTGGAATTAGCTGAATTATATAACTGGGAAAAAATCGAATGTATTAAAGATAATAATATTATACCAATTGAAGAAATAAATGAAATAATACTCCAAGAAGTACTAAAAAAGCAGATTCATTAAAAGAATTTGCTTTTTTATATTATTATTCATTTTTAATATATTTAATAGTCATACTATATGGGTTTTCACCTTTAAAATTATATTCTTCATCTAAAGTAAATATTTGACCTTTTAAAATTTTACCTCCAGTTGAGATAGAAATATTACTTATGATATTACCTTCTTTATCAAAAAGACTAATTTCCATAATATCACAATCTATATTCTCATTATGCTTAATTTTAGATTTTAACGTCTTTTGATTTTCCGAAGTTACTATCTGTGTTCCAGTAACTACAATATTGAAATCACTTTCGACCTTTAAACTATTTTTCCCATTCTCATCATATGGTTTATTCTTTTTAGAACAACCACAGATAAGAAAAAATGTACATAAAACTATAAATACCTTTTTCATATATATTATCCTTTCCTAACTGTAATAACTGGTCTATAACCAATATGACTATATTCTTTTATAGGATTATATCTGGAATGTCTTACACAAGCACTACCGGATGCATATGCCCATCTTAAAGAGTATCCATAACCAGTGTCATTATAACGGATTGAACCATAATCAGAATCACAATAATTAAATGAAACAGTTCCACTAGAAGATTGACTTGAAGAATAAACATTACTAGAACCATAACTATCAGATCTAGATAATCCACAAGTTTCTGAAACAATATATCCTAATTCGGAAATATTAATAGTACCAGGGTTTATTAATGTTTCAGTAGTTTTATCATTACAAGCATATATATAATAAACCATTAAATCTTGTTTTGCCTCTGATAGTAAATAATCAGATGAATCATAATAATCATAATCTACGTAAGTCGAAGTTTCACTATAAGATGGACTATTTGTTGTAAACTTACCATCATATAAACTATAGTAGATAGAACTACCATTAGTTGTCATCGTCCAAAATGGTGTCTTTGATGCCGATGTTAATGAAGCATCTATTTCACTTTTAAGAGGTAACCTAATATATGATGCAGATGTATCATCATAAATAATGTAACCATTATCTATAGCATTCTTTATGTTTGTATTTTCGTTCACAAAATCATTTGTAATAACATTCTTTGCAATAGATGAACTCCACAAATTAGTTGCTCCATAAGAACCGGTCTTATAATTTCCATTTAAAATTAAAGTAACCGTAGTATCATTATCAGCAACAACTTGCCATTTTAGATTTGCATAATCTACTTTGTCACCCTTCGTATATATCTTGTCAGCTAATTTTGGAATGTCTATAGTTGAAGACAATTTCTTTACTGTTATTACCGGTCTATAAACGATAGATTTGACTGTTTTGACAGGATTATAATAAGTTCTTAATGCACAAGATGGAGTGGTACCAGTTGTTGCAGTAGCATAAGTCCACACTGTTTTACTTTGTGCATCTTCTGCTATTTTTACGCTTCCGTTTTCAAAATCACAATAATAAAATGAAGGCTTAGAGGAAATAGTAGAAGTATGATTTACATCAGTACTTAAATAACCTGTTTCTGTATTACCACAGCTGGAACTAGTTACTATACTTGTAACTTTTGGATATTCTGCAATAATTTCTTTATGAGTACCAGCACATTTTATAATATAACTATCAGCAAGATTGAATTCCTCGGACTGACTATTACTTTTATAGTTCTCACTATCAGTATATGTATAATTAGAAAAGTAAGCTTCATATTTAGTTGCATCATAAACATTTCGATATAATGTTCCTGAATTTAGGCTGATATAAATTTTACTATTATCATCTGTCATAGTCCAGAATGGATAACTAGCACTCATAGAAATACTGGAAGATATTTCATCGACCCTTGGAAGTCTAACATATGATTCAGATGATGAATCATATAAAATTCCACCATTTTCAATTTCTGTTTTCAGACCACTATAGGCATTAACAAAATCTGTATTTACGACACTTTTGGCTGTTGATGAATCCCAATTTGTGGTACTACCATATACCCCGCTTTTATAATAACCATCAAGTATTAAGCTAACACTCTTACCTTCATCAGCAATTACTTTCCAACTAAGGCCAGCATAACTAACTAGTTCCCCGGGAACATAAGCTTTCGAAGTAATTCCCGCATAAACTATTTTAAATGACTTTGGTTCACTTAAATTTTCTGCTTTATCTTTAACAAATACATAGTATACTCCATTTTCTGTAGAAGAAAATGTAATCTGTTTTTCTTTAAAGTCTGAGATGTTATACCATTTCCCGGCTAATATTTGCCCAGAAATATTTTCTTCAGAAGTTGCAGTTGTACAATTATTAGAATTATCATCTTTTGTAATACAATAACTCTTTAAACCAGAAACATTATCTATCATATGAATATTAGCTATCTCACCATTTTTTACTTCTACAATTGGTGCATCACTATCTATTCTTACAAATTGAGAACCTGAACTATCACTTATAAGCCCTGTATTACTTTCAGATCTAAAGAAAATATAATGTTCACCTTGTTCTTTAAATAGAAGGCTTTGTTCATTAAGCTTAATCCAATTACAATTACTACTATCATCAATATCACTTACACAATACTCATAAAAAGCTATGCCACTTACTGCATTACTAGGTACTAAAATACTTATGTTTGCTTCTTTTTGCCAACTTTGACTACCACCGGTAATTGACGGCACAGTTGGATTTGTATCAATTGAATTAATCTGTTTTGTAACACTTCGTTCATGATTATCATCATCTCTGACACGTGCTACTATATTAGTATAATTTTCATAAACAGTTAAAATAGGATTAGTATTTGTTTGATACCATACACTTTCCTCTAGTGTATTACCTGCAAGAATTACATTGTTTTCATCACATACATAATTCATATTTCTATCTGTTTCACATTTAATCAAGTCTACATTTGAGATAGTCTTTTTACTTCCTACTACTTTAAATAATTTTTGATAACTATCCTCATATGAAATTGTAACTTGTTTATTACTTGAATAACCATCTGGAGTTATATCAATAATTGGAGCTACTAATGTTTCATCTTCCTTTGCTTCCTCTTCAGAAACAATATTAGCATAATAAGAGGTTATAGAACCTGGTTGTCCAAACTCATCAACTGCTCTAAAATAATATCTACCTTTATTATACATAACATAACCACTTGTTATAGTTTCCCAAGTTATTTTATCTCTGGAAACCTCAAAGTGATCAACTTTGGCACCATAGTTATTATTATTAACTTTTAAAATTACCTTCAAAGGTTCTGTACTCTTACTCCAGCTGTATTTTCTCTTATTTGAATATAATGTGTATACTTCTTTTGAAGGATATGAAGGCCCTGTTCTATCAACATAAATTGTAAAAGATTTACTTGAGACTGAATTTCCAGCCAAATCTTTTACTGTTACTCTAGGTGTTGTTTGTTTAATAATAGGATAACCATCACTAGTCAATTGCTCAAATGTCATATCTTTTGGAGTCCAAGTATATTTTAATAAACTTGTTTCAGTCAAATTATCCATTGCTACACTACTAACCTTTAATAATGCACCAGGCTTATAATACACTCTTTCTTTACCTTTACTATTAATAACATTTGTAACTTTTAATCCTTCAACACTAAATTCAGGTAAATTTGGTTTTTCTATATCTATTTTATATAAATCACTACAATAAACATTACTACGAGTATCATCCATTCCTACAGCATAAACACATACTTTTGTGGAACCACTTTTTTGTGCCCTAGAAATTTTGATATTTTTGCTCATATTTACTCTTACTGTTTTCTGTAATTTTTTACTTCCTAAACGATATGGACTTTTTCTACTACCATCATAATATTCAAGTGGATTACATTCATTTGCATCAAGTTTATCATTAGTTGATATACACCAATAGATATTTTTAATATTTATTCCCTTATTATTTGTAACCCTAACCGATAAATCAAATGCTCTATTTATCCAATTATCTTGTTTTTTTAAAATAGATGCTGAGGGAACAAAATCAACTTGATAATCATCATTTATTTGTAAGTCTTTATTGACATTATTATCAGATTGATCACAACTATCATTTAAGCAAACGCAATTTCCTGAATTACAGACACAATCATCACCAATACATACATCATCATCACTGATTAAATCAATATAATCCTCATATTCTTCAGCACTAAGAATTTCAATTTCTCTTATATAATTTCCACTATTGCCAGCCCTATCATATGCAGTATATGTAATCTCATAACTACCTGTTGTTAAATTTTTGGTTTCACTCATTGATGTAGTATAGCCCAATCCTCCACTTATAGCATCAACAACCATAATCCCCTTATCAAGGTCAGCATTTGTTCCTTCTTTAATGATAATTGGATTTTCAATACCGTATATTACTGGGGAATCTAAATCTACCTTTACTTTACCACTGGCATAATTATTATTTCCGGCTTTATCAAAAGTAATTAAATTGGCAATTGTTCCAAATGAACTAATATCAATTTTTTCAATAGAAGTTATTGTCTGATATAAACCACTTTCATTGTCATTACCATTTTCCAAAACTGATATATTTACATCACTTGTATACCATTCACTATCTAATAGTTTTTTCTCACCACTTATTAACATTTTACCATTGAATGGTCTTTTTATATCTACTCTATATTCTTCACTACACTTTACTTCTCCAACAACTCCACTATTTGTCACTGCTACTGCACAATATTTAGTAGGGCCAACGTCACTTAAATCAATTGAAATCTTTGATCCCATAACTTTATTTGAATTAATAAGTGGGTCACAGCTTTCCTCACTTGTTTTACAATAATTAATATACTTAATTTTATCTTCAATAGAAGAAGTAGCATACATAATAATTTTTAACTTTTGGGTATACCAATCATTTTGGTATGATGTTACTTCGTCATTATCTAAAATAAAATTAATAGTTGGATTATCAGAATATTCATTTTCTATTTCAATAAATCCACAATCATCTAAATTTTCACTAACAATTATTTTGTCTTCATTCTTATTTTTTATATAACAAAATTCATCATATACAAGTTTTAATTCTATAGAAAAGCCATTCTTATTAGAGAAGATTAGATAACCATAATTAGGTGTTTTCCCTGAAACAAGCAATTCATCTTTTATAGTTTTTTTTATTTTGTTAGACAAGTTATCTTGAATTATTCCATCATCTGTAATCAAAATATTATCTTCTTCAGAATCTTCTTCCAAGTAATCAATTTTAGATAATTGTTCATTAATTAAACTTTGTATATCATTTTCTATTTCTTCTGTTTTTACTTTTTCAAAATTATCCTTAGAATCATATAATGATTCACTATACTGATTATAATCTATTAAATCAATTATTTTTTTATTTTCGGTACTATTCAAACCATCTATACTTTTAAGTGGATTATTTGTTGTTTCAAATTTAATAAAATTTGAATCATTCAAGTTAATCTTTTCATAATCATTAGTAGAAGAGATTCCATCTTCACTATAATCCCCAAAGGTGAAAAGCAAATCATCACTTTGATCCGCATCAAAATAGTTTAATTTTACAGCCTTAATTAAGGCTTGAACACTATTTTTATTAGAATTCTTTTTAACATTCTTGATAATTTTAAAAATAGTTGGAATTATAATTAAACCTATAATGGCAAGTATGACTATAACTCCTAACAATTCAATAAGTGTAAAGCCCCTCTTCTTCATACTTTTCTTCATAACATCTACCATCCTTATTTTAACTATATATAATTGTAACACATATATATTATATATGTAAACTTTTTGACACTTATATTTCACAGATTAGTAACAAAATACATAAAATTAAAAGAGCAACAATGCTCTTATATAATTAACTTTTGTCCTGGTTTTATAAGGTTAGGATTTTCACCAATAGTTTCTCTATTCATTTCATAAAGTTTTTGCCAAGTTGTGTTGTATTTAACTGCTATACTAGATAATGTATCTCCTTTTTGTACTATGTATGTTTCATCAGTTGATATTAAGATTATTTGATTTGGATATATTAGATTAGGATTTTTTATATTATTATACTTTGCAAGTTCTTGATAAGTAGTCCCATATTTATTTGCTATACTAGATAATGTATCTCCTTTTTGAACAACATATTTCCTTTCTATATTTTCTTCATAGTATAAAACTTTATTTTTTATACTTTCTTCTACTTCTTGGTTTGGATAAACATATAATACATCTACTGGATTTATTCTATTACCACTGTTATTTCTCATAATTAAATGTAAATGTGGCCCTGTTGATTTTCCTGTGCTTCCCATGACAGCTACTTTTTGACCTTTACTTACTTTCTGACCTTTATTAACAATTATCGAATTATCTTTAAGATGCATAAAATCTGAACTATAACCATCATCATATTTAATTTTTAGACAGTTTCCGCCATCTGCAAAATAATAGATATCTTGAACAACACCATCATCACAGGCTAATACATCTACATTAGGATTATTTTTCCAGCCAAAATCAATTGCTAAATGATTACTACTATAACCTTGTGTTATTGATATATAATTTAAAGGATATTGTTTTTTCATTTTATCTCCTCCAATAATATCTTATGAATAATTGATTATCAGATAAATAAAAAAAGACCAGTTAGTCTTTATTTATTAAATTAAGTAAATTTATTTTAAACAAGTCTTTATCAGAATGTTGTTTAGATACCATAACACCTTTATATGTTTCAAGTTCTGACTGATGCCCTTCAGATAATATTTCATAAGGCTGAAATGTATCTAACATAATAGTTTTTTGTTCTTCATATACATGATAAATCAATTTAACATCACCATGCACCTTAGAGAACATAACATCTGTAGGCAATTTTAATTCAAATGTTATACTTCCTTTTTCCTTGTTTGTAGAAACAATTTCACCTAAAAATTTCCCATCCTTTAATGAGGGATAATAATTGAAATATAATTGTTTGAATGCTAAAGTATTATATTTTTTTAATGATCTTTCAAGTTTTTTAAACTCATTTTCATTTATATATTCAAAAAGATACATTTCTCTCATTCTATCCCTCCTATCATAGTTAATAATATCATATATTTATTTCAAAGTCAAACACGCAAAAGGTGCTTTACGCACCTTTTTTGATTATTTTACTCTTTTTGTATTTCCTGTTAATGTATATCCAAGTTCTAATAATTTTTTGTCAGAACTACTTTCACTCCACTCTGTTTTTATTGTACCTGAAATATATTCACGAGTTTTACTTCTATAGTATGTAACTTTTGTTGTAACAGGAGTCTTTACAGTTTCAACAACATCTTTAGTACCTGTTTGAACAGTTACTTCACTATAAACTGGTACCTCTCTTGTCTTTGTTACTGTAACTTCTTTTTCAGAATTAACTGTTTGACTTCCAACTTGTACCTGTCTTTCTTCGTAAACTGGTACTTCTCTTGTCTTTGTTACTTCTACATCATCTGTATATGCTTCTTCTTCATATACAGTAACTTTAACTGGATATGAAACTTTTATTACATCCTCATATGGTTCAGAAACTGTATAAGTTTCTGTATCTTGATAAGCTTGTTTTTCTGTTCTATATACTGGTTTTTCAACTCTTTTACATGGTGATACACTGCAATCAAGATCATACTCCATTTTAACAAATACTTTTACATCCTTGTATTTTGTTACTGTTCTTGTCTTTACAACATCTTTATATTTTGTTACTGTTACATTTTTGTATTCTGTTTTAGTAACAGTTTTTGGAACTTTTCTATATTTTGTTACCTTCTCAACTGTAGTATAAGTTTCTGTTTTTGTTCCAACTTGTACTTGCCTTGTTGCATAAATTGGAACTGGAATGCTTATTGGAATTTTTATAGTTTCTTCATAATTTTCTGTTGTTGTTCCAGTTTGAATTTTCTTAGTTTCATAAGTAGGAACTTTGGTTACAACCTGTTCTTCTTTATATGTAGTTTTTTCTTCAGTCTTAGTCTCAACTAATCTATAGTCAGTAGCTGTTATAACATTTGTTGTCCAATCAGACCAATCAGAATAGTCACCCCATTTACCATCGATGACAAGTACATACTCGTATAATAGTTTACTATCATCAACAACTGGATCTGGTGTTGGCTTTGGATCTGGTGTTGGAGTTGGATCTGGTGTTGGAGTTGGTTCTGGTGTTGTTGGTTCATCATTTCTCTCACAAACATCTCCATCACAATAATCATAACATCCTAAATGAACTAATATATAATCTTCTTGATCAGAACATTTTAAATTTACTTTTAAAACATATTCATCATTCATTTTTGTAATTGAAACATAAGATTCAATCAAATCACATTGATTACCATTTCTATCGGCAAAAGGTAAAATAAGATTATTATCTAACATATCTGATAAAGTCATTTTCTTTTCTTCACCTATTTTTTGTGGTAACCTTGGTGTAGTATAATAAGTAATAGCCGCATCTTTCATAGTTGCAACATTTTGATTAAATATTTGATCATATAAAGGTGCAAAATTTTTCTTTATATCACTCTTTAATGGAAATAACCATAACAATAGAAATATAAATAGTGCTACAAATAATACTTGTATAATTACATCTTTTATTGAAAATCTTTCTTTTCTTTCATCGTACATAATTCTTCCCCCTTTAAATTTATGTCATATACTAACACAACATTTAATATTTGTCAATAATTTTATCAAATTTTCCTTTTTTTACAAAGTTGCCCATATGATACCACAACTATTTACTATTGTCAAGCAATAATTTTACTATAGTACAACCTATGTTAAACATGTGCAATTTATACTCTTCTACATTTTTATTTTTCTTAAGAGTTTCATGAACAGCATTTTTTACAATGTGTTCACCTATTCCATGAACTATAACAATTATATCATTCTTTAATTTTACATTTTCCCTTACAAAATCATTTGTAGCAACTCTTGCTGTTTCTCTATCATATCCGTGCAAATCTAATTTAGGCAAATTTTCAGTAAAAATTACTTCATTTAAAGTCATATTAACCATTTCTTGTCACAGCAATATATGTTACAGTTTTTGGGAAAACAATGCTTATTAGTTCAATTAATATTTCTGAAATTTGAAAATTATCAGTAATGCTTGAGGCACCGTCTACAAAAATATTAGTTTCTTTTAAGAAAATAATAAAGCCTACAACTAATAAAATTATATCTAATATCATCAACATACCTCATTTCACACAAGTAAGTATAACATATATATAAAATATGTGCAATGTACTCAAAAAACTAGATTACTCTAGTCTTATATTTAACTATTCTTTACTTTTATTGCTACTTGTACTTCTATCATAAAAGAGAGTAAGAGTTATATAAAATTTAAATTTCTACTATTTAATGAAAACAGTCATTGGACCTCTTTCATTTTCATATTCATCAATAATCTTATAACCTGCTTGTAGAATGTTACGAATCGAATATGTGTTATCAGAATGTGCTTTGGTAAACATATGCTCTTTGCCAATACTTTTCACATAATCATCTAAAACTTCAAGCATAGCTGTTTGTAATCCATTACCAACATATTCTTTTCTAACCATAATTGGTCCAAGACTACCTGTTACTTTTTCATCACAATGTATATTATGTTTTCTTAAAGAATTATTTGATGCTGGAATATAAAATACTGAACATACAGGAATATTTTTATCATAGTACATCCATATTTTACCACCAATATTTAATATTTCTTCTATTTCATTGTATGTAAAAGTTCCCAACCATTCAGGATGTTCCATATTATCTCTAACATATTTATACAAATATAAATATTCATCAAGATTAACATTATTACTAACTTCTTTTAAATCTGTTAATTTCATAAATCAGCAACTCCTTACTAGATTAATTTAATTATACCATAGAAAAAGATTAAGTTTTCACTTAATCCCTTAGAAATTAATTTTTACTTTCTTGTTTGATAGCAGCTTGTACCTCAGTTTAGTTCGAGATGCCTTAATATAAATTTTTGTTAGATGACTTCTTTAACATTTAAATATTAATCACTTATTCTTACATTAACCCCATCTATATTTTTATATACTCGTTTTTCATTTTTAGAAACTTTCTTCTCTATTTCATCTGCCAATTCAAAACCCAACATTTCAGATAGACCCATTAAGTAAATAGCAATATCTGCTAATTCTTCATTCAAATCATCTTTTTTCTTCTTCCAAGCATCGTATGCTTCAGCCACTTCTCCATATAGTAAACAAAATTCTTTATTCACATCAGTTGTATTAAATCCTTTATTTAATTTGTTTTGCCAAATATCTTTTTGAATCTTTTTTAATTCCATGTTTTTCCTCCTTAAAATCATTGTAATATTCTATTACCTTATTAACATTATACTCTAAAAATTTATTTAATTCAATCTTGCTAAGTGTTTTATCGTTAACAATAGTATATACTGGAATAGTTCGTCCATCAACTAATAAATATCCAAAATTTTTACCTGTTTTTGTATATTCAAATATATCTTTTGAATATACATTGTCCATAGTATCATCAGAAACATAATGCCCACCATTTTCAAATCTTATTCTGTTTCTATTTTTTCTTATTTTTAAACTAGAAACTAAATTAACAATAATAGTGTTGCTATTGTTTTCTGAATTATCAATAAAATTTTTTATACTACGAAAATATGCATTTTGAGAAAATTGTGACTCATATAGTTCATCCTTACCTCTTGAGAACTGGATTATATTATGTGTTTCTGAATTTACAACCGCCATTTGAATTATATAATCCCATAGAATAGGTCTTATTATATCGTGACCATCCCCCAGATTTGCAGGTTTAGTATAGTGATTTATTGAATTTATATTATCATTATACTCTTCCCATATTTTATTAACATATTTAAGTTCATTTTTAATTTTTTTAAATTCTTCTATTTTATTTTGATACAACAAATCATCTAACATAAATGCTTCTAATAGTGGCTCTAAATCATCTATATCTGAATATATATTATAATACTTTTTAAAATAATCAATAAACGTTGTTTTTCCAGCACACGAATTACCTATAACAATAATATTATTAGGAAGTAATGTTGATTTGGTAGTTTTATCTATACATGACTCTATAGATAATAGAGGTCCTATATTTTCTATAGATTTGCTAGCATTATAAGTTCCTTGTGAAATAGATTCATCTATATCTTGATTAATTATATATTTTGACAAGAAACCACCAATAAATGAATCTCCAGCACCAGTAGTAGATTTAATATTATAGTTGTTCATTACATTATAACTAATTGTATTCGTTGGTGTTATTGCAAAAACAGGTTTATTTTCATTTGTTACTATTACCAATGGTATATCCTGTACATATTTTTTTATTATATTGTACTCATTAATGTTACAGAATAAGATTTCTATTTTTGAAGCATACTTTTCTATTATAGGTATAAAATCTACAACACTATGTATCATCACATCTACCGAAAGATGATTATAACTTAATAATTCATTCTCAAAAATGTTTTGGACATCTATACCTTTTCTTAATGATATATGTAAATGGTTGATATCTATTTTTGTTTCTAATTTAATTACATCTGTATTATAAAATTGTGATTCACAGGTAGATTTTGATTCATCAATTATAAACTCTGTCATTCTATCAACGATAGTTCCATAAAACTCTATTTGTTTTTCTTTTAATAGTAAATTTGTATCACTATCTACTTTACTTATTATTGCAATTTTACCATCAAAAGAAGTCTTTGAAGAAAAACTTGAATATATACAACTTCCTCCTAATGTATTGTAAATTCCATTATTTACAACGATTTTATCATTGGAAGAATTACCTACATAACATAAATCAATCATTTCCTCACCAATTTCTTTACTTGACTTCTAACTTGTTCAATATTTGTTTCATGCGTATTTATAGCAATTACATCTATAAATTTAGAAGAATATTTCATAATCTCATCATATTTTTTATTTAATTCTTCATAATAATTTGTGATAACCTCATAATCACTTTGTTCATCGTTTCTTCTTTTTAACAAAACCTCTTTAGGGGCTGTTAAATAAATAATTTTAGCTCCAGTATTTTTATATGCAATTAATAGTTTTGTATAATCTTCAATACTCAATTTACATTTATTTCTTATAACCGGTCCATAAACCATTTCACTAATAAACGATCTGTCAAGTACTAATCCAGTATCATCTGATGATAAAACTTTCATATATTTTGATAATAAGTCCATGTTTTTTGAATCATAATCAAAATGATATTTTTTCATTCCATAACTTTGTAAATATTCAACTAAAGTTGTTTTACCTACACCATCTATACCTTCTATTATTAACATTAGAACTCCCCCTTAACTATTATTTTCTACATTTACATTTTACTTCAATGTGATCTCTTAATGGACAATTTTCAGGATTATGTTTATTGCAAAAATAACGTTTATAATAAATAAGAACTAAATGACAAAACCATGTAGCATTATCATAATTTTCTACTTTAAGTTCTTCATATCCATTTTGTTTTATTATTTCTTCCATATTATTATCTTTTACTAGTGTTTCTAATTCTTTTCTTAAAATATCGTGCCCTAATGCATTTTTATATTGTTCAAATCCTAAACAAGGCAATTCTACATCCTTCATGCCACTATCAACTGGCATTATACCTGAATAATATCCTCTTATGTATAAAACACAACATTGTGCTACTTTGTAAGATGCACCACTAACATTATCAGCAATTAGTTTAATCAATTCATCATTAGATAATGTTTTTATTTCATTATCATATTTTTCTATAAAATCAATCATTGATAACAAATATTTATATCTTGTATTTGATAACCCTAATCCTTTGATTATATTAATTATTTCATCTTCCGTCATATTTTTGATTTCATCATAAGTATAACCATTTAAATCATTTATTACTTTTCTATAACTATCTATCATATTATAAGAAATTCTAGTAGAAAGACCCGCAATCAATAATCTTTTTCTATAGTCCTCTACTTCTAGCGGCCACCATAAGTTATTATTGTGATTCTTTTTTACTGCATCTCTTACTTCTTCCTGATTACTACATATATCAATAATCTTTTTAAATTCTTCTCTAGTCATGCTTACCTCCTTTAAATATTATTGTCTCTTTTAATTTTTGAAAATAAGCTTGAATTGCTTGAAATAATTTGCGTATTCAACCTATCTTCTAAACTATCTATCACACTAATTGTTGGTAAATTTGTACAAGATATAATAATACTTTCATATTCGTTTAAGTAATTTTCTTTTATTAATTTTTCTAATTTATTTATTCCATAATTAAAATAGTCTGCTGTATGTAATAAATCTAAATTTATATTTTTAATAACTTCTATTTCGTTATCTTCTAACATTTTCACTATTTCTTTTCCTAATTTATCATTATATGGAGTTATTAATAAACATTTTTTTACATTTCTTAATTTTGATTCCTCAATTAATGAAATAGCTGGATTTATTTCTTCTACTCCATTTTCTAATGCTGAAGTAGTACAAAAGAATGCATTATAATCAACATCTAAATATTTTAAATCTTTTTTCTTATTATTTATATCTGTAGCAAGATCTTCTAGAAACTTTGATTTATCTTCCTCATAATTTGTTTTATAATCTAGTTTAGATATATAAAACACACTTTTTTCTACATCAAAATATCCTTTACTAAAAAGCATTTGCAATTCATATTCAACAGTCAAATTGGTTTTGGGAATTAATAACCCTATTTTTTTCATATTATTTCTCCAATAATTGTTCTATTACCGATGTATCCAACTACTTTAACTTTATAAAATTCATCTAATTTTAGTTTCTTGTTTAAAATTACAACTCTTACTGGACATGTACCCATTTGTCTTAGAATTGAATTACCATCTTTATACATTTCCATTCTTAATTCACTAATTTCTAAACCAATTGGAAAAACTTCTTTTAGCATCGGAACGATAAATTCATTTTCTATTGTTTTACTCCAAAGATTAAATTCTTTTAAATCTTCTTCACTATAATTATCAAATTGTTCACCATAAGGAGAAGTTAATTTTCTAACAAAAACTCTTCTTACCCAATTTCCAGAATTTAATATTTTATTAAAATTATCTAAATTATGTCTTAGGGTATTTTCATTTTGACCATCTAATCCGTAAATTATATTAATACCTGGAAGTAATTTAGGCAATCCGTTTTTTCCTCTTTCTTTCCCATATTTATTAATTATAGATATTGATTTATGAATATCATCTAAAGAACCATTTAAATTACATTTTTCTCTTATTATTGGATCGAATGATTCGATTCCAAATGGTGTAATGTTTCCTGCTGTAGTATATTTAGCTACTATTTCAGTTATTCTTTTTCCTTCTTCAGTATTTACATTATGAGGACTTACATTATCTATATGTAATGTTTTAATATTTGGACAAGCATTCCAAACTCCTTTAAACAAGTTTTCTATTTCTTCTACATTACAATTCTTATAAGCATAAAAATTTGGTTGCCTTCCTAATCTAAAATATAAGGCTCCATTATCATATAAACTTTTAATTTCGTCTATAATATCTTCTTTTTCCCTAAACTGTAACGGTAAACCTCTCATGCCTTCTATACAAAATGTACAACCAGGATTTCTATTACATCCTGTGGCGGTTTCGATTTCAATTACAATTGGTCTGTCTAGTTGTTCTAATATACTTGATGAATCAATTGCAATTTGTCTTAATTTATCATAATTTGATTTAAACTTATTACCACTTTCTCCAATAAAATAATTATAAGTATTACCAAAAATAATATCATTAAATAAATTGTTAGGTACTGTTTTCCTAATATTTTCTCTTGTTAATTCACTTCCGCCTAGAGAATAAAATAATAGTTTATTAGTTTCTTTTTTACAGAAAAGATTTAATAATTTTTCTACTTCTAAAAAAGTAGGAGGTTCTGCAGATACATACTCATATTTAACAAAGCATCCCATTACAACATAAATGTTTGTGGCATTTTTTAATATTTCTGAAACGTTATTAGCATTTCTTGTTTTGTTTATTATTCTTTTATTATATGAATTATTAAAATGTTTTTCTCCATTTGCAAAACGTAAATCATCAATATTTAAATAATAATAATTAACATTTTTATTTTTTAAAGCACCTGCTATATATCTAGAATGTACACTTAAATATGGTGGTACGCCTAATCCTGATGGTTCATCTGTATAACAATCTATTATTACATCATATTTCATCTTAAATTCCTCTTTAATCAATTAAAGTTATAACATGAAATGGAATTACCTTTTCTTTTAGTTCTGATAGTGCTAAAAATAATATATCATGTGTATCATCAATTAGAATAGCTAATTCACATTCGTTTGAATTCAATTTTTCTCTTATTTTATCTATTTTTACTTTCTTTCTAGATTCAAAGTTTTGTGATAGAACAAAAATTCTATTTTTTTCTTTAATAAATGGCATATATTTATCAAGCCACAAACTTTTTTCTTCTGCTTGTTCTTTATGTAAGCATGAACTTAATATAAACATTTCACAATCTATTTCCTCATTAATCTTTTGTAAATTATTTATTGTAGTATATATAGGCCTTTTATTTAAATATAATCCTGGTTTATTACTTTTTATATTTTCCCCTTCTCCAAATCTATAGTCTGCTACAACTCCATCCATGTCTACAAAAATAGTAATTTTCTTAGAATTATCTTCTATTATTTTCTTAATTTCTTCTAGCAAATACATAGAGCACCTCCAATTAATTATATTATAACACAAGTATGAACTTTTTTAATACTATCAAAAAGATTAAGATTATTTAATACAATTTATAAGCAAATACTTTTTCAGTTGGAAGTATTTTCTCTCTATAAATATTTGAATCTACCATACATATAATTACTTCGTCATCAGTATAATTTTTAGCATCGACCTCTGTTTCACCAATTAACTCTAATGCTTTTTTCTTCTATGTCCTGAAATCATTTCATATTTTCCATTCTCTTTTTTTCTAACAATTAATGGATTCAACAGTCCATTCTCTTTTATACTTATAACAAGTTGTTCTAATGATTCATCATCATTAACTAAAAATGGATGTTTTTTAAAATCAACAATATCTTTAAGTTTAATTCTACATATTTTTTCCATACAAACCACCAACTTCCTTTAAATCATAATTTAACTTCCACTCTATATATTCTTTATAAGATATTTCTCTTTTAAGTCTTTTGTTTCTCATAATGTTCCACTCATCATAAAATTTTTTAATTGTTACAATGTATAATTCATTAATGTTTGGAACATCTGAAAAATTAATATAATAATTGGGAATTAATTCTTCTAACCACATCAAAGTATAAATTAAAACTATTGGTTTGTTATAATCATACTTTTTTATTGAATTAATACTTACATTTAAAATACTTGCTATTTCCGTTAACCTTTCATCTTTGGGATTTCTATCTCCTTTTTCATATCTTGTCATTGTTCTTCTTTTACAATCACCAATCAAACCAAGTTTATCTGATACATCATCCTGTGTTAAAAATCTAAACAGTCTTACAAATGCAATTCTTGATCCCTGTGATAAATCTCTTAACTTAGACTTTGTATATATTAATTGCATTTTTTACAACTCCAAAAACCTATTGCACATATATATTTTTTATATAAAAAGACTGAGATTTGTGACATAAAAGTCATCTCAGTCTTAAAATTATATATAAACATCAAGAATAAGTGGTTTTTTAATGACTATATTTTTACATTCAGGTATATCATTCCTATACCTTATAATATTGTCATTCGTAATGATTATACGGGTTAAAAATATTTTTGTTCTTTTATCTAATTTTGCGTTCCTGACTTGATAGCGGCTTGTACCACAGTTTAGTTCGGAATGCTTTGATATTTTTTTCAACTAATTGACTTAATGTTTTTTCTTTTAAATTTTTTTGCAGAAAAATAGGGCTCTATCCTAAAATAGACCCCTTACAAAAATGATTTAACATTTTTTCCTTGCATAGATAATATATCACAAATATTTTTCTATGTCAAACTATTGCTCCAAATTTTCTTTATAATTTTTCTCAATAATTTTATCAAAATAATTATATATGGATTTCAATAGTCCATTATTATTATAGTATTTTCCATTTAAAATTATTCTTCCATAAAATAATTTTGTAATATCGTGTTTTACATTATTCTTTACGCCATCACTACTTACTATAATATTAAACATATATAAAGTATAGGTAATTTGTCTTATTCTAGAATTAGAAAGTTTAGTATTTCTATTCTCTTTCCCAATGCCACAATCTTTTAAATAATTAATAACTAACGTATCAACTCTATGCATATTGTCTTTTTTGTCTAGCTCACATAATACACAAGAATTATGAGCAACAGCATTTCTAAGTTTATTTACTTCTCTTAAAATAAATATATATTTATTGTCGTCTAAAATATAATACTTAGTAAAGAAATCAAAAAAATTAATCAATTCACCAAATGTGATTATTTCAAGGAATTCCCAAATAGGTATATTTTCTATTTTAGTATCTTTATCTAAATCGTATTTAGAAAATATTTTTTGATAATACTCATTTGATACTTTTTTTCTAATGCTTTCATGCACTCTTTTAGGACATTCCTTGTCATTAAAATCTTTTTCCAAATATAAATTAACAATTTTATAACCATCTTCTTCTGATATTCCCTCAATAGTATTTAGTATTCTTATTTTTAAATAATGTTCTATATCAATTATCATTTTAAATAATACTAGTCTAGTTCTATAGTCTATAATAGATAAATCTTTTAAATATGCAAAATCTAAATCTATATATTTTCCTTCAAGCTCACCACATTGATATTTAACAAAATTATTTTTATATGATGTTACATTATAATAGTTATTATTTTCTTTTAAATATATTTCAGCATCCTGTTCTGAACAACATTCAAATTTAATGTTTTTATTTTTCAAATAAGGAACCATATCAGATATTTTCATCATTGGTCTTAATATCAAAGTTTTATTATTCATAATTACCCTCCTATTTGGATTTTTAATAGATAATTATATTTTATCATAAATATTAATATATTTTTACTTTAGATGCAAAAAAGGCTGAGATTTGCGACATAAAAATCATCTCAGTCTTAAAATTATATATAAACATCAAGAATAAGTGGTTTTTTAATGACTATATTTTTAATTCAGGTATATCATTTCTATACCTTATAATATCGTCATTTGTAATGATTATACGGCTTAAAAACACTTTTGTTCTTTTATCTACTTTTGCGTTCCTGACTTGATAGCAGCCTGTGCAGCTGCTAATCTTGCAGCAGGGACTCTATATGGAGAACATGATACATAAGTTAATCCTGCTTTATGACAAAAACCAATACTTTTTTCCTCACCTGCATGTTCACCACATATTCCAAGTTCTATATTTGGTCTTACCCTTTTAGCTTTAGTTATAGCTGCGTATACTAATTTACCAACTCCATGTGTATCTAGTGTTGCAAACGGATCATATTTAAATAAATGTTTTTCATAATAACTATTTAAAAATTTACCAGCATCATCTCTTGAAAAACCATAAGTAAGTTGTGTCAAATCATTAGTTCCGAAACTAAAGAAAGAAGCTACACTTGCAAGCTCATCAGCTATTAAACAAGCCCTTGGAGTTTCAACCATAACACCTATCTCATAATCTATTTTAACATTTTTTTCTTCAAATAACTTATTTATAGTATCAACAATTATACCCTTTATATAATTAGTTTCATTTATATCTCCAACAAGCGGAATCATAATTTCAGGTTTAACTATAATTCCGATATTCTTAACATTTATTGCAGCACATATTACAGCTGTAGTTTGCATAATTGCTATTTCAGGGTATGTAACATCTAATCTACATCCTCTATGCCCCATCATAGGATTAAATTCCTTTAATGATTCAACTCTTGATTTTAAATTTTCAAAACTCATATTCAAACTAGTTGCTAGCTCTTTAATTTCTTCATCTGTATGGGGTAAAAATTCATGAAGTGGTGGATCTAAATATCTAATTGTTACAACCTTACCCTCGGATGCTTTAAACATTTCTTCAAAATCACTTTGTTGATATTTTAATAGTTCATCTAAAGCTGATTGTCTTTGTTCCTCTGTTTCAGCAACAATCATTTTACGCATTGAGAAAATTCTCTCTTTTTCAAAGAACATGTGTTCAGTCCTACATAATCCAATTCCTTCTGCCCCAAAGGCAATTGCTTGTTTAGTATCTTTAGGTGTATCAGCATTTGCTCTGACACCTAATTTTTTTATAGTATCTGCTAAATTCATAAATTCTTCAAAGTCACCACTTATAGTTGGTGTTACAGTTTTTAACTTACCAGCATATACTTTTCCGGTAGTACCATCTAAAGATATGTAATCTCCCTCTTTATATATATTACCATTTGGCATTTTTAATTGCTTATTTATCTCATCTATCTCAATACTTCCACATCCGCTAACACAACATCTTCCCATACCACGGGCTACTACTGCTGCATGGCTTGTCATTCCACCACGGATTGTAAGAACCCCTTGTGCATCTTTCATTCCTTGGATATCCTCTGGAGAAGTTTCTAATCTAACTAAAACTGCCTGTTTACCATCTTTTTTGGCTTTAGCAACATCCTCTGCACAAAAATAAATCATTCCCGTTGCAGCACCAGGTGATGCAGCAAGCCCAGTTGCCTCTACGGCTGCACCTTTTAATTCCTGTTCATCAAAGCATGGATGTAGTAATTGATCTAATTGACTAGGTTCAACCCTCATTATTGCTTCTTCTTTAGAAATTTGTTTTTCTTTATATAAATCAAGAGCAATCTTAATAGCTGCTGTTGCTGTTCTTTTTCCGCTTCTTGTTTGAAGCATATATAACTTACCATTTTCTATAGTAAACTCCATATCTTGCATATCTTTATAATGGTTTTCAAGAATTGATACATTTTTTATAAACTCTTCATATACTTCAGGCATTACATCTTTTAGTTTTTCAATTGATTCTGGAGTTCTTACACCTGCAACGACATCTTCACCTTGAGCATTTATTAGATATTCACCATATAATTTATTTTCTCCTGTTGCAGGGTTCCTACTAAATGCTACACCTGTTCCACTATTTTCTCCCATATTTCCATATACCATTTCTTGAACATTTACAGCAGTTCCCCAGTTTTCAGGTATATTATTCATTTTTCTATAAATTATGGCCCTTTCATTATGCCAAGATCTAAATACGGCTTTTACAGCCTCTAACAATTGAACTTTAGGATTTTGGGGAAAATCTTCACCACTAATCTCCCTATATATATCTTTGAATTTTAAAGTAATTTCGTATAAATCATTTTCATCCAATTCTAAGTCACTTTTAATATTTTTCTGTGACTTTATCTCATCAAGAACTCGTTCAAATGCTGATTTTGGATATCCCTTTACAACATCTGCAAACATTTGAATTAACCTTCTATATGAATCATATACAAATCTCTTATTAGATATTTTTACACTGAAAGCCTTAGCGACCTCATCATTTAAACCCAAATTTAATATCGTGTCCATCATTCCCGGCATACTAACTCTTGAACCACTTCTTACAGATAATAATAATGGATTAGTAGTACTTCCAAAAATTTTACCTGTTTTACTTTCTAGTTTATGAATTTCATCAATTATCTCATTTTCGATATATTTATCTAAAATTTCATTGTCAAGATAATACTTATTGCATGCTTCTGTTGTTATTGTAAAACCACTTGGTACAGATAATCCAAGACTAAGCATTTCTGCTAAATTAGCCCCTTTACCACCAAGTAAATTTTTCATATCTTTGTTTCCTTCACTAAAGGAATATACATACTTATTCATGTTACCCTCCATTTATTCTTTTACCCTTTTAATATTTTAACATTTGTAAAGTTAATTTTCAATATTATTTGTTATTTTTTAGCTCTTGGATGACAATTAATATATACTTGTTTCAATCTATCATTCGTAATATGCGTATATACTTCTGTAGTTTTTAAATTTTCATGCCCTAGTAATTCTTGAACAGTCCTTAAATCGGCCCCATTATTAAGTAAATCGGTTGCAAATGTATGCCTTAACACATGCGGTGTTAGTTTAATATTAAGACCACTTGATTTTAAAATACGCTTAACAATAATTCTTATATCATTCTCTGATAATCTACTTCCTCTTTTATTTACAAAAACATAAATACTATCTTTTTCATCTAATATATATGGTCTACTATCTTTTAGATATCTTTTTAATAAATCTAAGCATATATTACCAAAAGCAACTATTCTTTCTTTATTTCCTTTTCCTAATACTCTGATTGTTTTATCTTCAAAATCAATATTTTTAATTTCCATTTTTGATAATTCACTAACCCTTATGCCTGTAGAATAAAACATTTCAATAATAAGTTTATCCCTAAGTCCAAATATTGTATCAGTATCAGGTATACTTTCAATTTTTTCTATTTCTTCATTATACAGAAATTTTGGTAATAACTTTTCAGTTTTTGGATTACTTATTAAAATCATAGGATTATCATCTATATATGATTTATCTAAAAGATAGCTAAAAAATGTTCTTAAACAACTAATATGTCTACATATACTTCTTTTAGATAGCTTTTTATTATGCATAATAATTAAGTATTCTCTAATAGTTTCATAATCAATATTCTTTATATTTTCTATATTCTTTTTTATTAAATATAAATTAAATTCTTTCAAGTCTTCACCATAATTTAATATAGTATATCTTGAAAGATTTCTTTCATATTTCAAATATTCTAAAAATTTATTAGTTAAATTATCCATTATTATCACGAATCCTTATTATTTCTATTTCATTATTATATAAAAATTTGAATTTTTTAATTAATTTTGGTAGTGCTGGTGATAATTTAGTAACTCCACCAGAGACAATAAGAGTGGTTCCATTTTTTGTTATCTTACCTCTTGCATTTTTTGGAAATAATCCTTTATGAGGACTTATTATACCTATAGATGTAGGCAATTTTTTTATAATTTTTGGAAACATTCCATCATGCATATGACCAGATAATATTAAATCAAATTTAGGTATATTTTTACTAAATACTCTTCTTGGAGAATGAATTAATAAAATATTATATTTATTCTTATCAATTTTATAATTTTTTAACTTGCTTATTACTATTTGTTTATTTTCATAAGGTTTCTTATTATAATAGTCAAATGGCAAAGTAATTCCAATAATATTTATATATTTTCCCTTGTAACAATCATTATCTAATAAATATATATCTTTTTCATTTTCAAGTAACTTTTTCCATTTATCCATATTTTCACTAAATGAATCATATTTGTCGGATGTGTTTTGAAGATCATGTCCACCAAGTACTAAAATTACTTTAGCATTTTTTGATAGATTAACCAAAAATCTCTTTAAATTGTATATTATATTAGTATTTAAAATACTGGCCTGATCAATAATGTCTCCTGTAATAAATATATAGTTTGGCTTTTCTAATGTTATTTTTTCTATAATATTATTTTCTAAAACTTTATCAAATACATTTGAATAATGTATATCTGTTAAAAATGCAATATTCAAATTAATATTTTTATTATTATTAACTTTAATATAGTTTACCTTAAACATCTTATCACCATTTATATTATACAATATTTTTATATTTTTCTTTACATTTTGAAAAGTTTTTTATATACTATATTAACAAATGGAGGGAAATTTATGTTAAATATTTCATATAAGACTTTTGAAAACAATTTTTTAAGCCTTTATAACAACAATATTTATGATGAAATTTATCCAAAAGTTCAATATACAAAATATAAACTTCACCATTTTGGATATGATTTCGTTCATAAAGTAGATTCTGAAACGATACTTAGTAAGGTTAGGTATGAACTAAAAAATGAAAAAAGTAATTTTATAAAACATCTTATTATTATCAATGTACTATTTGATAATAATAAATTTTTAGAAATATTAGATAATTATAATATTTCTATTAATGAATTAGTTAAAACATTTGATAAAGCATATCTTTTAGAAAAATTGACAAATAAAAAGGCTGAAAATGAAGACATCAATAATTTTTTTGAGATTATGACTAGATATTATGGTATAAAAAGTAACAATGTATATATATTTAAACTATATGAACTAAAGGCACTGAAGGATTTAGAAAACAAAAAAATAAAATAGAATTCACTATTTTATTTTTTTAATACAAGTTTATTGTTCTCGACATCAACATTTATTAAATCACCATATTTAATTTGATTCATTATTATTGAATGAGCAATCAAAGTCTCCAAATTTCTACTTACAAAGCGTTTAATTGGTCTTGCACCATATTTCTCATCATAGGCAGAGTCTATAATGAAATCTTTAGCTTTGTTAGTTAATTTAATATTTATTTTTTTATCTGAAAGTCTTTTTTCTATTTCACTTATAACTTTATCAAGAATATCATATATAACATCTTTAGATAAAGATTTAAATATAATAATCTCATCAATACGATTAATAAATTCTGGTTTAAAAGTATGATGCAACTCCTCATTAATTAACTCATTAGCATTATCTTTATTTTCCAAAATATATTCACTGCCTAGATTAGATGTCATAATAATTATTGTATTCTTAAAGTCAACAGTTCTACCTTGTGAATCAGTAATTCTACCATCATCTAGTATCTGAAGTAAAATATTAAAGACATCTTTATGAGCTTTTTCTATTTCATCAAATAAGACAATACTATATGGATTTCTACGAACTGCTTCTGTTAATTGTCCACCCTCGTCATATCCAACATATCCAGGAGGGGCACCAACTAACCTAGAAACAGAATGACTTTCCATATATTCACTCATATCAATTCTAACCATATGTCTTTCATCATCAAAAAGTTCATATGCTAGTGTCTTTGCTACCTCTGTTTTACCTACACCAGTAGGTCCTAAAAATATAAATGAACCAATTGGTCTATTTGGATCTTTTATTCCAGCACGAGCCCTTATAATAGCTTCACTTACTAAGGTTAATGCCTCATCCTGACCTTTTACCCTTTTCATCATATTAGTTTTCAAATTGATTAGTTTTTCTCTTTCTTCACTTACTAATTTACTAATAGGAATATTTGTCCATTTTGAAATAATTGCTGCTATATCTTCTTCATCAACAACATCACTTAATATTTTAGAATCACATTTTGTTTTTAATTCATTTAATTCTTTTTCAAGCGTAGGAATTGTCCCATGTCTAAGTCTTGCTGCTGACTCTAAGTCATAAGAATTTTCGGCTTTTTCTAGTTCGAAATTAGCCTTTTCAAGTTCTTCTTTTTTCTTATTTATTTTATCATTTAATCCTTTTTCATTTTCCCATTTTGAACGAAGTTGCTTTTCATCTTCTTTCATTTTAGAAATTTGATTTTCTATTTCCTTAACTCTATTTTTAGATATATCATCTTTTTCTTTCTTTAAAGCCTCTTTTTCTATTTCAAGACTCATTATTTTTCTGGTTAATGTATCAAGTTCAACAGGAACAGAATCAATCTGTACTTTTATTGTTGCACAAGCCTCATCCACTAAATCTATTGCCTTATCAGGCAAAAACCTATTTTGGATATATCTATCTGAAAGAGTAGCTGCGGCAATTAATGCTTTATCTTTAATACTTACACCATGGTACAATTCAAATCTTGATTTTAAACCACGAAGTATTGTAATAGTATCCATAACATTTGGTTCACTTACAAGAACTTTTTGAAATCTTCTTTCAAGGGCACCATCTTTTTCAATATATTTACGATATTCATTAAGAGTTGTTGCACCTATACAATGAATCTCTCCTCTTGCAAGCATAGGTTTAAGCATATTTCCAGCATCCATGGCACCCTCAAGAGCACCAGCACCAACAATCATGTGTATTTCATCAATAAACATAATTATTTCACCATTTGAATCTTTTATCTTTTTAAGTACTGCTTTTAATCTTTCCTCAAATTCTCCACGATACTTAGCACCTGCTATTAATGCACCCATATCAAGTTCCCATATAGTTTTATTTCTTAGACTATTTGGAACATCTCCTTTAACAATACGAAGTGCAAGCCCTTCTACTATAGCAGTTTTACCAACACCAGGTTCTCCAATTAAAACAGGATTATTCTTTGTTTTTCGTGATAAAATACGCGTAATGCTTCTGATTTCATCATCCCTACCTATTACAGGATCAATTTTACCATCCTTCACACTTTTAACTATATCACGACCATATTTTTCAAGAACATTTTCTTCTTGTAAATTATTTTCATTCATATTAAAACCTCCTTTTTATATCAAAAAAGCAAGTGGATTACCACTCACTAATAATTATACCACAATATTAGCACTTGTCAAGCGTGAGTGCTAATAAATTTTAATATTTTCCATTAGAAAAGTCAAATAAGAATAATTCAATTATAAAATGTTATCAAATCTTAAACAAGTTCTAATTATTTTGACTTTTTTGTTCTTTCATTCCTTTGCTCTATCTGTGCTTCTTTTAATCCTAGTAAAACAATAGAGTCACAAATTAATCTGATATATAATTTATTTAATTGTTCATAATTGTCATCAACCATAGCTGATAATAATGCTTTTTTAAAGTCACCTGACTCTTCGTTTCCAATATATACCGGTGGCAAATTTTTTCTTTTAATCATTAAGTTAAATAATGAACGGAAGGTTCTTTTATTTCCATCAGCAAATGGTTGTATCTTTATTAAATCAACCATTATTTTTAAGCATCCATCAATATATCCAAAAATATCCATTTTATCTAATTGTTCCATTATAGAGTCTGATTTCATAATATACTCATTATATCTTTTCATAGCTTCGACTGGTGAAACGACCTCTATATTAGTATCAAATAAAACAGCTTGTTCTGTTCTAAGGGAACCACCAAATTCTTTACCAATACACTTACTAAAAAGTTTTGTATGAATATCAATTGAATTTACAAAAATATTAAAACCATTTTGATCAAAATTGTAGTTACATATATAGTCATATATTACTCCTATGCCTCTTTTTTCCTCTTTTGTCTCATTATTTTCAATTTTACTCTCACCATTTATATATTGTTTCTTGAATTTTTCAACAACCCCAGTAAAATCTGTGACATTTCCCCATCTAGTATAAATTAAAATAATTTTTTTTGCTATTTCATCCAAATTATGATAATCTTTATTTTCATGATTTGAATTTTCTTCATTTAAAAAATTCCCTACTGCATTCATTTTATTTACTCCTCTTTTAGTTTTAATATACGCATCATATTGCAAAAAGCAAGTTTGAATAAATTCTTTATCGGTAAATCCTTTGTTATTCATAATTTTTCCTCCTACTTACTGCTACTCCGTCCCCTACATTATAAAATGTAGTTTCAAATTCTTTATTGCTTCTTAGGAAATCAATATATAACCTAAGTTTTTTAACAAGACCTCTTACATTACGACTAAGATTTTCATCACTACCCGAAACCAATCCATGAAATTTTAAATTATCAGAAACAATTACACCATTACTATTTAAATTAATCTTAAATTTTTCGAAAAATTTTATATATTGAGCCTTTGCAGCATCAATAAATATTAAATCAAACTTTTCTTTAATATCAACATTAAAAGCATCATCATTTATAATATTAATTCTATCATTTAAATCAAATTCATTTATATTCTCTACGGCAATATTGTACCTTAATTGATCTCTTTCAATAGTTGTTACTTTAACATTACTATCAGCTAAACAAAACTTGATAGCAGAGTAGCCAATAGCACTTCCTATCTCCAAAATATTATTAATTTTGTTCTTTTGGATATAATCGGTTAAAAAGTCAATACCTTCTTTTTCCATAATAGGTATATTATTGTCGTGGGCATATTTTTCTATATTTTCTATCATTTAAGAAAAAAGGCGAGTGTTACTCGTCTTCCCCTTCTAATGCTTCAATAGTTTCTTCAACGAATGCCCATTCTTTATCATCTACAATTGGAATTAATTTATTACTTTCATCATCTGGATTATATATTGCAGCATAAATTCTAGTATTTCCTTCTTCATCTAATGTGTTATCAGTATAGACCATATAATTCTTACCAGTTTCCTCATTTTTAAAAGAATATAATTCTTCACATTCAATCATATTACCATTTTCGTCAGTAACTTTAAATGTTAATGTATTTTCTTCCATAAAATAACCTCCTATTTATCACACCAATTTCCTTCACTTATTAAAGTATTAATTGTTTGAACATGTGCATCATAATTATAGTTTAAGTAAGTTTTTCCAGAGCAATCAGCAACAAAGTAAAAATAATTATGTTGAGTTGGATTTAATGTTGCCTCAATTGACTCTATTCCAGGATTACAAACAGGTCCAACAGGTAAACCAGCAACACAAGTACCTCTTGTATTATACCCATTACAATCGTCAACATGCTCCCCAAGACCATTTGACCAATCATCCATTTTAGCACCATAATATCCTGTTATATCACTTCCAAGTGAATATCCATATTTTAGACGATTATAAAATACACCTGCAACACTTGCCCTATCATCACTACCGGCACCTTCTAATTCGACTATAGATGCAAGTGCAACGACTTGATGAACTGTATATCCACTATTTTGGATTTGTAATTTATATGGTTCAAGTTTTAGGGCTGTGTTATCTAACATTGTCTCAAAAATTTCTTTTACTGTTACATTTTTATTTATAAATTCATAGGTATCAGGAAATAAATAACCTTCAAGAGGATAGTATATATCTTTACCTTTTATTTCGTCGGTTAAAAACCAATATTTTTTTATTAAACTATCAATATATTCTTCATCCTCAAGTAAATCAAATACTTCTTGTTCAGTATTATTAGTATTACTAGCTATTGTAGAAGCAATATTTCTCATATTTTTTCCTTCTACAAATGTAATATTTATGACACCTAAATCAGAATTACTACCTTGACTTATTTCTTTTACAATTTTAGCAACACCCATATTTTCACTCAAATAATAAATCCCAGCTTCAAAGGTGTCAGGTCTAAATAGTTTTATATACACTTTATAAAATAATTCCGACTTAATTAAATTATTTTCTTTTAATAATGGAGCAATTGTTAAAAATGACTCTCCATCTTCAATAACAATCTCCTTAAGCTCTGAATTTTTACTAACAGGTCCTATATTAATATTATAAATTGTACATGCTGCTACAACTAAAACAGTTAGTATAATCAAAACGCTAAGGGCTATATTAGCATACTTCTTCATAGATTTTATTCCTCTGTACTTTCTTGTTGTTCATTAAATTTATTATGAATTTCTTCAAGTATTGTATTAATTATTTTCCATTCTTTTTCGGTTTCAATTGGACTTAATGTCATCTGTTCTCCTTCACCAGTGTAATTAGAAGCATAGACTCTCGTATTACCTTCATCATCAGTTGTATTATCTGTGTAAACTATATAGTTCTTATTGGTTTCTTCTGATTCAAAAGTAAATAATACTTCATATTCTACTTCTTTACCTTGTTCATTTTTTATTTTAAAAGTCATTCTTTCGTTATTATACATACTATTTTTCCTTCTTTCTGTCTAAATATGTCTGCAATATTATATTTGCAGCTAAACTATCAATTTTCTTTTTTCTCTTTTTTCTTGACATATCAGCTGATATCATATAATGAGTAGCTTCAACTGTTGTAAGTCTCTCATCTTGCAATATTACTTCTATGCCAAAATTTTTTTCTAATTTGTCTTTAAATAATAATGTTTCTTCACATCTACTTCCTAAAGTATTATTCATATTTTTAGGTAATCCTAAAACAATTTTATTAATATTAAACTCTTTTATTATTTCACCTATTTCAGGTAAAATAGAGTCATATTCTTTTTCACTAAAATGAATTGTTTTATATGCACTAGCAATTGTACCTGTTATATCACTTATAGATATTCCAAGTGTCCTTGTTCCTAAATCAAAGCCTAAATATCTCACTTATTTAAATACTTTCTAAGAACAATTTCTAGTATTTTAGTTCTATCAAATTTAACTATTTTTGAACGTGCTTCCTTATGACTTGAAATATATCCAGGATCTCCACTTATTAAATATCCTACTATCTGGTTAATAGGATTATATCCTCGTTCTTTTAATATTTCAACGACTTCATTTAAAGTACTTTCTACTAAAGCCTCCTCAAATTCATCATAACTATAAACCTTTGTTTCATCCATATAATCACCTCATCTATGAATACATATCTATTGTATCATTAAATTATACATTTTACAATCACTAAACAATTTACACTAGTAGTTTTCTAAAAATTTCTTTAAATTGACAGCAACTTTTTCAGGTATAATCTTTATTAACTCATCTATATCAACTGTTTTAAGTTTGACAATAGTTTTATATTTTTTTAACAATTCCAACTTTCTTTTTTCACCAATACCCTCTATATTGTCAAGTAAACTTGATAAGCTCCCTTTACTACGAAGCTGTTTATGGTAATTAATTGTAAAATTATGTACTTCATCTTGCATTCTCTCTAAATAATAAAATAAAGAACTCTTTTTATCAATTGGAATTATTTCTATAGGATCAAAAGCCATTAGTGCTTCAGTAGCATGATGATTATCTTTTTTTAGCCCTACTACTGGTATTTTTAAATTAAGTGAACTAATAACATCTCTTGCAACATTTATTTGTCCTATACCTCCATCAACAATAATAAGGTCTGGTTTTTCTAATTTATCTTTTAAAACCCTAAAATATCTACGATATATAACTTCTTTCATTGTTCCATAATCATCATTTTTATCTAATGTTATCTTGAACTTTCTATAGTCATTTTTACTAGGCTTACCATTTTTGAAAACAACCATTCCTGATACATTAAATGTTCCAAATAAATTAGAATTATCGAATAGTTCAATACGATCTAATTTTTCAAGATTTAATATTTTCATTAACTCCTCATTTGCACCTATTGTTTTCTCTTCATCTCTTTTAATAAGTTCAAATTGTTCTTTTAAGGCAACTTCAGCATTATTGTTGGCCATTTCTACTAATTCCTTTTTTATTCCTTTTTGTGGGACTCTTACTGGTATATTTAAATAAGATTCTATAAGTGAAATATTTACAATACTAGGAACAAGTATCTCTTTTGGAAGTAATACATCTCTTTCATAAAATTTAGCAATATACACATTTAATTCTTCATCTATCTCATCTATAAGTGGACATATTTTGGAATGTCTTTCAAGTATTTTTCCGCCTCTTATAAAAAATACTTGAAATGAAATATAACCATTTTGAACAAAATATCCAAATACATCTCTATCTATTCCATCCCTAATTTCTACTTTTTGTTTTGCAAGAGTAACATCTATATAGTCAAGCAAGTCTTTTAACTCTTTTGCTTTTTCATAATTCATTTTTTCACTTTCTACAATCATTTCTTCAGTTATCTTTTTTCTAATTATCTCATCATTTCCTTTTAAAAAGGCAACTATATCATTTTTCATATCATTAATTTTCTGAAAACTAACGTTATTTCGGCAATAACCAAGACACTGACCAATGTGATAATAAAGACATGGAACTTTGTTATAATTGCTGCACTTACGAAGTGGATATAATCTATTTAACATATTAACTGTATTACGTGCTGCTGTTACGTTTGGATAAGGTCCATAAAGATGGGTATTTCCTTTTTTTTTACGATTAAGATTTCTTACTACCAATAATCTAGGTACTTCCTCATTAGTTAATTCAATATATGGATAGCTTTTGTCATCACGAAGTAAAATATTATATTTAGGATCATATTTTTTAATTAAATTTATCTCTAATATAAGTGATTCTGTCTCACTTCCCACAACAACATATTCAAAATCAGCTATTTCACTAACAAGTTTTGCTGTTTTACCAGTATGTTTGCTATGAAAATAAGAATTTAATCTATTTTTTAAGTTTTTTGCTTTTCCAACATAAATAATTACATTATCCTTATTTTTCATCATATAACATCCAGGACTAGTTGGAACAAGTAATAATTTTTCTAATATCATGTAAATCACCTTTAATTATTAATATTATAACATTAAATTATGTTTTATTAAACAATAATATTGTTTTGAAATAATTCATATTATATAATTATTTTGGTGATTATATGTATTTCATAAAAAATGAAGGTCTAAATAAAATTACAATTAATAAATCTGATTTCATTTGTATTATTAAACCCGTCCATAATCTATTTGAAATAAAAATGGCTATAAATGAAGCAAAAACAACATATGATGGTGCTACTCACTATTGCTATGCATATATTCTAGGTAATAATGAAAAATATAATGATGATGGAGAACCAAGTGGTACAGCTGGTAACCCTATCTTAAATGTCATTAAAAATAATAATTTAAATAATATAATAGTAATTGTTGTTAGATATTTTGGAGGTATAAAATTAGGAGCCGGTGGATTGGTTAGAGCTTATACAAAAGCAGTAACTGAGTGCTTAAAAACAGTTGAATTAAAGGTGCCAATCGAGTACATTAATATTGATATATATATTTCTTATGAAAATGCCAATGAATTATATAAATATATAAATGAAGAATATATAAAAAGTAAGGAATTTAATGAAAAAATAAAATTTGAATTATTAGTACCAACTGATATATATGAAAAGATAAAGAATAACTTAAAGCTTATCAGTTTAGACATTATAGAAAAAGAAATTACCATCCAGTAATTTCTTTTTAATATAAATTTCTTTCATCTATTCCTATTGTACTTATACAAGTATTATCTTTTCCAACTATTAGATTCTTCTGATTAATTATATTTTTTGCTGCATCTCTTCCAATTAGTCTTAATGAGTCATAATTTAAATGTACTCTATCAACCATATTTTTCTTTGCCACCTCACCAGGTTGTGACAATAATACGGGAAGGGAAGATGCTACAAATAAATTATTAGTAGTTAAAGTCATATTTTGAAAATATTTATCAAGTTTGTATTCTTGTTCAGGGGCTGTATATTCAGTATCACCCTGAATATATGCCAAACCAGGTTCTATAACTGCACCAAATTCAACATCACTTTTATTAATCAAAGTATTATGAAAATTCATATATAGTTTTGTATATTTTTCTTCATTCTTATCACTATCATGCTCTCCATCATACATGACATAAAAACTATTTCCAATAGTAAATCCGTCTTCTTTAAGTCTATTTACTGCTTTATTATATTTTTTTACTAAAAAGGAAAATATATTATTGCCTTCATTTATTTCTTCATAGCTATTTTGGGGCTGAAACCAATCAATATTTCGACCATTAACAGCACTAGGTATGATAACAACATTTCTGCCAGTTAAACTTATATATTCTGATACAAAACTACTAATTAAGGCATAATTATTTTTTTCAGATGCAATACAGTACCAATTTTGACAATAGCTTTTATCCTCACCTATTTTATTAGGTATATTATTACTAGTATTATATTCAATAATTTTATCCTCAGCATACTTATATTCATAAACTTTACCTTTTAGTAACGAAAAATTTAAGTAATTCATTTCATCATCACTAATACTTTGTGCACCTATACCAACCATATTTGATTGACCTGTAAATATTATTATATCGACCTCTTCAGCATAGACCGAAAAAGATAAACAAAAAAAAGTTAACAAGCCTAAAACTACCCTTTTCATAACACACCTCAATAATAGTGATTATATAAATATTTTTAGTGTTTGTCAACTATCTTATTTAAATTATTCCAATTACAATTCCTGTTACTATTAAAAATATTCCAAGAATAATTAAGGCCATATTTGACTTACCGGCAGACTTTAGATATTCCTCTTTTTGTTTGTTTGTTACAACAAATTTGCAGCTTGACTTTTTAGGACATGTAATATGTATTTTTTCCCCTTTTTTATAAGCTGCACCAACAATAAACAAGTGCTCATTATTATCAATTGTATTTTCTTTTAATTCAAATCCCAAAATATTATTTCCAAAAGGATTAATTGGTAGCTGTATTCCAAAGTTTCCTAATTCTATAAGCCCTGCTTCTTTAAATTCATTGTATGAATTCTTTATTTCTAAATCATGCACATATTTCATATCTAGCACTACAGATTCACCTGTTGAATCATCAACAAAATCTAAACTGTCACCAAGTACCATATCAAAAATATTTTCTCTTTTATTTACTACTCTGGTGCAATTGTTTCCATCGGCATCTTTATAATTTTCTTTCTCCTCTGAAACTTGTACTGCCTTAGCAGATACAAATGCCACTTCTGTTTTTGTAAATGGTGCTTTATATAGATTAGTAGCTTTTGCAAAGCCATCAAGAGCAACTACCTCCATATAATCTTCAGGCAAACCAGCACGATTAAAAGATTTCAAAACATCTGCAACTTTTTTTATAGTTAAATTCTTAATAGCATTTGTTTTTTTCTTTAATATAGGTACTATTACAAATATTAATAACAAACCTAAAGCAATCATAAATATCATACCAACTATTTTCATATAACTTACCTCCACTATAAATATACCATTTTTATATAAATTTAGCAATTATTATAATCAATTTTACATTACTATTTCACCTTTCCTTGATTGTTCACTATACAAATAATAGAATAACAACCAAGGAATGATACATAATTAAGGCTTACATATATTAATACAGCGTCATTTTTTCCTAGTTTGTCAAGTTTATTATAATTAAACTATTTATTTTTGAAATAATTGTAAATGATTTTAAAACTTACATATGATATGTAAGTTTCACGCATTTTATCATAAATTTTATATTATCCTTCTATTTATTAATTGCTTTTCTATTTTATCACTAAATACTATTTTTGATATAAGACTACTTGATAAATCTAAACCATCAAGATTCTTAAGAGATGTTAAGTATATACTTCCACCTATTTTAGTTGGTAATTTTAAACCTTTGGCACTTGTTAAGCCGATTAAATATAAATCACCGTCTATTTCGTTTGGTAATTCTAATCCTTCGGCACTTGTTAAACCGCTTAAATCTAAATCCCATCCTATTTTATCTGGCAATTTTAAGCCTTCGGTACTTGTTAAGCCGCTTAAATCTAAATCACCGCCTATTTCGTTTGGCAACTTTAAGCCTTCGGCACTTCTTAGGTTGCTTAAATATAAACTTCCTCCTACTTTATCTGGCAATTTTAAGCCTTCGGCACTTCTTAGGTTGCTTAAATATAAACTTCCTCCTACTTTATCTGGCAATTTTAAGCCTTCGGCACTTCTTAAGTAACTTAAATCTAAATTACCACGATGATATATTATATTTCCGCTTAATGCTTCTTCTGTTAAAGATATATTTTCTTCTTGACAATCTAATACTAAAGCTAAATCCTTTCTTACGTTTCTGCCTTCTAATAATTCTTCTATTCTTGGATCTTTTTTAT
>CAKOTD010000012.1 GCA_934120015.1 uncultured Bacilli bacterium
AATTAATTATAACAAAAAATGTCCCCAAAGGGGACGGATAACAAAATTTATTTTGTTATTTTTTTATATACTAGGAATTATGTCCGTCAAAAACTTGTTACCAATATAGTAACAAGTAAAAAGTATGCGCAAAAAGACGGCAATTAAATCTGTTAATAAAAGTTCATAATGAATTAGTAATCGGCAATTACCTCAGTAGGAACTAATCTTGAATTACATTTGTCACAAAAAGTCTTTTATCAGTTTGGTAATCTTTTGGTTTGATAGTATTAATTTCTTCTCTAGTATAAATTTTGTAAGTATTACATTTATTACAAACAAATTTCATACTCAACTTAATATTTAAATTATTTTTAAAATTATTTTTGCCATATTTTTAATATTGTCCCCATAAAAATCATCTCCTCAAGTAACATTAAACATTAGTTTCATAAGATTACCACAACAAGGACATTTGATAGGAATTCTACCAAATGTATGAAGGAAAGCAAAGAAACCAAGTTTAAATTTATAGTTATAAATCCTTATGGACTTTTTTATGCCTAAAATGGAGGATTTATGAAAAAAATTAAAAGAGGAGAAATATTTAATGCCAATTTAGATCCTGTTCTAGGACACGAACAGGGTGGAAATAGACCAGTTTTAGTTTTACAAAATAATCATAGTTTAAAAAGATGCCCAACTGTTTTGGTAGCACCTTTAACAAAAATGATTAATAAGAAATACGATTTACCCACACACGTATATATTGAACCTTCTAATTATTTAAAATACGATTCAGTAGTATTGGTTGAACATATTAGAGAAATAGATAGATCGAGAATAACACATTACTTAACAACATTAACAAAAAAACAACAAAAATTGGTAGATAAGGCAATTATAAACGCATTTGGATTAAGTATTAAGGAGATAAATTTATATGAGAAATAAGAATTATATGATTAAGGTAAAGATGATTAAAGAAACTGAGATGATTGTTAGTGAGAAAAGTATGCAAAAGGCTATGATGAAGGTATCAAAAGTTTTAAATGATTATGTTGAAAACAATATTGATTTGAAAAAAATATTTGATAAAAAACCAAATTTTTTATATAAAGCTGAATTAATGAATAATTTATCTAATAATGATGAAAGAAATATAAATGATAATAATTTGCATATATTTTAGAAGGTGATTATTTTGAATAATGAAATTAAATATAATGTTAATTTAGTTGTAAAATCTAATACTAAGACTAAAGAAGAATTAATAAAGATTTTTAATGAAAAATTGTTGAAAGTAATTATTTTATCAGAAAAAAATATAGTAGCTTAAAATGTCAAGTCTGTAATTTTCTGGTTTTCACATTTAAACATATAAAAAAAATATTGTAGTATTGTTGCAGAAAGGGGGTGCTCCTCGTGTCAATAACTAGAGTTAAAAGGGTAGGACCTAAAAGAGTAATTATATATGTAAGACTTTCAGATGAAGATAGATTTAAAAGGAATAAAAGTGATGATAGTGAGTCTATTGCCAATCAAAAAAGTATGTTACTAAAATATGCACTTGATCAAGGTTGGGAAGTTGTTGCCATATATAGTGATGATGATTATTCTGGTACGGACAATAGCAGACCCGGTTTTAATAAAATGCTTGAAGATTGTGAAAATGGAGAAATAGATATTGTCTTATGTAAAACCCAATCAAGATTTTCAAGGGATATGGAAACTATAGAAAGATATATTCACAATAAGTTTATTGAGTGGGGAGTACGCTTTGTAAGTATTGTAGATAATGCAGATACTGATGTTGCTGGCAATAAAAAATCAAGACAAATAAATGGTCTTGTTAATGAGTGGTATTTAGAAGATTTATCAGATAATATTAGAAAGTCATTGCAAAATAAAAGAGAGGATGGGCAATTTCTAGGTTCATTTGCTCCGTATGGTTACAAAAAAGATCCTGATAATAAAAATAAATTATTAATAGATCCAGTAGCAGCAGAAGTGGTAAGAGAAATATTTAAAATGTATAAGGATGGTAGTGGATATTATAAAATAGCTAAAAGTTTAAATGATAGAGGAATATTAACACCAAGTAATTATAAAAAAGAAAATGGAAGTAAATACACTTGTAGAAGTGCAAGATATGGAGTTGCAAGAACAAAGTGGCGTCAAGATACTATTTACAGTATTCTAAGAAATGAATCATATATTGGTAATCTTGTACAAGGAAAAAAAACTTATGTAAGTTATAAAAATCACAAGCCTATTATGAAACCAAAAGAAGATTGGACATATTGTTATGGAACTCACGAACCAATAATAGATATTGAAACTTGGGATTATGTACAAAAGAAGTTTAAAAAAAGAACCAGAGTTACACAGACTGGTGAAGTATATATGTTAAGTAAAAAAGTTTATTGTAAAGAGTGTCATCACATTTTTACAAGGAATATATATAAAACATCAGAAGGCAAGACAGCATATTTAAAATGTAAGGGGGTAAGACAAGCTAACTGTGATTGTAAAAACAATGCCTCAATAAGATGTGATGTTTTAGAAAAAATTTTATTGGATGAAATAAATAAACAGCTAGATATATATTATAATATTAGTGAATTAGATAGATTATATGCAATCCAAAAAAAATCACTAAATATAAATGCTATTTCAAAGAAGGAAATATTTGAACAAGAAAAAGAAGAATTAAATATTAAAATAGACAAGAAAAATGATTATTATAAAACTATTTATGAGGACAAACTTGAAGGTATTATTTCGACAGAAGAATTTGTGATGCTACGAGAAAAGTTTAAAAATGAAATTGATGAATATAAAAAAAGAATAGAGAATATAGATGTTGAATTATCAAGTATTAAAACTAAAGAAGATGAAATTACAAGTAGTAAAAGTATTTTTGAAAAGTACAGACATATAGATAAGCTAACAAAAGATATAGTAGAAGAATTTGTAGATGGAGTATTAATTGGTGAAATAAATCCGGAAACTAATACCAGAGATATTGATATTTCATTGAATTTAATAAGGTTAGATTAGCTCCTTGTTTAAGGGGGTGCCAGCCACGGTGGAAATGATCCGGGGGCTGTTGGGAATGGTTATCAAGAGAAAAATATTAATTCCATGATTTCTAATTACATGTTTAATAGATTTAATGAGTTAGGTATACCGGTAAAGTATATTAGGTCTACGGATGAAACGCTTTCACCAAAAGAACGAACTAGGCAGATACTTGCTGCTTATGGCAATGATCCAAATGTTCTTGTTATATCTAATCACATAAATGCAGGTGGAGGAGCATCATTTTATGTGATTAAATTATGGCTGTGATGTATAACTTGGATAAGCTTCTTGTTTTACATATATTTAATAAGTTAAAGTCTATTAAAAAACAATAGGCTTTTCATTATGCTAAAAAGAAAGGGTGAGATTATGTCTGTATTTAGAGTAGAAAAAAATAACAATTATACGGTTATGGCAAATTATCATTTAAGAGATAAAGAATTATCATTTAAAGCCAAAGGTTTGTTATCATATATGCTTAGTTTACCTGAAGATTGGGATTATTCACTAAATGGATTAGCTACTGTTAGTAAAGAGGGTATCAAAGCAATAAAAAATATTGTATCTGAATTAAAGAATCAAGGATATTTAGAAATAAATAAGGTAAGAAAAGAAAATGGACAATATCAATATGAGTATTTAATTAGAGAAATACCTGAAGGAATTGAACCAGAGTACCAAAAAGGATATACCGTTAAAGGAGAGACCGTAAAGGACATACAAATAAATACTAATAAACAAAATACTAAAGAACAAATAGATAAAGAAGATAAAAGTCAAAAATCTTCTTTTTTTAATGATCTAAATAGTTTAACAAAAGCATTAATAAAATATGGTTATATAAATCTAAATGATGTTGAACTATTAAATTATAATAAATTATTTAATAAATTATTAGAAGAATATAATTATGAAGATTTAATTGTAATAACTTATTATATTGCTGATCATGTTGTTAAACGAAATTTTTTAGACGAAGAAGGTAATGTAATAGAAAATAAATTTGGTTATTTTAAAAATTCGATTTATACCAATATTAATAAAGTTATAAACAACGAAATAGAGTGGGATGATGATATTGGATGGTTTGAAGAAAATGTGTAAAATAATTTAAAATTTGTCCCTAAAATATATATTTATGTCCCAAGACGTGCTATAATATTTATGAGGTGATAAAAATGAAGAAAAAAAATGTTATAAATCTTATTAGATATTATTGTGAGAAAAATGATGCTGCATTTAGAAATGAATCATATGAAATTGCTAAATATTTTGATAAAATGGGTGATTATCAATTATCTGAATACGTTATGTCTTTATTGTCAAACGTTAATACATTTGTTCCACAAGGGGATGAATATGATTTAACTTTTTTTAAAAAAATAGAGCCAACTAATTCACCACTACCTCTGCCTGAAAAGATTCAAAGAGAATTAATGGGAATTATTAATGCTGTATCACGTAATATAGGAATAAATAAATTTCTCTTTGAAGGAGAGCCAGGTACTGGGAAAACGGAATCTGTAAAACAATTAGCTAGAATTCTTGATAGAGATTTATATTCTGTACAATTTGATGTTGTTATAGATAGTAAATTGGGGCAAACCTCAAAAAATATTACTAGTTTATTTGATGAGATAAAAAACTTACCTCATCCTGAAAAGACTATAATATTATTTGATGAAATAGACGCCATAGCTCTTGACCGATTAAATAATAATGATATTAGAGAAATGGGAAGAGCAACTTCTTCAATTTTAAAAGAGTTAGATAACTTAAATGAAAACGTTGTTTTTATTGCTACTACCAATTTATATAAATCTTTTGACAAAGCACTAATACGTAGATTTGATACAATAATTAATTTTAATGATTATAGTAAAGAAGATTTAATTGAAGTAGCGGAAGTTATTTTAAACGACTTTTTAAAAAAGTTTAAAATAGAAAATAAGAATACTAAATTATTTAAAAAAATTCTTTCATGTGTAGAAAATTTACCATATCCAGGTGATTTAAAAAATATTATAAAGACTTCTATTGCTTTTAGTGATATAAATGATACAAATAGTTACTTAAAACAATTATATTTATTATTAAATGAAAAAAAAGATATTGAATTGAAAGAACTTCAAACGCAAGGTTTTACAGTTAGAGAAATTGAAACTTTAACTGGTGTATCTAAAAGTCAAGTATCTAGGGAGTTGAGAAACGATGAAGAATAATATTTTGCAACTTAAAGGTGAATTTACTCAAAAAAGTAGTGAAGGGCAACCTGGGGCTACTAATTTGCCAAAGAATGGGCTTGTTAATGTTACTCATGTAGGACAATTACAAAAGCAATTGGAAGAATTAAAAAAATTTTGGATGAAAGAATCATATTTATCAGGTGCCTTAATATCAGTACATTATATTGATGTTATAGCTAAATCTAGAAGAATAAAATCATTGCTTTCTAAAGGCAATAAAAAATCAAATGACACAATGGTTGGAGCCAAATTTAGTGAAGGGCAACCAAAGCATATTATTACACATTATATTCCATTAGAGTTCATAGATGATTCAATACAAAAACTTCAAATTGTAAAAAAAATAATAGATTCAGAGTTTGATGGTCAAATAACTTATGAGCAACTTTATGAGTTGAACAAAAACAATATTATTATAAAAAGTAAAGAACTATCAAAGACTCTTTTTGCAAAAACTGTTGTTGACTGTTATTATGTTGAAAAGTTTGATATTCCCACAAATAGTGATGAAACATCGGATAATGTAATTATTAATTTATATAAGACAGATGAAAATGTAAAAGAGTTGTTATATAAACTAGGAATAGATGTTTTATCATCTAGAATTATTGATGAAAATGTATTATTATTTCCAGACCAAGTTGAATTGTTAAAAAGTAAAGCACCCTACTTAATTTCAATGATTACAACCGATATTTCTAAAATAGAAACAATCAATCAAGAACAGTTAACTATAGATGGGGTGAAGAAACTACCAAATCCTAAAAACGAACCGACAATTGGGGTTATAGATACATTATTTGATGATAGAGTATATTTTTCTAATTGGGTGGAAAGTCATAATTTAATACCTGAAGATATTATCGATTCAAATGATTATGAACATGGAACAATGGTATCTTCAATAATTGTTGATGGACCAGTTTTAAATCCGGATTTAGACGATGGCTGTGGTAGATTTAAAGTTAGACATTTTGGTGTAACAAAAGCAAGAGAAATGAGTTCATTTTCTATATTGAGACAAATTAAAGAAATTGTAGCTACTAATAAAGATATCAAAGTTTGGAATTTATCTCTTGGGTCTTCCTTAGAAATTAATCCTAATTTTATTTCTCCAGAGGCTGCAATATTGGATAAAATTCAATATGACAATAATGTTATATTTGTAATAGCAGGTACTAATAAATCTAAACACTCATCTGTTAAAAAAATAGGTGCTCCAGCAGATTCGATAAACTCATTAGTTGTTAATTCTGTAAACGAGGAAGGGAAAAGTGCTTCATATTCTAGAAGTGGAATTGTATTATCTTTTTTTAATAAGCCTGATATTAGCTATTATGGAGGAGATATAGATAAAAAGATGAAAGTATGTGGTTCAACAGGATCTTATATGGTTACGGGAACTTCATTTGCTGCTCCGTGGATTAGTAGAAAAATGTCCTATTTAATTGATGTGTTGGGGATTAGTCGTGAATGTGCTAAAGCATTAATTATAGATTCTGCTGCTAAATGGAATAATGGTAAAGATGTTGAAAGTTCTTCATTAATTGGTTATGGTGTAGTGCCTCAAAAAATTGATGATATTATATTTTCGGAGGATGATGAGATAAAATTTTTGGTTGATGGTATTTCTGAAAAATATGATACTTATAATTATAATTTACCAGTTCCAATGCATAATGGAAAATATCCTTTTGTTGCTAAAGCGGTTATGTGTTATTTTCCAAAATGTAGCAGAAACCAAGGCGTAGATTATACAAATACTGAATTGGATATTGGTTTTGGTAGAATAAGAGATGATGGTACAATTGATACTATAAACGAAAATCATCAAACAGAAGAAGGCTGGTTTACTTATGAAGGTAATGCTCGAAAAAATTATAGAAAATGGGATAATGTAAAATATATTGTACAACCTCCGACATCATTAAGAAAAGATAAAGAACCAATTGGTACAAATAAGATGTGGGGAATTAGTGTAAAAACTAAAGAAAGATTAGATAATAATGATGGTGAAGGTATTAAATTTGGATTGGTGATAACATTAAGAGAACTTCACAAGGTTAATAGAATAGAAACGTTTATTAGAAATTGTAAGTTAAATGGCTGGTTAGTTAATCCTATAAATATAGAAAATAGAATTGATATTTATAATATAGCAGAAGAAGAAATAGAGTTTGAATAATATCAACAGCAAATGTTAGCATAAAGAGTTTTGAGAATTTTGATAAATTCTTAAGACTCTTTTATTATGTAATTATACATTTTTATATATTTAATTAATTTTGGTATTATACATATTGTTTTGATTGTATTAATTTGTTTTGGAATATTACCATCTAAAATAATCCATAAAGGTTTATTTTTTTTTGACTAAATTGTTGTATTTTTATCAAAAAACAACAAAAATATGTTATACTTAATAAGTAAGGAAAGTAAGGAGAATTGATATATGAAAAATAATAATAGACTTTTAGATACAGCAAAATTAACATCTAAAGGACAAATTACAATTCCAAAACAAATAAGAGATTTATTAAAACTTGAGCAAGGCGATTCGGTAGTTTTTTATGTTGATGAAAATAAAAATATAAAAATGTCTAACAAAAAAGAATGTATTTTAATGCCTGATGAAAATTCAAATCAAGTTGTAGTAAAGAGAGGTAGTAGATAATGAATGAAATTATAAATGTAACAAAAGAAGTAAATATGGTATGGAGCATTGCTAAAAAATTAAGAGGTCCATATAAGAGTGATAAATATAAAGATGTAATAATTCCAATGGTTATTATTAGAAGATTTGAGTGTGCACTTGCTAAAACTAAGAAAGCTGTTTTAGATGAATATAATAGTGATAAAACAACGCCTTATCAAATGTTATGCAAAAAATCGGGATATTCTTTTTATAATACTAGTAAGTTTGATTTAAAAGAATTATTAAATGATGCAGATCATATTGCAAATAATTTTAAATCATATATAAAAGGATTTTCTCCTAATGTAAAAGAAATAATAGACAATTTATCGTTTGAAAAAGAAATTGATAAAATGGATAAAAATAATAGATTGCTTGGTGTAATTAAGGAATTTTCTAATTTAGATTTAAATCCTGAAACTGTTGATAATCATAAAATGGGATATATATTTGAAGACATAATTAGAAGATTTTCAGAAAATGCTGAAGCTGGTGATCATTTTACTCCTAGAGAAGTTATTAAATTAATGGTAGATATTTTGCTTTCTGAAGGTTGTGACGACTTAATGGCAGCGGGTAAAGCAATTACTATATTGGATGCAGCTTGTGGAACTGGTGGTATGTTAAGTACTGCGAGGGAAACAATTATAAAAATGAATCCAGATGCAGATGTCCAATTATTTGGACAGGAAGTTAATCCTGAATCGTATGCAATATGTTTAGCAGACATGATGATAAAAGGACAAAGTGCTAAAAATATACGATTTCAAGATACAATGATTAAAGATTGTTTTAAAGCTACATTAAATGAACGTGAACAAAAAATGAGATTTGTTATTATGAATCCACCATTTGGACAACCCTGGGGTGGAAAAGATGCTGCTGAAGGTGTAGAAGCTGCTGTTAAAGAAGAATATAAATTAGGATTTAAAGGAAGATTTGGAGCTGGACTTCCAGCAACAGGAGATATGCAATTATTATTTATGCAACATGCAATATCAAAATTAGCTGACAATGGTAAAGCAGCAATTATTACAAATGGTTCACCGTTATTTTCAGGAGGAACATCATCTGGTGAAAGTCAAATAAGAAGATGGATGATTGAAGAAGATTTAATTGAATCAATAATAGCATTACCAACAGATTTATTTTATAATACGGGTATTGGAATTTATATTTTTATACTTTCTAAACAAGATATTAAGAGACCTGAAAGAAGAAATAAAATTCAGTTAATAAATGCTACAGGTGAAAAATTTTGGACTCCATTAAGAACATCACTTGGAAAAAAGAGAAAAGAATTATTACCAAAACAAATTGAAAAAATTGTTAATATTTATGCTGATTTTAAAGAAAACAAGTATAGTAAAATCTTTAATAAAGAAGAATTTTTATATAAAGAATATGCAGTTTATCAACCATTACAAAGAAGTTATGCCATAAATGATGAAAGGATAGAAAATTTAAGAAATAGTGGAACATTTGATAAATTCTACAACCAAGATAAAGTAGATGAAATTCAAATGTTAGATCCAATTCCTTCAAAAGAACAAAAAGAGTTAGATAAATATTTGAATAATAAAGTTACATATGATTTAATATTTAATCTTTTGAACAATAATAAAACAGATAAAATATATAAAAATGAAAAAGATTTTCTCTATGTCTTAAAAGAAATTTTTAATGATACAGAAGTAAATAAAAGTTTAATTGATAAAATAGCGGATGGTCTATCTGTTATGGATAAAACAGCAGAAATTCATAAAGATAAAAATGGAAATGTTATTTGGGATAAATCAACCAAAGATATAGAAATTGTTAAATATACTAAAGATATTAATGAATATATGAAAGAGGAAGTGTTGCCACATATTCCTGATGCAAAAGCATTCTTTGAAGAAGATATGAATGCTAAAAATCCAATTATAAAAACAGGTGCTGAAATTCCATTTACGAGATATTTCTATGAATATAAGGAACCAGAAAAATCTGATAACTTAGAAAAACAATTTTTAGAGATTGAATCTTCATTAAATAAAAGAATAGAAGAGTTATTTAGGGAGATATAATTATGTCTAAAATGAAATATAGTGGAATTGAGTGGATAGGAGATATTCCAAAAAAATGGGAAATAAAGTCTTTAAAAAATGTTTGTTCTGGATTTAATAATGGATGCTCAAATGAACAATTACAATTTGGAATTAGTTGTTTTCCAGTTACAAGAATAGAAACAATATCAACAGGAAAAATCAATTATGATAAAGTTGGATATGTAGAGAGCATTAAAGCGTCTTTTAAGTTAAATAAAAATGATTTCTTAATTAGTAATATAAACAGTATAGAGTATTTAGGAAATTGTGCTAAATATGAAGGTGATAAAAACTTATATCATGGAATGAATTTATTAAGGATAATTCCAAATAAAATAAATAACAATTATTTATTCTATTATTTAAAATCTCAAATATTTAAAACATATATGCAGATTTATTGTAAGCCAGCAATAAATCAAGCCTCAGTTTCAGCAACTAATATAAAGTCAATGAAAATAACAATTCCGAGTGATAAAGAACAAAAATTAATAGCAAATTTTCTTGATGAAAAAACAACTAATTTAAATAATATATTATTTGATTTAAATAAACAAATAGAATTATTAACTAGTTATAAAAAATTAATTATAACTGAAACCGTTATAGGTGGATTAAATAAAAATGTTAAAATGGTTGCAAGTGGTTTTAATTGGGCAAAAGAAGTCCCAGCACATTGGGATGTAACTAAAAAAATAAAATCATTATTTGATTTTTCTAACGGATTACCTATTACTAAAGCTGATTTAATTGAAAATGGTATTCCAGTTATTAGTTATGGACAAATTCATTCAAAGACTAATAAAGGTACTTTTATCAATTCATCATTAATAAGGTTTGTAGATGAAAAATATCTGAAACAAAATAGATCTTCAATAGTGAAAGAAGGAGATTTTATCTTTGCTGATACTTCTGAAGATATTGATGGATGTGGCAACTGTGTATATGTAGATACAAACGAATTATTATTTGCAGGATATCATTCTATTATTTTAAGGTCTAAGTATTCTAATCAAAATAAATATCTTGCATATCTGTTTTTAACTGATAATTGGAGAAGTCAAATTAGAAGTAAAGTATATGGAGTAAAAGTTTTTAGTGTAACACAAAAAATATTGAAAGAAGCAAAAATAATTCTACCACCTGAAAATGAACAAAAAGAAATTGTAGAGTATTTAGATAAAAAATGTGAACAAATAGATAAAATAATTGATGAAAAGAAAAAACAAGTAGAAAAAATAGAAGAATATAAGAAATCAGTTATATATGAATATGTAACAGGTAAGAAGAGAGTGAAAGGAGCAGAGGAATTATATGGATAATTTCTTTAAAGAAAGAAAAGACTACCAAAGATATATTATTGATTATTTAGTTAATGAAAATAAGTTTATTGAACGTTATGATAATCAAGGACATTTTAATCCAATATATGCTATGGATACAGAAATTGTAATAAAGTTTTTAGAAGAGACACAACCGGATAAAATTGAACAAATTAGAAAGGTACATGATAATGCAAACGAATTGATTATTAAAAGAATTAATGCTGAAATTACAAAATCTGATAGTTGCCTTATTCAAAGATTAAAAAAGGGAGTATATTTTGATAATAATATAAAACTAGACTTAATGTATGATAAACCGGCTACAACTTTCAATGAAGAATTAAATGAGTTATATCATAAAAATATTTTTTCTGTAATGGAAGAAGTATATTATAACAAAGATGATGAAGATAGAATTGATTTAGTAATTTTCTTAAATGGTATTGCTATTATTACAATAGAATTAAAAAGTAATCAATCTGGGCAAAATTATGAGAATGCTATTTCTCAATATAAGAATGATAGAGATTCAACAACTAGATTATTATCGTTTAAATTTGGTGCATTAGTAAATTTTGCTATGGATACAAAAGAAGTATATATGTGTACTAAATTGTGTGGTAAGTCTTCTTATTTCTTGCCTTTTAATAAGGGTACAGAAGATGGTGGAAAAGGTAATCCACATAATGAAAATGGATTAAATGTATCTTATATGTGGGAAGATATATTAACAAAGGATACATTATTATATTTAATTAAAAATTTTATATATTTAGAAAAAGAAGAGGAAGAAGATCAAAAAACAGGCAAATTAAAAATAAAAGAAAATTTAATTTTTCCAAGATATCATCAATTAGATGCAATAAGAAATTTAATTGATGACATATCAATTAATAAAACATCTAAAAATTATTTAATTGAACATAGTGCAGGTTCTGGAAAAACTAAGACCATTGCATGGCTATCTCATAGATTACAATCATTACACGATAAAGATGAAAATAATATATTCGATTCTGTATTAATAATTACTGATAGAATAGTAGTTGATCAACAATTACAAGCAGCAATTAAAGCAATAGATCATAAGGCAGGATTAATAAAAGTAATGGATGAAGACTGTACGTCATCTGATTTAGGAGATGCATTGAAAAGTAATACAAAAATAATAGTTTCTACAATTCAAAAATTCAGATACATTTTAGATGAAACAAAAAATATATTAAATAAAAGATTTGCAATAATAATAGATGAAGCTCATTCATCCACTTCTGGAAAAAACATGGCAGCTGTTACGGAAGTACTATCTGATAATGAAGATATTGATGGGGATTCGGTAGAAGATTTAATTATTGATGAGATAACTACTCAAGGAAAGCAAAAAAATATTTCTATGATTGCATTTACTGCGACACCTAAAAAACAAACACTTCAATTATTTGGCAATTTAAATAAGGATGGAAAACCAGCACCATTTCATGTATATGGAATGAAACAAGCAATTCAAGAAGAATTTATAATTGATGTATTAACAAATTATACAACTTATGAAACTTATTATGAAGTTCACAAAAAAATGGAAGAAAATCCAGAAGTATTTTCAAGTGTAGTAAAAAGAAAAATTAATAGATTTGTAGGTATGCATCCTACAAATATTGGACAAAAAGTTGAAATAATAATAGAGCATTTTAGAAATTGTATAATGAGAGAACTTGGTGGCAAAGCTAAAGCAATGGTTATTACTTCATCAAGAGAAGCTGCTGTAAGATATAGAAATCAATTTGAAAGATATATTAATGAAAATAATTACAATGATATAAAAGCATTAGTTGCTTTTTCTGGAAAAGTAACAGTTGATGGTAAAGAATATAGTGAAGTTGGAATGAATAATTTTCCTGAAAACGCATTAAAAAAGGAATTTGATAAGGATGATTATCAAGTGCTGTTGGTTGCTAATAAATATCAAACTGGATTTGATCAACCTAAATTGGTAGCAATGTATATAGATAAAAAGTTAAGTGGTATAGCAGCAGTTCAAACGTTATCAAGATTAAATAGAATTTGTCCACCATATAATAAGCAAAGTTTTATACTAGACTTTAAAAATTCTTATGAAGAAATTAAAAAATCATTTGCTCCATATTATGATGGGACTATTTTGTCTGAAAATGTTAATCCAGAAACAGTTTATAATCTCATTGATAAAATAGATACATACAATTTTATGGATTTTGGAGATGTTGAAGAATTTAATAAGCTTGCTTATAAAGAAAAGAAAATTATTACTGATAAACTAAAAATGGAAAGTTTAGTTGATAGAGCTCTATCAAAAATAAAGAAAAGAGATATTAAACAACAATTTGAAATTAAGAAAAATATAGCAAGTTTTAATAAGTTTTATAGATTTATTATTCAAGCGACAGCATTTGAGGATGTCGATCTTCACAAAAAGTATAATTATTTAACTGTTTTATATAAAGAGTTAGATGTAACTGGTATTAAGATTGATTTTAATGTTGTACAAGCTGTAGAATTATCAAATTTTGAGCAAAGAAAAACAGGTGAATATGTAATAGATGATAAAGCATCAATGGTCGTAGCAGAACCAGAAATTAAATATGGGGATCCGAAACCTGTATCTGTTGAACTAGAACAAAAAAGAAGATTATCAGAAATAATTGAAGAAATAAATTTAGAAAAGGGAATGAGTATTGATTCAAATTTAGCATTTTCTTCTTTAGAACAAATTAAAGATATATTGATTAACAATAGTGATTTGAAAACAAGTGCTAATATAAATTCTTATAATAATTTCGGATTTTCGTATTATAAAAATGTTGATAAAGCATTAATTGAGGGATATGAACATAATAAAGATTTATATAAATTGTTATTGGATGATGAAGATACAAAGAAGCGTATATTAGGAATATATATGGAAGAAATTTATAAAAAATTACAAAAATAGAATTTAAAATAATTATTAAACCTTTATAAGAAAAGAAAAATAAATACTAAAAATTTTACTAATTTTAGTTAAATGATAATGCATAAAATTATAAAAAAATAATTGAGAAGATAAAAAGTTTCTTCTCATTTTTTATATTTTTATTTAAAAATAATGAAAAAATAAATGAAAAAATTAATAATTTAAAACTATAATGCATCCATTATTTTCAATTTTTTTAAAAAAATTTATAATATTTTTTCCACTGTTTTTTCTAAAAATACTAAACTGTCAGAGACTTTTTTGTAGGTTTTAGGAATGTTTCCTAACAAGCTGTGGGTGTGTAGACACCATGCTTGGTACTTTGAATATATATAGTCTGTAAGATATAATCGAAAAATCGAAAACAGCATAATTTTTACTATAATAAATTTAGTATTATTTTTACCTAATACTAAAGAATATTTTAGAAAATAATGATATAATAGTATATAGAAAAGGAGATGATTTTCCTATGAAATGTACTTTAATGAATAAAAATATAGAGGTATTAGTCGCTGAGTATGATTCTGCTACAGGTGTGTTTACTAAAATCTATGATGTGTATAACATTGACTATGCACCATACATATTAAAAAGTTTCTATATGAGCGACGATATTAATGATACTCCATTTAGAACAAATTTAAGTGAGTGGTTCAAAGGAAGAGGAATACCATCTTGGAGAGATAAACTAGACTTATTACTACATAGGCTTAATATAAATGCTCCATGTGAATTATTAGACAAAGCATTTGGATTGTCATTATCAGATCAATATTGGTTAAAGCCAGTTGGTACAGATATTAAATATGAAGATATAAATTTCTTTGATAATGATTTTGATTATGCAGAATTTATGGAAGCGTCGTTATCTAAAAATAGTAAGATGATACAAAATGTTTCATCACTTAAAACTCCAAATAATACTACTGATGGAATGTTAAAAAAAGCATGGATTATTGAAGGTGGAATTAGATACTTATTAAAAGGTGGTTATAAGAATGAGACATTACAACCTTTTAATGAAGTACTTGCAACTGAAATATGTAAAAGACTTGGTTTTGATCATGTAGAATATACACTTGATACTTATAAAGATACAGTTGTATCAAAATGTCCTTGTTTCATAACAAAGGATACAGAACTTATTACTTGCTATCAAATAAGAAATGATATGAAAAGACATGATAGTATCGAAGATTATGAAGAATATATTAAAAAGTTAGAATCAGAAGGAATAAAAGATGTAAGAACAAAAATAGAAAATATGTATATCTTAGACTTTCTAATTATGAATGAAGATAGACATCTTAATAATTTTGGAATAATAAGAGATGTTAACACTTTAAAATGGTTAGATGTTGCTCCAATATTTGATAATGGGCAAAGTTTAAATATTGAATACTATGATGAAGAAGAATTACATATAACTGGTGAAGGTAAATTATTTTATGAAGTTAAACCTTTTGATGAAATAATAAAAATAGTAAAAGATATTAAAAGAATAGATGTAAGTAAATTAGAAGGATTACCAGAATGGTTTGATGATTTATTGCATCAATATCAACATTTAACAGGATATTCAGATACTAGAATTAATAGATTATGTATTTTATTAAATAGACAAATAAATAAGTTGAAAAGACTAGTAGAGCAAGAATAAATTTAATTCCAATTCTGTGGTAATTACTGAATTGCACTTTACTTGCACCTTTAAATGTGCTAATATGGTAATATAGGAAAGTTGCAAAGATTATAGAGAGAAGAAAATTCTCTTTTTTTCTTGCACCTTTTTTGTTGGAGGGAAGGAGGCAAAAAAAATTATATAATTATTCATATAATTAGTTTGAAATATAACTAATTTTTTTGTGCTTTAATAATTTAAATAATAAAGTCTTATAGTTTGTCATATTTCATAAAATTAAAGGAGAGGTGTATATAGTGAATATAATTGAAAATTTCGATAAAGATAAAAACTTGGATGATTTAATAGAGGAGTACTTAAAATTAATGTTAGAAAATAGTAAGCAATAAAGGATTGTGGTATAATTATATTGCTTATTCAAAGTTATACACATTGGAAGGAGTAGTAAGTGTATAACAATATAATACAAGCACCAAGTTTTTATAGAGTTGGAATTTATATTAGATTATCAGAAAGTGATGAAGATAAAACTTATGAGTCAGATAGTGAAAGTGTTATTAATCAAAGACATTTATTAATGGATTATGTAAGAGAAAATGGTTTTACATTTATTGATGAATATGTTGATGATGGATATACTGGTACAAATTTTGATAGACCTTCATTTCAAAGATTATTAAAGGATATTGAAGGAGGTCGAATCAATTGTGTAATCACGAAAGATTTATCAAGATTAGGTAGAGATTATATAAAGTGTGGTTATTATGTAGAACAATATTTTCCACAGAAGAAAATTAGATATATATCTATATTAGATCAAGTTGACACTTTTTTAGAAAGTGCTAATAACGATATAGCGCCATTTAAAGCTTTATTTAATGATATGACTAGTAAAGATACTTCAAAGAAAATTCGCTCAATATTAAGAAATAAAAAAGAACAGGGAAAATTTATTGGAAGTAAACCATGTTATGGTTATATGAGAGACCCACTTGATAAAGGACATTTAATACCTAATCCAGAAGTTGCTCCTGTTGTTAAAAAGATATTTAATATGGCATATTCAGGTACAGGTATTAGTGATATTGTTTCATACTTAAATGATAACAATATAAAATGTCCAAGTGCTTATAAAGGAACAAAGTTATCAGTTAGACAAAAATGTAATCAGTGGACTATATCTTCAGTAAATAAAATATTAAAAAATAGGATGTATACAGGAGATATGGTACAAAATGTCCAAACTAAATTAAGTTATAAATCACAAAAAAAGGTTTCGTTAGAAAAGGAATTTTGGATAATTGTTGAAAATACTCATGAACCTCTTGTTAGTAAAACTATCTTTGAAGCAATACAAAATGCACCTGCTAGAGTAAGAACTACCCATTGTAACAGGGAAAAAAGATTATTAGAAAATTTACTTGTATGCAAGGAATGTGGTAACTCTTTAAGTGTTTTACATAGAAAGAATAAAAACTACAAAGATGGAAAATATTGGAGTGTTAATTGTAATAAATATGCTAGAGATCCCAGAAGACATTTATGTTATCCTCATTTTTTTCCTTATGATAAGTTAGAAGATAAAATAATGACTGTCATAAAAAATACTTGTCAAAGATATTTAGATACTTTAAATATAAAAGAATTATCATTAAAAGTATTACAAAATAGAAAACAAGATAAATGTGATAAACAAAATGAAAAGATACAACTATTACAAGAAATAGATGAATTAAAAAGAAAGTCTGATGCTTTATATGATGATAAGTTTAAAGGAATAATTACTGAAAATTCTTATATAAGAATGTCTGAACAAGTTGAAAAAAGAATATCAACTTTAAACTATAGAATTAATGAAATAGATAATGAAGAAAATAAATTTAAAGAAGATGTGAAGGAAATCGCAAAATATGAAGAACAAATTAAATCACTTTTAAACTTAGATAAACCTAATAGAGAACTTATAAAAACATTGGTAAAGAATGTTTACATTGATAAAGATAGAAATATAGAAATTCAATATAGATTTAAGGTGCTAGATGATGTAAAAACTAATTATGATGAAATAAATTAAATACATAAATATTAGTAAAATCAAGAAAAAATAATCGCCTAATCACATATTTTTTTTCCCGAGGTGGTGAAGGTGCTGAAGTAATATATGCTCTTCGTAATAATGGTACCTTTTCATCATTAATACTAGATGGTCTTAAGAATGCAGGCCAAAAGGTAAGAAGAAATTATCAAAGAAGGCTACCAAGTAATCAATCCAAAGATTACAATTTCCTTTTTAGGGATACAGGTATAACAGAGCCTGTTATAGTTGAATATGGCTTTATTGATAATGCGGCTGATATCAACAGAGTTGTGAACAATTATGAAGCTTATGCCGAAGCAGTAGTAAAAGCCGTTACAGAATATAAAGGCTTACCATATTATGCTCCAGATTCTACGGCAACAAATGAATATATTGTAAAGCGTGGTGATAGTTTGTGGAGCATTGCCAAAAAATATAATGTAAAAGTTGAAGAATTAAAAAGGGCAAATAACTTAACTACAGACCTTCTTAGCATTGGTCAAAGGTTAATAATACCAAATACTAATAATGAAATAAACTATTATATTGTAAAAAGAGGAGACACATTATATTCAATAGCAAGGCAAAATAATACCACAGTAAATGAATTAAAAAGGCTAAACAATTTAACTAATGATATATTATCAATTGGTCAGTCTCTGATACTTCCTAGTGCAAAATCTACAGCTGGCAATACTTATACAGTAGTTTACGGAGATAACTTATGGAAGATATCAAGAAAATTTAACACAACTATTGATGAGATAAAAAGACTTAATAATTTAACCAGTAATCTACTTAGTTTAGGGCAAGTATTACAAATACCATAAGGACAATAGTCCTTTTTATTTTAATTTATTTGACATGGTATATAAAAAAAGATAAAATATAATTGTTGTGAGGTGGAAACTTATGGATAAAAAAAAGATTGCTATCTTGATACCTTGTTACAATGAAAGTAAAACAATAGAGAAGGTAGTTAAAGATTACAAAAAAGTTATACCAGAAGCTGATGTATATGTATACGATAACAATAGTACTGATGGTACAGATAAAATTGCCAAAAATGCTGGTGCCATAGTTAAATATGAATATAAGCAAGGAAAGGGAAATGTTATTAGATCAATGTTTAAAGATATTGATGCAGATTGTTACTTGATGATAGATGGTGATGATACTTATCCTAAAGAAAATGCCAGAGAAATGTGTAATTTAATACTAGAAAAAAAAGCAGACATGGTAATTGGTGATCGTTTATCATCAACTTATTTTCAAGAAAACAAAAGACCATTTCATAATTTAGGTAATAAATTAGTGAGAGGTTTAATAAACATGCTTTTTAAAAGCAATGTTAAAGATATTATGACAGGTTATAGAGCATTTAGTTATGAATTCGTTAAAACTTTCCCAATATTATCCAAAGGCTTTGAAATAGAAACAGAAATGACTATCCATGCCCTTGATAAAAATTTCCTACTTAAAGAAATACCTGTTGAGTATAGAGATAGACCAGCTGGTAGTACCTCAAAATTAAATACTTTTAAAGATGGATTTAGGGTTTTAAGAACCATTGCAAGGTTATTTAAAGAATATAAGCCTACAATATTCTTTGGCTTAATTAGTCTAATTCTCACATTGATATCAGTAATATTTTGTATACCTGTGTTTGCAGAATACTTTAGAACTGGATTGGTTCCTAGATTTCCAACACTAATAGTGTTTGGTTTTATATTAATAATTGCCATGCTTACCTTTGTATGTGGAATAATATTAGAAGTAGTAGTAAAAAAACATCGCCAACTTTTTGAATTAGAACTTATAAGGACTAAAAGAAATGATAAATAAAATACTTGAAAATAAACTTTTTAAACAAATATTTAAATTTGGAATAGTTGGTGGACTTGCCTTTGCAATTGATTATAGTATTATGGTCTTATGCAAAGAAATATTTAAATTAGATGTTTTGTTAGCAGCTGGACTAGGTTTTACCATTTCTGTTATATTTAATTATATGGCAAGTGTTAAATGGGTGTTTGATGTAAATAAAAACAATAGTAAAGCAAAACAATTTATAACATTTATTATTTTTAGTATAATTGGACTAATTCTTACAGAGATAATTATGTATATGGGAACGGATAAAATGCATATCAGCTATTTAATTGTTAAAGTGGCCGCTACTTTAATTGTTATGGTGTTTAATTTTATTACAAGAAAATTGTTTTTAGAGGAAAAATAAAAATACATTTGGAACATTATAGCCAAATGTATTTTTGTATACTAGGAAAGTTCTCAAAACTAAAAGCATTAGATTTGAATATAAGAAAATATAAAGTATGAAGTAGAAAAAAATTACCTTGAATTTTGTTCCAGTAGTTACAATGCACATATTTTGTCCATTTTTTCATATCATTTTAATGGTGAGAATATGAAAAAGATAGTTATAATTGGATTAATGGTAATATTCCTAATTCCATTTAGTGTATCAGCAATTGAAACAAGTGCCAGAAGCGCAATTTTAATGGATACAGATAGTAATCGTATTATGTATGCAAAAAACATAGATGAAGTTCGTAGTGTAGCATCTATTTCTAAAATAATGACAGGTATTCTTGCATGTGAAAGCGGGAAATTAGATGACACTATTGTCATAGGAGATGAAATATTAGATGCCTATGGTTCAGCAATTTATATAAAAGTTGGAGAGGAAATAAAACTAAGAGATTTGGTGTATGGGCTAATGCTTAGAAGTGGAAATGATGCAGCTCTAGCAATAGCCAAATATGTAGGTGGGGATGTTGACAATTTTGTTAAATTAATGAACGAAAAAGCAAAAAAAATAGGCATGAAGAATACTACATTTAACAATCCCAGTGGATTAGATGAAAATGGAGGTAATCTATCTACTGCCTATGATATGGCAATTCTTATGAGTTACGCTGTAAAAAATGTAGAATTTAAGACAATAGTTGGTACAAAAAAACATTCCGTAAAGACAAATATGAATGTTTATTCCTGGACAAATAAAAATAAATTACTTGGAAGTTATAAATATGCAACAGGTGGTAAAACAGGATATACTGAAATAGCAAAAAGAACATTAGTAACAACGGCTTCTAAAGATAATTTAAATCTAGTAGTAGTAACCCTAAATGATGGTAATGATTTTAGTGATCATAAATCATTACATGAATATGGATTTAACACTTATGATAGTTATAATATCTTACAAAAAGGAAATATAAATATATATGATGATAATTATTATAAAAGAGGAGAACTATACATAAACAATGGCTACTCATATCCATTGTTAGATAAAGAAAAAGAAATGATTAAATTAAAGTTTGAAATTGAGAGAAAAGATGATGTGCAAAATGGTGATAAAGTAGGAGTAGTAAAAGTATATTTTGCTGATAAAGAATTATATAAAGATGATGTTTACTTTGGTGAAATAAAGTCTTCGAAAAAATTAGGATTTTTTGAGTCCATATGGAAATGGATTAAAAATTTATGGTAAATAAATTATGGGGAAGTTTTATTATTATAGGAATTATTTTTTGCTTGTTAAATGGAAAACTTGATGATTTAAATAACATTATTTTAAATAGTGGAAAAACAACTTTGGATATGATTATGAAAATATTTCCTGTAATGGCACTTTGGCTTGGCATTATGAATATAGCAAAAACTGCTGGACTATTAGAAAAGATATCCAATTTTTTTTATCCACTACTTCATAAAATATTTCCTGAAATACCGAAAAATCATGATTCATTAGGATTAATATCTAGTAATATAGTAGCAAACATGTTTGGACTTGGAAATGCAGCAACTCCATTTGGACTTAAAGCTATGCAGTCTCTCCAAGAGTTAAATTTAAAAAAGGATACAGCAACAAGAAGTATGATTACATTTCTTGTTATAAACACTAGTGGAGTAACAATAATTCCAACTACAGTTATATCACTTAGAATGTTGCATGGAAGTAATAATCCAGCTGAAATAGTATTAGTGTGTATACTTACAACAATTATTTCATTAATTTGTGCACTAATAATTGATAGATTGTTTGCAGGAAAGGGTCAAAAAAATGTTTGAAATAATATGTAGTTTGATATTACCGGTAATTGTTTTAATAGTAATAATATTTGGAATTATAAAAAAGAGAAATATATATGATGACTTTGTTGATGGTGCAAAGCAAAGTTTTGATATGATTCTTTCTATGTTTCCTAGCATGCTTGCAATGATATTTGGAATTAATTTAATACTAGAAAGTGGCTTTATAACATCTATTTTTGATTTTCTATCTCCTATTTTTGAAAAAATAAAAGTACCAGTTGAGATATTGCCAATGGCAATTATGCGCCCTATTTCAGGAAGTAGTGCATTAGCTATTTTAAATAATATATTTACTAATTATGGACCAGATAGTCTAGTTGGAAAGATGGCATCTGTTATACAAGGATCTACTGATACAACCATTTATGTACTTACTCTTTATTTTGGCAGTGTTGGAGTAAAAAAGATTAGATACTCATTGTACGCAGGCTTACTTGCCGATTTAATTAGCATTGTAACGGCAATTTTTCTTGTAAATATCATTTTCCGTTGAAAAAGACTAAAATTTAATGTATAATTCATATCAGGTGATTCGTATGGAAAGAATACAAAAAATAGTTGCAAGCAGGGGATACTGTTCAAGAAGAAAAGCAGAGGAACTTTTGTTAAAAGGAAAAATTAAAGTAAATGGTGAAATTGTTAAGGAACTAGGAACTCTCGTTAATGAAAATGATATTATTGAAATCGACGGACATATTCTAGCCAAAGAGGCAAAAGAATATGTGTTGTTATATAAACCTCGAGGGGTAATTACTTCAACCAATGATGACAAAAAAAGAAAAACCGTTATGGATATTGTAAAAAGTAAAAAAAGGTTATATCCTGTTGGTAGACTTGATTATGACACAAGTGGAGTTTTACTCCTAACAAATGATGGTGAACTTACAAATAAATTAATTCACCCAAAGAGTAAAATTGATAAAACTTATATAGCAAAGGTAAAAGGGTTAGTGTATAAAGATGCTATCAAGAAGTTATGTTCTGGTGTTATGATTGATAATTATAAAACGGCACCAGCTTTTGCAAGATTGAAGAAGTATGATAAAACAACTGATACTTCAATAGTAGAATTAACTATTCATGAAGGTAAAAATCACCAAGTAAAGAAAATGTTTGCTGCTTTGGGATTTGAGGTTTTAAAATTGAAAAGAGAGACTTTTTCCATTTTAAATTTGCATGGTCTTTCTTCAGGAGAGTATCGAAATTTGACACCAAAGGAAGTAAAGATTTTATATAATGAGGTATCAAAGTAGGTTAAATATGAATTTATATGACATATTAGATAAATTGGATATAGCTTATAGTGAGGTAGAACATGCTGCTGCATACACAGTCAATGATATGAAAAATATTACCATTGATATTGAAGGAATAGGTTGTAAAAATCTATTTTTAAAAGATAAGAAAGATAATTTCTATTTATATGTCTTACCAGATGAACAAAGGGCAAATATTAAGGAAGTAGCAAACAAGGTAGGCGTAAAAGGTCTATCGTTTGCTAATGAAAGTGATTTAGAAAAAATCTTAAATTTAAAACCGGGAAGTGTAACACCATTTGGAATTATTAATGATATAGAAAATAAAACATTGATTATTCTCGATAGTAATTTAAAAGACAATTATATATTAATCCATCCACTTGTTAACACAAAAACATTATCAATTTATTACGATGATTTAATAAAGTTCATCAATTATTTGAGTCATCAATATATATGTATGTAAAAAGTGTAGATTTCATAAAATCTACACTTTTATTCATTTATTTCAATAGCACTTGTAGGACAACATGAAGCAGCATCGTCAACTTCTGATTTTTGATTATCATCTAATTCATCATAATTATCCTTGGTTGCACTTGCAAATCCATCATCTTGTAATTCAAAAACATCAGGGCATAAACCTTCACAAGCCCCACATCCAATACATCTATCTTTACTTACAGTAATTTTTTTCATATTTATTTCCTCCAAGCAATATTATAGAAAAAAAATATATATTTTTCAAGTAAATAGTTCAAAAACATAAATATTTGTGATATCATTATTATAATGAGGTGGTATAATGCCAAGTAGAATGGAACGATATCATGATTCAGACAATGTTTCTTCAAGTAGAATTCAAAAAAACAAAAGTTTATATGAACAAATATATGAAGAAAAAGAATATACAAATGTTGAGGGGATTGCTAAAACTCCAGTAGCAGGAAGCGTTGATATTGCAAAAATTAGAGAAATGATTAATAATAGAGAGACTAAAAAAGTTCGTGAGAAAAAAGAATATCCTGAACTTCAAATGGTTGAGGATGAGTATGATGATCCTAAAAATTATGATATTAAAGATGTATTAAGTAAAGCAAAAGATGAAAGAAAAATTGAAAACAATAATTATCATAGTTTAAAGAATGTGGAATTAGATATTTTAAAAAAATTAAATATAAAGAAAAATGAAGAAGAGGCTCAAGATCAAGAAGAAATCAAAGAATTATTCAATACCATTACAAATACTAGTATGTTAAATAAGTTAGGTGATAAAGAATTATCTTTAGATTTGCTTGATGAATTAAAATCCAACGATAATACTGTGATTGAAAGTTCTGAAACTATTAGAAATATATTAGATCAAACAAAAGAAGAACCTGAAGCTGAGCAGGAAATGGATAAATCTTTTTATACTAAAAGTATGAATTTAGAAGAAGATTTAGAACCATTAATGAATGATGATGATAATATTAGAGAAAATAAAAAATTATTTAAGGTGTTTATAATTATTGGAATAAGTGCAGTAATAATAGCTTTAGTTATAATAATTTTATTACTATTAAAAAAATAGAGATTACTTGGTAATCTTTTTTTGGAGGAAATGTATGAAAAAAATAGAAGTGCTAATAAGTAATTTAGATCATCAAGGACGAGGTATAGCTAGAGTAGATAATAAGGTTATTTTTATTCCATTTGCTCTTCCAGGAGATAAATTATTAATAGAAGTCATAAAAGAAAAAAAGAATTTTTGTGAAGGGAAAATTTTAGAGTATATAAATAAGAGTAATATGCATACTAAACAGAATTGTCCATATTTTGAAGTATGTGGTGGTTGTGACTTAAGGCATATGGACTATAACAATCAATTAAAGTATAAAGAGAATAAAGTAAAAGAAATTTTAAAGAAATTTTCTAAAATTGATGGTATTAAGGTAAATAATATTTTGGAATGTGAAAATAGTGACGGATATCGTAATAAAATAAAACTTTGCGTAAATCGAAAACTAGGTTTGAATAAAAAACAAAGTCATGAATGTATAAATATTGATTACTGTCTGCTTGCCGATTCAAATATAAATAAAATAATTCATATTTTAAATAATTATAATTTAGATAATGTAAATGAGGTTTTAATAAGAAGTTCATACTTTACAAAAGATAAAATGATTGTTTTTAGTGTTAAGAATGGCAAAAAACTAGATATTAACTTAACAGAATTTGAAAAGATGGGAATAAATATAATTGTTCAAAATGGTAATAATCAAGAAATATTAACCAAAAAAGGTAATATAATTGAAAAACTAAACAATATTTCATATATTATATCACCTAGTTCATTTTTTCAGATAAATACAAGGCAAACTTTAAAATTATATGATTTAATTCTTAAAAAATGTAATTTAAAAGGTAAAGAAATTGTATACGATTTATATTGTGGTACAGGGACAATTGGAATTTATTTAAGCAATAACTGTAAAAAGGTTATAGGAATTGAAATTAATGAAGAAGCTGTTAAAGATGCAAGGGCTAATGTAAAACTAAATGATATTAAAAATTGTGAGTTTTATTCTGGTGATGTATCTGACGTAATTTCTAGTCAAACAGAACCAGCTGATATTATAGTTGTTGATCCACCTAGAGCTGGCCTTGACAATGTTACTATTGAAAATATGTTCAGATTAAATCCTAAAAAAATAATTTATGTATCATGTGATCCGGTAACTTTAGCTAGGGATTTAAATATTTTAAGTGAAAAATATAATATAGATGATGTTACACCAGTAGATATGTTTCCAAATACATATCATGTTGAGACCGTTTGTGTTTTAGAAAGAAGGTAAATATATATAAAAATGAAAAATCAAAAATTTTATATAAATTGATGATTTTTTATAAAAATTAAAAGATATAGCTGGTAGGTTGAGAGAGGAGTATATGTTTCAATATACCACATTACTCATATAAAGAAACATATACTAACTAAAAATTAATTTGAAAGGATGTGATATATATGAATGAAAATTCAATCGGAAATGAAAATGATATTATATTTTATGAAGATGAAAATGGTAATTCAAAAGTAGAAGTTGTTTTAAAAGAAGATAATATTTGGTTAAATGCTAATGAGATTGCAAATTTATTTCATGTTCAAAGACCTGCAATTGTAAAACATATCAACAATATATATAATGATGAAGAATTAGATAAAAATTCAACCTGTTCCATTTTGGAACAAGTTCAATTTGAAGGAAATAGAAAAGTTTCAAGAAAAAAAGATTACTATAATTTAGATATGATTATTTCTATTGGGTTTAGAGTTAATTCTAAAACAGCAATTAAATTTAGAACTTGGGCAAATAAAATAATAAAAGAATATATGGTAAAAGGATTCACTCTAAATGATGAAAGATTTATTAATGGTAATAGATTTGATACAAGATATTTTGATGAATTATTAGAACGTATAAAAGTAATTCGTACAAGTGAAAGAATGGCTTATCAAAAAATTACAGATATTTTTATTGAAACTAGTGTGGATTATGATAAAAAATCTGAAGAAGCTTATACATTCTTTAAAATAGTTCAAAATAAATTACATTATGCTATTACCGGACATACTGCAGCAGAACTTATTTATGAAAGAGTCAGTAGTGAAAAAATACATATGGGACTTACTAATTGGAAAAATAGTTCTGATGGATTAATTTATAAATATGATGTAGGAATTGCAAAGAATTATTTAAATGAACAAGAATTAAAGAAACTTAATAACTTAACAACACTGTTTTTAGATTATGCTGAGGATATGGCAGAAGAACAAAATATAATGACAATGCAAAAATGGATAGATATGACTGATAAATTAATTTCTTTTAGGGATAAGAAAGTATTGAAAGATCCTGGAAAAATATCACATAAACAAGCTATAGAAAAAGCAGAAAATGAGTATGAAAAATTTAGAATAAAGCAGGATAGAGAATATATTTCAAGCATGGATGAAATGTATAAAAAGTATTTAGAAGAGAACAAAAAATAGTAATTTAGAAAGGAAAATAAAGTATGGAGAAAAGAATGAACAAAGAAGAATTAACAGATTTGATTAGTACATTAAAAATAGACAAGGAAGAATTTTGGATTTTATCATCTGGCGCACTGGTTTTAAGGGGAATATATGAAAATGCTGGAGATTTAGATATTGCCGTGACATTTAAAGGATTAGAACAATTAAAGAAAAATTATAATTTAAAAGAAAAAGACAATGGTTGGTATATTGTAAATGATAAGGTAGAGTGTATTTGTAATGGTGAAATTAAGGATTTAAAGTATAAACCAGAAAAATTAAGTTGTGGCTATTTTGCTCAAAATATATTGGAATATCTTGATTATTTAAATTCAAGTACTAGAGAAAAAGATATAGAAAGAATTCCGTTAGTAAAAGAATATATAAAAAGAAACAAATAACAAATTTAGTAATTAGAAGGAAAAATATTCAATTTGTTGAAATGGAGGAATGATTATGAAAAAAACAATTTTAACTATTTTATTATGTGGGGTTATGGTTTTAGGAATGACAAGTTGTGGAAAGACAAAAAATGAATTTGATATAGGAAATAAGTCTGATATTAAGATTATGCAAAATGATGTTACAATGACCATTAAAGAGGGAACATTAACAAATAAAAGTGCAACTCTGGTTTTAATTAATAATAGTGATAAGAATTTTGAATATGGAAATCCTTATGAAATAGAGGTTAAAAAAGATGGAGAATGGCATAAAATAAATGTTGAATTATATTTTACTCTACCTGCTTTTCAACTTTCAGCAAAAGAAAGTAAAGAAATTGAACTTGATTGGGAAAATGGATATGGTAAACTTTCAGAAGGAACTTACAGAATTATAAAAGAAATTGACTTTAAATATGAAGAGGAGAAATATGAAACTTTCAATGTAGCAGTTGAATTTACTATTAAATAACAAATTATTATTTGAAAGTGAGGTTATATATATGAATGATGAATTAGTAATGATTATAAAACCATTCAAGTATCTATTTATAGTAATGCTTGTTGAAATATTAGTATGGTTTACCTTTTTTACTAATCTTTATAGTAATTATGATAAAAACTTATTTGAAGTATCAATAAATGGCAAATTGATGAACTGTTATTATACCGAAAAATATAATAAAGATTTTTTTATTCATGCAAACAGTGAAGGATATAATTCAGTAGAAAATAGGATTAATAAAATTGAAATGTCGAATGAGATGCAACTAAATGTTGATGAATATGAAGTTTATTATAAAAGCGGGTATAGAAAAGCAAATACTAATGGTTGGCTAAAACAAGATAATTTAGATTATAAAAAAGTTAATAGTGAAGATAAAAGTATTCAAATTAAAAGAATGAACAAAGTCATATATGATGGAAAGTACATTTCAGATTTAAGTTCCTATATAAATGAAGAAGGAAGATATTATATACACATTTATTCTACTAGAAAAGATGGTCTATTTACCTCAGTTAAAACACATATAAGTTTTAATGTTATTGTAGGTGGTGGAAAAATTGATTAGAAATATAAAACTTCATATCAAAAAATATTTTTTCTATGATGTATTAGCACTTATTATTTTTATATGTATAAGTGTTTTGATGTTTAATTTAATAAATGATTTATATGAAAATGAAAAATCTAAGTATGATTACTCTATATATGACGAAACCATAAAAAAAATATATGAGATTGATCCGTCGTTATTTAAATTTGATGAAAATAATATTGCCACTATCAAAATGGATGATTTTCTTGAGCCTATAACAAATGGAAAGGATACACTATCTTTTGGAATAGTACCTTTAACTAAAGATCAAGACCAATGCGTTGGATATTTTATTATAAAAAAAGTTAATGGTGAATTAGAGATAGATAGTTCACATATATGTGATATGATCGATTATTAGAGTATAAATATAGTTTAAAAAATATTTTTAATTATTTAGATAAGGGGTAATTTATGCTAAAAAAAGATTTAATAGAATTAAAAACAAGATTAACTACAAAAAATAGTAGTTTTGAAAAAGTTGCCTTTTTTAAGGATAAGAATAGTAACACAAATATTGTATTAATAAGAATAGTTCCTAAGGAAGCAATTATTTTAAAATCATATAATGATAAACAAGAGGAAACTGGTTATTTAAATATTTATTTTCATCCAAATAAAAGATTATTCCTTGATACTATTTATTGTTATGATAAATATAGAGGACTTGGTATTGCCACTAAATTAAGTGAACTAGTGGATTATCTCTTACAAGATTATGAAAATTATATTATTAGAGGGGTTTATCAACCATCTCAATTATCACATGATAGAGAAAATAATATTTCATGTAGCAAAGAAGAATTAATTAAGAGGGCAAACAATTTTTATTATAAAAATGGATATTTTAAATTGTCTTATAATGAATATATTAAAGACAAAGGGAAATATCCGTTTATAAATGAAGATTATGATTTTCAGTTAGGTGAAGAATTAGCAAGCTATATAATTGTAAAGAAAATAGAAAAGCAAAAGAGTTATCCTTTTAAAGAACAAGATGGAGTAATAGTTGATGAGTCAATTGAAAAATCATATGAAAATAATTTCGGTTTTCAAAGAAGATAGTTTCTTCCTTTTTTTATTGTTTGAGAAAAAATCGTTTGATATAATATACTTGTAGAATTTATAAGACTACTTTATGACAGAAAGTAATGTAATAGTTAAGACAAGTTATGAAGAAGAAATAGGCAAGCACCTTGTATAAAATATGAGTTTAATACTAAGTTTAGGAGGAAACTGAAATGATTTATAAATGTTTGTATAATACTCCAGCTGGTTTTTCAAATATGATAATGAATAGTGATGGAGAAAACTTAACGGGTTTATGGTTTGAAGATTCAAGGGATTCTTCTAAACATATAATAAATTGTAAAGAGCAAGATTTGGAAATGTTTAGGGAAACTAGGAGATGGTTAGATATTTATTTTAGCGGGAGGAATCCAGATTTTATACCCAAATACAAAATAGAAAATTTAACGCCATTTAGACAAGCCGTAATTGATATAATGAATTCAACAAAATTTGGACAAACTTTAACCTATAATGATATAGCTAAAATAATTGCTAAAAAAAGAGGATTAAAGAAAATGTCGGCCCAAGCGGTAGGGGGTGCTGTTGGTTGGAATCCTATTTGTATTATTATACCATGTCATAGGGTAGTTGGGGCAAATGGGAATTTAACAGGTTATGGCGGAGGAATACAAAACAAAGTGGCATTATTAGAATTAGAAAATAACAATATGAAAAATTATTTTATACCAAAGCAAGGCACGGCACTATGAAAATATGTAGCAGGTGTAATATGAGAATATATTATTAGTGATAGAACTAGAATCTTTATCAAATGTAAGTATTATTCACTGATTATACTTATTAGCAAGAGATGAATATTATTAAATCCATTAAATAATTATTTTAGTCATAAAGTAACTATATTAAAAATAAGATATGTCAGTGTAACAAACGAAGGAGGTATTTATGAAAAATGTAATTGAAGTTAATAATTTAACAAAAAAATATAAGAACTTATCTGCAATTGATAATTTATCATTTGAAGTAAAAGAAGGTGAAATATTGGGACTATTGGGTCCAAATGGCAGTGGTAAATCTACAACTATCAATTGTATTTTATCCCTTTTGAACTTTAAAGAAGGTAAGATAAAAATATTCGGAAAAGTTATGACACCGGATTCCTATGACATAAAAAGGAATATAGGCGTTATATTTCAAGAGGTTGCAGTATTTGATGAATTAACAGTTCATGATAACCTTGATTATTTTTGTGGACTATATATTAAAGATAAAAAAATAAGAAAAGAATATATAAATGATGCAATAAAATTAGTAGGTATTGGTGAATATTTAAAATTTTATCCTAAACAATTAAGTGGTGGTCTTTTAAGAAGGCTTAATATAGCCTGCGGTATTGTGCATAAACCAAAGTTAATTTTTCTTGATGAGCCAACGGTTGCCGTAGATCCACAAAGTAGAAATAATATTCTTGATGGAATAAAAAAATTAAGAGATGATGGTGCAACAATTGTATATACAACACACTATATGGAAGAAGCAGAAATACTTTGTGATAGAATAATTATATTGGATAAAGGAAAAATATTAGCAACCGGAACCCCAGATGAACTCAAAAAACTTGCCAATATTGAAGAAAAGATAACTATAGAGGTAAAAAATATTAGTGCCAAAGTTGTAGAAGATATTAGAAAATTTAAAACCATAGACGAAGTTATATTAAATAATAATAGCACATTAGTTATTACTTATAAAAAAGGAAAAAATAATTTAGGGGAATTAATTGACTTTTTAAAGGATAATAAAGTTTCCTATGATAAAATATTTTCTGAACGTCCTACTTTAAATGATGTATTTTTAGAATTAACTGGTAAGGAGTTAAGAGATTAATGTTTTTACACAATTTTAAATATAATTTTATATGTTTATTTAGAAATAAAAGTCTTATCTTTTGGACATTTGTATTTCCTATATTAATGAGTTTATTTTTTTATATGGCTTTTAGTGATATTGAAAAAAATGAAGCACTAGATATTATTGATATAGCAATTGTGGAAAATGATAATTATAATAATACATTTAAGGATGCATTTGAATATTTAAGTAATGATAATAATGATAAGAAAATGTTTAATATAAAATATACGGATTTATATACAGCTGAGGATATGCTAAGTAGAGATAAAATTACTGGATATTTACTATTTTCTGAAGATGATGTTAGTATAGTAGTAAATAGTAGTGGTATTAATGAAACAATCATTAGGTATACAGTTTCTGAAATAATGATGAAAAAAGAAATAATTAAGAATTTAATTGCTAAAAAACTGGAAGAAAAGTCATCAACTGACAATGAAAGTTTGGATTATGGAAAAATATATAATAACGCAATTGATATTATTAACAATTCAAATGTTAAAATAAACAATATTTCAAATAAAAATTTAAGTTATACTATGATAGAATATTATACTTTAATAGCAATGGCTTGTTTATATGGTGGAATTTTATCAATGTATACTATTAATAGAAGACTTCCTAATATGGATAGTGTTGGTAAAAGAATATTTACTTCACCAATTAGTAAGTTAAAGATGCTACTAGGAAGTCTTTTAGCAAGTTATATAGTTCAGCTAATTGGTCTTGCTTTATTATTTATATTTACAATTTTTGTTCTTAATGTTGATTATGGGAATAATATTATTTATATTATATTACTAGCATGCCTTGGGGCCTTAGCAGGTCTATCGATAGGCATTCTAGTGGCAGTTTTATTTAAAACAAATGATAATACTAAAACAGGTATTTTAATATCTATAGCAATGCTAGGATGCTTTTTATCTGGGATGATGGGTATTACAATGAAATATGTAGTTGATAAAAATATACCGGTTTTAAATCTTGTAAATCCTGCTAATATGATAACAGATGGTTTTTATGCATTGTACTATTATAATACACCTAATAGATATCTATTTAATATATTAAGTCTAACAATATTTTCAGTTATACTAATATCTATTTCTTTGTATAACTTGAGGAGGCAAAAGTATGATAGTATTTAAAACTTTTTGGAAAATTGTAAATAAATATAAATTTACTATAATTTTATATACAATGTTGTTAATTATATTTGGCGGTTTAAATATGGCATCAGATAATAAAAGTATGGGTTTTGTTAATAGTAAACCTGATATATTAATAGTAAATAATGATGAAAATGATGGGTTAACTAAAAATTTTATTGAATATTTTGAAAAAAATAGTAATCTCATTTCTATAAAAAATAACGAGTCAGCAATCAATGATGCAATATTTTATAGAGATGTTAATTATGTAATATATATACCTAAAAATTATCGTAATGATGTTTTAAATGGAATGAACCCGCAAATTGATATAAAATCAACAGGTGATTATCAAGCAAGTTTAGCTGAACTTATGTTATCAAAATATATTCAAACCCAAGCTATTTATCGTAGTAGTACTAGTAATGAGAATGAGCTAATACAACTTATCAATAACACATTAAATAGACAAGCAAGTATTGAAATAATGTCTAAAATAGATACTACTGCAGCATCTAATATGAGGAATTATTTTAATTTTGCCAGTTATAGTATTATGGCTATTATAATATATATTGTTTGTTTAGTGATGACAGTTTTTAAAGAAAAAAGTATTCATAAAAGAACGATTATTAGTAGTATGAATTATAAAAAGCATAATAATCAATTATTATTATCTGGATTTATATATTCTTTAATTGTTTGGATTTTATTTGTTTTATTAGGATTTGTTTTTCTAAAAACTTCACTTTTTTCATTAAGCGGTTTAATTTACATATTAAATTTATTGATTTTTTCATTTTGTTGTTTAACACTGGCATTATTTATAAGCACCATTATTAATAGTAAAGATTCTGTCACAGGAATAGTAAATGTAGTAGCATTAGGATCATCTTTCTTATGTGGAGCATTTGTTCCTGTTGAATTCTTACCATCTTTTGTACTTTCTATTGCTCATATATTGCCAACATATTGGTATATAAATTCTAATAATATATTAAAAACTATAGAAATAATTAACTTTAACACTCTACATTCAGTGTTTGTTAATATGCTGGTTTTGATTATCTTTTCCTTATTCTTTATTATTCTAAATAATATTTTTGCAAAGAAAAAAAGAATAATTAATAACTAAAAAACTTCAAAAATTTTTGAAGTTTTTTCATCCTAAAGCAACATCCATAATCATCATAATTGCAAACCCTATCAAAGTAAATAGTGCCATTAAATCTTTCTTTTTATTAGTTTGACTTTCAGGTATTAATTCTTCGACTACAACATATATCATTGCTCCTGCAGCAAATGCTAGTAAATATGGAAGTAAAAATCTTATCTTAACAACAAGCAATGCTCCTATAACACCTGATATTGGTTCTACAATGCCACTTAATTGTCCATAAAAGAAAGCCTTTTTTCTTGATAGTCCCTCTCTTCTAAGGGGAACACTTACAGCAGTTCCTTCTGGAAAGTTTTGTAGTCCAATTCCAAGTGCTAACATACTAGCAGCCCCCATAGTAGCTCCTTCTAATCCATAAGCAAGAGAACCGAAGGCAACACCAACTGCTAAACCTTCAGGAATGTTATGCAAAGTTATTGAAAAAATTAACATCAGACATCTTTTTATTTTTGCATTTTGCTTCTCTTTGCCTTTCTTTTTAGAATATCTTTTATCAAAATAATCATATATTTTATCACCAGAAAATAATAGTAATCCACCACCGATAAACCCAACAAATATAACAAACCATGAGCACATATTTAAATTTTCCGCCATTTCAATTGATGGTGATAATAAAGACCAGAATGATGCAGCAATCATTACACCGGCTGCAAATCCAAGCATTGCATCCATGACGCTTTTGTTTATTTTTTTGAAGAAAAAAACTATACAGGCGCCAAGTGCCGTAATAAACCATGTAAATAGAGTTGCAATTAGTGCTTGAATGTAGTAGTCCAAATTAGAAAACCAGTTTAACATAAAAATCCTCCATATAGTTTTACAAAATATTTTATGCAGATAGTTATAGTGCGTTACAAAAAAATATAATAGAAATATGTATATAATGTCAATAATTTAGGAAAATGTCTCAAAAAATTTTAAACATTAACGGGAAAATATTCTCGTTTTTGTTTGTAATT
>CAKOTD010000013.1 GCA_934120015.1 uncultured Bacilli bacterium
GTTGCGAATAGATATTATAGATTATTCATATGTCTTTTTCAATGCAACTTTGTTGCACTTCAAATTTAAAATAACAAGATCAAAAAAATTTGACAAATAGTAAGTAATATTATATAATGTTAAATGTGATTTTTACACAAAGAGGTGAGTTGTTTGGGACTGAAAACCAAAGAGTTTGTTAATTATATAGAATCTTTAGTAAATATATTTACTGTTGATGATGGACAAATCAAGATTTTATTATTTAGAAAGAAATTAGAACCATATAAGGGTTACTGGACTTTACCGAGTGATATAGTAAGAAGTAATGTTACAATTGAAGATAATGTAAGTGATGTTGTTTATGATATAGTGGGTTTAAAAACTTTATATATTGAGCAGTGTCATACTTTTAGTAAGTGTGATAGAGGAAATGATGAGTTTGTGGTTGCTGTTTCATATATGGGACTTATTGATAGTAAAAGTGCAGAAATTAAAAGAGAAGAAAGACCTGATTATGAAAGTCAATGGTTTAGTATTGATACTCTTCCAAAACTTGCTTATGATCATGAGATGGTAATAAAGAATGCTATTGACATTTTGAGTAAGAAGATAGTAAATATAAGTGTACTTAAAACATTATTTCCTAGTGATTTCTCATTACCAGAAATTCAAAGTGTTTATGAACAATTATTGGGCAAACAATTAGATAGAAGAAACTTTAGAAAAAAATTTGTTAATATGGGACTTGTTGAAGAAACTGGTGATAAGAGTGAAGGTGGAAATGGTAGACCGGCAAAACTATATAGTTTCAAAGACAATATAACTGATAAAAATTTATTTTGAAAGTAGTAATACTTTCTTTTTCATAAGAGGTGAAAAGATGAAAATTAAATATACTTTGACACATAAAGATAAAAATTCAAATGCTAGAGGAGGAATACTTCATACTAATCATGGTGATTTTTTAACACCTATATTTATGCCAGTGGGTACAAGGGCAACTGTTAAAACTTTATCTCCAGAGGAACTCAAAGAAATTGGTAGTGCCGTTATACTTGCAAATACATATCATTTATGGTTAAGACCTGGTGAAGATATTGTAGATAAGGCTGGTGGCCTTCATAAATTTATGAATTATGATGGACCAATTTTAACTGATAGTGGGGGATTTCAAGTGTTTTCACTAGCTGAGAAGAAAAATATTAAAGAAGAAGGCGTAATATTTAAGAGTCATATTGATGGTAGAAAGTTGTTTTTGACTCCAGAACTTTCAATTCAAATTCAAAATAAATTAGATAGTGATATAGCAATGAGTTTTGATGAATGTCCACCATATCCGGTTACTTATGATTATATGAAACAAAGTGTTGAAAGAACCCTAAGATGGGCTAAAAGAGGAAAAGATGTACATAGCAATAAAAATCAATCTCTATTTGGCATTGTTCAAGGTGGAGAATTTGAGGATTTAAGAAGATATAGTGCAATTGAAACCGTTAAGTTGGATTTTGATGGATATTCGATTGGTGGTACTAGTGTTGGTGAAGATAAAGATACTATGTATAAAATGATTGATTATGCAATCAAGTATTTGCCTGAAGATAAACCAAGGTATTTAATGGGAGTCGGAGATCCTATTGATTTGTTTGAAGGAGTAGAACGTGGAATAGATATGTTTGACTGTGTTTTGCCAACTAGAATTGCTAGGCATGGTAATGCTTTTACTAGGAATGGTAAGCTTAATATAAGAAATGAGAAATTTAAAGAAGATTTTACTCCAATTGAAGAGTCTTGTGATTGCTATGCTTGTAAAAATTATACTAAGGCATACATAAGACATTTGATTATTTGTGAAGAATCATTTGGTGCTAGATTATTATCTATACATAATTTAAGATTTTTAATAAAAATAATGGAAGACATTAGATGTGCAATTAAGGACGATAAGTTTTTAGAACTTAAAGAAGATTTTATTAGAAAATACAAAGGTTGAATTTGTATTTTTTGTTTGCTAATTTCTAAAAAAAATATTATACTTATAATAAGGAGGTGTCTATGACAGCACACATTGAAGCAGATAAGGAAAGTATAGCTAAAGTAGTTATTATGCCGGGAGATCCTAAAAGGGCACAATATATGGCAGATAAATATTTAGATGATTATATGTGCGTAAATACTATAAGAGGTATGCTAGGATTTACAGGATTTTATAAAGGCAAAATGGTTACTATAATGGCATCAGGAATGGGTATGCCTAGCATGGGAATTTATTCATATGAGTTATTTAAATTTTATGATGTTCAAAATATAATTAGAGTTGGAAGTGTTGGAGCTTATGATCCAAATTTAAATATTTATGATGTGGTTTTAGTTAGTGAATCATATTCTGATTCTAATTATGCAAAAGTCCAAAATGGTTATGATGGTAATATAATATTACCTAGTAATGATTTAAATAAAAGAATAGAAGATGCAGCTAAAAAATTAAACGTTAATATTCATAAGGGAAGAATTTATTCAGGAGATGTATTTTATAAAGCAAATGAGGACTATAAAAACATGTATGATGAACACAAATGTCTTGGCGTAGAGATGGAATCATTTGCCCTTTTTCATAATGCAAATATATTAGGGAAAAATGCAGCTTGCTTGTTGACTGTTTCTAATAGTTTTGTAACTGATGAGGAAACTACTAGTGAAGAAAGGGAAAAAGCATTTAATCAGATGATAGAAATTGCTTTAGAATCAATTTTATTATAAAAAAAGAATTAGCTAATAATGATCTATTAAGAAATCATCGTAAGCTAATTTTTTTTCTTTTACTTTTTGCCATATTTTATTCTGAGTTGTACTCATTTTATTTTCAAATACAGGACTATGTGTTAAAACATCAGGCCATGAAATATTGTATAGTATGGATATTGTATCAATATTAAAAATAAATGTATCAAGCACCTTATCGAGTTTGTTATTTGCTAAATATTTAGTAGCATACATATTATAACTAGTTGGTCTATATTTTTTGTATGCACATAAATCAAAGTCAATGATTTTGCATATGCTACCATCATATAATATATTTGCACTATGTAGGTCACAATGTATAATACCATATTGATGCATAAGTTCTATAACTTTTCTAGCTTTTTTTAAAATACTTATTTTTTCTGCATTAGTTTTAGTTTCTATTAAAGTATATAATGTTTTAGAATTTTTAAAATATTCTGTTAGATAGCCAATATAGTTATTATCTACACTTTTTACTAGTATTTTAGGTGTAATTAATGCACTTTCATTTATGGATGAAAGCCTTTTTAGTTTGGCTATTTGTCTCTTATTTATACAATATAGTTTTTTAAAAATATATTCTTTATCATCTAATTTGCAAGTAAAAATATCTGCTTCAGAGCCTAACATTTCTTGCCTGTATGATAAATCTATTAATTCCTTTTGGTACACAACATCCACAAAAATCACCAATTGTTTATTATAAATGTTTTTTTCTATTTGTCAATTGTTTCATTTTTACTTATTCCAAGCATACTTCCAATAATACAGAATGCAGTTATTATTAAATAATATATAATAACTTTTAAACTAAAGCTATTATGTAATCCTAAGTAATTAAAAAGGGCAAAAATTATTATTATTATTAAAGAGAGTTTTAGACCTTCAAGCCATCCTTTCTTTTTGCTTTCTTTTCCAATTATGTACCCACCGATAAGTGTTGATAGGATAGGAACAATTAATTTTATAATCTTAAAAAAAGTTCCTCCAAATATATAGTTAAGTAAGGTAATAATTAATGTTCCTATTAAAAGCGTAGATAATACATAAATTAAAGATTTTCCTAATTTTTTTAAATATATCATAAAATCCTCCTGTTAAATATTATTTAAGTGTATAAATTATTATGACATATATCATAATAAAGTGAGGTGAATAATTAATGTATTTATCAATAATGTTTAAAACAACTATTTTATATATTTTTATTATTATAGTTTATAGAATAATGGGAAAAAAAGAAGTTGGGCAACTTGGAATAGTTGATTTAATAGTATCAATTTTAATTGCTGAACTAGCAGCTATTTCTATTGAAAATGCTGATGATTCTATTTTTGTTTCTATTGTACCAATCATTGTACTAGTAATTATTCAGGTTTTATTTAATTATGTAAGTCTTAAAAGTGATAAATTTCGTAAATTGATAGATGGTAATCCTACAGTTATTATTAAAGAAGGAAAAATAAAGTTTAAAGAAATGACCAAAATTAGATATAGCCTTGATGATTTAATTACACAACTTCGTGAACAAGGGATTAAAAGTATTGAAGAAGTAGATTATGCAATTCTGGAAAATGATGGTAAATTATCAGTATTTCAGAAATGCAGTGATTTTCCTATGCCAATTATTCTTGATGGAGTTATAAACAATGATGTTTTAAAGGAACTTGAGAAAAATAATAAATGGGTACATAAAATTTTAAATGAAAAAAATATAAAACTAGAAGATGTTTTTTATGCTTTTTATACTAAAGGTAGAACATTTATTATCAAAAAAAGTGATTTGATTTGACAATAGATGTTTTCTAATCTATAATTACTATAGAGAGTAGAGGTATTTGTATGATGAAACATAACGGGTTTACTTTAATTGAATTACTTGCTGCAATAATTGTTATTGGAATAATTAGTTTAATTGTTTTTCCTACTGTTAATAAGACTTTAAAAGATCAAAGACAAAGATTATATAATAGACAGGTTGCTACTATAGAAGAGGCAGCCGAGAGTTGGGCACTCAAAAATACTGATAAACTTCCTATAGATGATTCTATGGTATATATTAGTATAACTGATTTGATTTCAGCAGGATTACTTGAAAATGCAGATATAAAAGATCCAAGGAATGGTAGTGATATGAGCACAGGTTGTGTTATGATTTCTCTTAGTAGTAATCAATATAGTTACAAATATCAAGCATCAAGTTGTCCAGCTATTTAAATGTATTTTTTTAATTTTTTATAATCAAGTATTGTTACAAAAACAATGTTTAATGAGATTGAGATGATTAGTGACCATAATCCAATTTTTATATTACAAAGTATTATTAGTGATATCAATTTTATTATCATACCAATTAAAGTATTTTTCATAGTATCTTTAGCTTTTCCCATTGCTTGAAGACTACTTACAATTGGTGATTGTATATAGTGTAATAGGCATATGGGGGCTAAAAATTTTATGTAGTTTATTCCTTCAGTTGTATTATAAATAAATTCTAATAGTTTTTCTGGGAATACTTCAAAAATAATAGTAGATGGTATACCTATTAATAGTGAAATTAAACAAGCTTGTTTAATTTTTTTTCTTGTATAAATAATTCTATTATTACTATATGAGTTACTAACTATTGGTATTAAAGCTTGTGAAATAGCTGCAGTAAAAAAGGATGGTAGTAATATTAGAGGTAATACGTAACCATTAATGATACCATACTGTGTGGTAATAAAATTGCTTGTATAATTGTTTTTTAGTAAAAATGTAGTTACAATAATTGGTTCTAAAAAATTACCCAGGTTACCAATAAGTCTACTACCTGTTGTAGGTAAACTAACATTAAGGACATCTTTAATATTTTCTTTTTGAGGTATTAAATCTACTTTTGTTATTTTAAATTTTTTAGGAATAAAGAAAAATAGTATAAGAATAGAAGTTAGTTCGCTGAATATATTGGATAAAACAATAAATGCAACAGCAAATTCTATACCTTTAGTAAGAAAAATAGGAATTCCAATAGTAATAATTACCAGTCTTACTAAGTCTTCAGTTATATTAGAAATAATATGTGGAAACATTTTTTGTTTTCCAAAAAAATATCCCCTTAGAATTGATGATATACTTATAAATGGTAAAACTAATCCTGTACAAATTAGTGCATAATAACTTCTTTCATCATGTAGTAAATAAGTGGCTATGTAATTACTAGCAAATAACATAAAAAGTATTAAAAATAAGTTAATGATGATGGAAATAGTAATTGTTGAGAAAACTATTTGTTTATTATTTCTCTTGTCCTCAGCTACTATCTTTGAAATTGCAATAGGGAATCCTAATTGAGCCAAGGTAATTAGTAACATGAATGTTGGAAATATAAGCATATATAATCCAATTCCTTCTGTACCAATTAGTCTTGTCATAATGATTTTAATAAACATACCAAGTATTTTAGTAATAAATCCCCCAATGATTAATATAATTGTTGATTTAATAAATTTACTTTTTTTCATATCATCACCTATTAATAAATATAATGAAAATATATAAAAAATATTAATATCTTATAACTATTAAATTATTTTCTTATAATATTAAACTAGATGCCTATAATGAAGATGATTTTTAAGTATATTATTAATTTTAGAGATAACATATTAGTAGAAAATCAGAGGAGGAGGTTATTTATGATTGCTGGCTAAAAAGAAGAAATAAATGAATTCTACTAGTTTAGAAGAATTGAGGTATGGAAGAACTTAAGTGTAAGTTATACAAAAAAATAGTAAAATTAAAAAAGTTTTTTTACTATTTTTTTCATATATGCATTTATGTTATCTAAAGTAGTATCTACTTCATTTCTAAAATATTTAATAACAAGATTTATACATCCATCTGTAAAAAATGAAATATTTAAGGCTAAATCGTTTTCTTTAGGAAGAACACAAAGTAGCTTTTTATTAATTATTTTATTTAATTTGTATGTAAATAATAAAGGTTCATCACTTTTAAACATTAATGTATATATTTCTTCGTTTTCTTTTAAATATGTAAATATTTTATCAAAAAATTTATCTAGGTCATTAATAGATTTGAATTCATCTTCATCACATAAAAATATCTGTAATGTTTCATTTTGAAAATCTTCTACGACATTATATATATTATCATAATGAAAATAGAATGCTCCTCTAGTAATCCCTGCTTTATTTACTAATTCTGTAACAGTTATTTTACTTAATTCTTTTTTTTCATCCATAAGTTCAGCAAAAGTTTTTTTTATTAATTCTTTTGTTCTCTTAGATGATGCGTTTGTCATATAATCACTTCCAGTAATTATATTATAGCATAATTTTTACAATGTACAAATATTTTATACAATTATCTTAAAGATGTATAAATTTGAACAAATTTTGAACAATTGAACTATAAACTAGAATATAATAATTATATAATCTATCATGTTTGAAAGGAAGATTATTATGAAAGAGAAATTTTTAGTTAAATTTGGTGACTTTATTGTTAAAATTAGATATATTATGTTGCCAATATTTTTATGTTTATTTGTTATAGGAATAATAAACATTAATAATGTTAAGGTAAATGATAGTATAGTAAGTTATTTACCTAAAGATACTGAAACTAAATATGGATTAGATATAATGGATGATGAATTTGGTAGTTTATCAACGATAAAATTGATGTTACCAAATAAAGATAATATATCTGATTATAAAAATCAAATATTATCTCTAGATAATGTAGATAATGTTATGGTAACACAAAATAATGATAATGTATTATTTACTATTCATTTAATTGATAGTAAAAAAAGTGAAGTATTAGATGTAAAAGATAAAATTGAAGATATAGTAAGTGATTATGAATATAGTATTTACTCTGAGGATTTTGAAAATCCTACTGATGGGATAACAGAAGTACTAATTGTTTCATGTATTATTATTGTTATTATACTGCTTATTACTTCTAAGACATATTTTGAAGTAGTAATTGCTTTTATTATATTTGCACTATCAATTGTTTTAAATATGGGAAGTAATTTTTTACTTGGAGAAATATCATATATTACTAAATCAATTGCAGTTATATTACAACTAGCCCTTTCTATTGATTATGTAATTATATATATGAATCAGTATATGAAAGAAGTTACTGATACACCAGATAAATTACTTGCAATTAAAAAAACTACATCAAAAGCTATGCCAGAAATATTTGCAAGTAGTTTAACAACTATATCAGGGCTTATGGCTCTTATATTTATGCAGCTAAAAATAGGTGGAGATATAGGTATTGTTCTTTCAAAGGGAATAGTTTGGAGTTTGCTTACAGTAATATTTGTTATTCCTAGTTTACTTGATTTATTTACAAAACAAATATTGAAGTTTAGAAAGAAAAGTAAAATTAAAAATGCTAATAAAATAGGAGATATAATTTTTAAAGGGAGAAAAGTTTTATTACCACTTTTCTTAGTATTAATTGTTATTGCTGTTTTCTTATTACCAAAGTATAATTATGTTTATGATTTGAAAAGTGCACGAGCATTTAGATTAAGTGATAATATTAAAGCACTTGATAATATTGAAAAAGAATTTGGTAATGACAATATGTTAGTAATACTTGTTAAAAATAATAATAAAGATTATAGTAAGGAATTAGAATTTGCAAATAAATTAGGTACTATAAAAGATATTAATAGTGTTACTAGTATTGGTAATTATAAGATAGCTGAAAACCTATATTTAGGTTCTAAGATAAATTATCATGAACTTAGTAGTTTATTTGATGTTGATGAGAATCAAACTATTAGTTTGTATAAATATTACGCAAATGAACATAAGGAAGTTGAAAATTTAAATAATATTGATGAATATAAAATATCAATTATTGATTTATTATACTTTTTACATAATAAAACTGATTTATTAGATCAAAAACTTGCATTTGTAGTTACTGCTTATTATGATACTTTAAGTAGCAAAATTTCATTACTTGAAAGTGATAATTACACAAGATTTATTCTTAATTTAGATACACAGGTAGAAGGAGTAGATACTACTAAATTAATAGATGAAGTAAGAAGTATAAGTAATAGTTATTATAATGATGTAACACTTGTTGGAAACTCAATAAATGCAAGTGATTTGAAGTCAACATTTACATCTGATAATATAATTATCACATTTGTTACAATATTATTTATTGCAATTATACTTTTATTTACATTTAAATCATTTGGTGCAACAATACTTTTAATTCTAACAATAGAAGGTAGTATACTTATTAATTTTGGTATTGTGACATTACTTGGTGTAAATATTTTCTTTATGAGTTATGTTGTTGTTTCAGCAATTCAAATGGGTGCAACTATAGATTATGCAATTGTTATTGCTAGTCGTTATATTGCTTTAAGAAAGAAAATGGATAAAAAGGAAGCAATTGTTCAAACTTTAAATGATCGTTTGCCAGCGGTAATAACTAGTGGATTAATATTATTACTAGCAGGATTCTTAGTAGCATTTATAGCAACTTCATCAGTAATATCTCAAATAGGTTTATTTTTGGGAATAGGAACACTTATTTCTTTAGTAGCAACTATATTCGTTTTACCAGCAATTCTTTATGTATGTGATAAATTTATTTTAAAAACAACATTTGGTAAAAATAAATAGAAATAAAAAACAAGATAAATAATGCAAATTAAATTTAGATTGCATCATAAGATATCTTGTTTTTTTGTTATGAATTGTTATATTTTTTAATAATTAAATTTACATTAGCAAAATCGATTTTAGCGGTTGAAGCATCTCCTGTGACTCCGCATTGTATATATAGTTCTATTGGATTTTCAAATTTTATTAAAATAGATTCTGAACAATCCATTCTAGTTGTTGATCCTGCCTTAAGTTCAAATGACAAATCTTGAATAACACTTCCAGCTGTATCTATTAGATAAAAAAGTGCTCCATGATTTTGATCAACACCTGATATTTGACCACATAGAGTAATTTCATAAATACCTGGCTTCATTACTGAAATATTTGTATTTTGTGATAAGGTAAATACATTATCATTATCTGGTATTTTTATGGTATCTTGAAAAGTCATTACTTTAGAATAATGTGCTTGCGCAAAACTGATAAATGCAATGGCTTCATAACTAGTTGCTAATGGAGAAGCACTAGGGCCTGTTGGACCAGCTGGACCTGTTGGACCTATATCACCTTTGTCACCTTTAATACCTGGCTCTCCTTTATCACCTTTAACTCCAGGTTCTCCTTTATCACCCTTTGGAATAATGAAATCTAATTTATGATTTAAGCCGCTTTTTGTATCAATTATTTGTGCTTTGGTTCCTGAGTCACTAGTAATAGTTTCACCAATAATAAATGTTTCAGTATCTCCTTTAGGACCTTTAAAATTTCCTATATCAGTCCAATCATTTAATTTAGAATCCCATATGTATAAATCATTATCAATGATAAAACAATCACCATCTGTCCCAGTTGGGTATTTTTCTTTGAGTTCTTCAAGTGATGCAAAAGTTCCTTTAATTTCTAATCCTTTACCTTTAGGACCAGTTGGACCTATTATAGGATATACACCGGCTTTTCTTAATCTATTTTGTATTTGTATATTTTCCATAATTTGTGAAATCTTGTCTTTATTCATTTTATACACCTCAAATTTCAGTTAATATAATGTATGCAAGTAGAGTTGTTTTGATTGTGAGTATATATTGATTTATAATAAAAATATATGTTATAATTTAGAAACGCAAATAATTTTATATATAATATAAATTATTAAATATATTTGCTTTAAAGTTGGGATGTGTGAAGTTATGAAGAATGGTGAAAAAACTAAGTGTTCAACTGGTTCAGGTAGGAGTTTCCTACAGAATTTAAAATCTACATATAGGTATGCAAAGAAAGGTAAAAAATATCTACTATTATTTTTACTGCTAAATATTGTTCTTACAATAATTTCTGTTGTAGTACCTATTATTAGTGCACAAAGATTAATTTCTTTAACAAATGGATTTTTTGAAAGACTTATTATATTTATTCTAATAATTTTTATAATAGAAATTTTAAGAAATATAATGAGGTATCTATGTGGATTTGTATATAATAAATTTTATTATGATGTAAGAAGGGTTCTTCAAATAGAATTAACACGAGAAACTTTAAAGATAACACAAGAGGAATTAAATAATAATTCTAGTGGTATATTTATTGAGAGAATCAATGATGATACGGATAATTTAACTGATATTTTTGCAGAATTAATTGATTATTTTACAGGCATCATAGGAAATGTTGGATTATTAATTACTATAATTTTTATAAATGTATATATTGGAATTGCTTATATTATTTTTATAATAATTATAATTTTATATAATAAGTATTCAAGTGGGATTAATTATAAAAATAGAAAAAAATGGAAAGAAAGTAGAGAAAAGACTGGTGGATTCATATCTGAAATAGTAAGAGGAACTAAGGATATTAAAATATTAGATGCCGAAGAATCATTTTTATTTAAGGCAAATGAATATATGAAAGAAACTAATGATATATCTTACAAATATCAAATTACAAAGGCTAAAATGCGTATGTTAGGAGGTAATGTTAGAGATATATGTGATTTTGGAATAGGGTTACTAATGTGTATTTTTTTAATGTCAGGTAACCTTACAATAGAGTTTGCTATAATTATATATAATTATCATTATCAAATATTATGTACAGCTGATTGGATAGAAAAGATATATGAAATTATAAAGAAATTTAACTTATCATCTAATAGAATATTTGGTATTTTAGAGGATAATGAATTTAAAAAAGAAAAATTTGGTACAGAAAGTATTAATACTTTTAAAGGAAATATTGAGTTTAAGAATGTTACTTTTTCATATGAAGATAATATTCCTATTTTAAAGGGATTAAGTTTAAAAATTAATGCTAATGAAACGGTTGGTTTTGTTGGACCATCGGGAGCGGGAAAAACTACAATATTTAATCTTATAAGTGCTTTAAATAAGATAAATTCTGGTGAAATATTATTAGATGGAATTAATATTAATAATTTAGATAAATCATCAATAAGAGGTAATTTATCAGTAATAAGTCAAAATGCATATATATTTAATATGAGTATACTTGAAAATTTGAGAATAGTAAAGATGGATGCAAGTATAGAGGATATTAAAGAAGTTTGCCATTTGGCTTGTTTAGATGATTTTATTGAATCACTACCAAATAAATATGATACTATTGTTGGTGAAGGGGGAGTAACATTATCCGGTGGTCAAAAGCAGAGACTTGCAATAGCAAGAGCTTTACTTTTGAAAACTGAAATATTATTATTTGATGAGGCAACAAGTGCACTTGATAATGAAACACAAACAAAAATTAAGCAGGCAATAGATAATCTAAAGGGTGAATATACTATTTTAATAATTGCTCATAGACTTTCTACTGTTATTGATTCAGATAGAATTTTTGTTATTGATGATGGAAAAGTAGAATCAGAGGGGACACATAGTTATTTAATAAAAAATAGTAAGGTATATAATAGGTTGTATCAGAAAGAAACAAGTGATAATAGATTAAATATTTAAAAAATCACACATAGGAATAAATGTGTGATTTTTTATTTTCTAAGTAATTATGTATCTTTATATTAAATGTTATTCTTCTATAGTGAAATAAATAGTTGCAAAATATTCTTCGTTTGCTTCTAAGGCATCACTGGTAAGATTTAATAGTGGACCCTTTTCTGTTGACCAATTAAGTTCCTTAAAATTCACAATTCCTTGATTATTACTTCCTGTGAAGACTATTTCAGGACTATTAGTCAAAGTTATAATTTCATCATCAAATTTTTTAAATATCAATGCATTTTCTAATGTATATCCACTAGTTGAAGTCAGAGGCTTGTTAATATATGCATATAGTTTCCAATCTGAACTGTTTAGTCTACTATCTACTATTTTTGTTTTTAAATCATTTGTTTTAGGAAATATATAAGTATTACTGATTGGAGTTGATGAAAAAGAAATTGCTGAATTTACATCTAGTAATGTTAATTCACCAGTAAATGGTGTAGTTACAGTTCTTGTTCCATAAATAAAACTTCCTGCCACGTTGGCAGTTAACTCTACTTTAGTATTATCAGGTACAGAAGCTGGTATATTATATTCAAACAATCCATCATCATCAGCATTTACTATTTCTGAATTTCCTCCATATTTAATTAATACATCTGCAAAACTATTAGTATGACCACTGATAGTATTTTTAGTTGTATTAATTGGATGTATATTCATTAAGGTAGTTCCGATAGAAAATTGTTTCCTATTTTGAAAAGTAAAATTGCCAATATCAGGTAGATTTTTAAATTCATCACTTGTAATATTATGATTGGTAATAGTTGTCATTGAAGATGTTATGATTCCCTCCATTTTAAGGGTGTCATTTTCCTTATACCAAGAATAATCTGGTAAATTATTTATATCACCGGCAGATGAAATTTCAGTAGAATTTTGCCACATGTTGATTCTTGAACATTTTATGTCAAAGCTCAAAGGATTATTGGTATATATAACATTTGCATTTTTTGTATATATTGTTAGGTTCTTTGGGTTATCTAAAGTCATTTTACAATTAGTGCCTTTAAAATGAAGATTGTAGTTATCACTAGGTGTGTTATTATATGAATTTATAACTTGTAATTCAGAATCTTCTTTCATTGTTAGAGAACCAAAAATAGACCACATTGGAATTCTTTGATGACTTTTTTCAATAAATATAAATGATGCTCTTTCATCTATTAAAACATTATTTGTTCCATGAATTGTTAGAGGAGTAAATCCGTTCCCAGTAGTTAGATGAACATTGGTATCATGAAGGATTGTAAAATTAAGTTTATTTGTGCCGGTCATAAATTCCCTGTCATTTGTTGATAAAATTATATCACTTTTACATAAGAATATAACAGAGGGATTGGTTGAATCACTTTTAAACGAGAATAGGGGATAGCTAGAAGCACTACTTGATATATTTGTTTTTCCTCCTATAATAACGCGTTCAGCTTCACAAACTTCTTGAGCTTTTATACCATCTGTGTCTTCAATTGTAATTGTACAATTATTAAGTTTAACTGTACCATATGGATTAAATGATAATTGTGTTCCATTAAATATAATATTATCATAAATGTTTATAATTTCACTATAACTATCATCTATTGGAACACAAATAATACCATATATATTAGTATTTATAATTTTTATATTTTTAACTTGAATTTGTTTTGTAAAAGCACTAGAGACAATAGTATCAGTTTCTTCTGAACTATTCATCCCTGTTAATGTGTGTAAAGTGTTTAGGTATGTACCATTTATTGTTAGTTTGCTCTTATTGGGATTTATTGTGATACCGCTTTCTAAAGTAATATCGTTTTCTAAATATATATATTCGTATCCATTATCATTTTCAAGAACATCTTTTAATTCACTACTATTGGTAACTGAAACTGTTTTATTATTTATTTTATTCATAAAATCACTTATCCTTTAGTATAATATATGACCACATATCTATTTGAATAATTATATTTATATGAAACTATTTTATATATAAAATTAAGAAATCATAATAAGTATAAGTTGCATTATATTATGATATTACAATCATTTTTCAAAGTTTTTTAGTGATTAGATTGTAAATAATAGTCTTTGCATGGTATAATTTACACAGGAAAACAAGTTGATAATTAACTAAGAGAAGTTACAATAAACTAGATAATAAGTTAGGTGGATAATTATTATGAAATATAATGAAATGAAACAGGCTGTAAAATTATTAAGTAAAGAATGGAATTTAGGAAAAAAAGAATCAGGGGCAGATGATGATATTTGCGCTTGGATATATTTATTTGATATTTTAGAAGAAAGTGAGAAAATAATAAAATATAAGGATGGAAACAAGCTTATAGGATTTTGTGGTTATTCAAAAAATGATTCAAAAAAACATAGAATATCTAAGACGTTTTATAAATTCGTAAAAAAAATGTTATATAAAAGCAAGAGTATAAAAGATTTAAATGCCTTTAAGAACTATGAAAATAACTATAATTATGTTCCGGAAGAATTTAATAATTACTTTGATGGAGAGGTTTCAATACTAATAGTGGATAAAAATTATAGAGGAAATAAAATAGGAAAGAAGATGTTGCTAGAGATATTTGAACTTGCTAAAAAAGATAATATGAAGAATCTTCAAATAGTAACAGATGAATCGTGCAATTATAAGTTTTATGAGGGTGTTGGATGTAAAAAGGTGTATGAAACTTTAATTGAAAATAAAGAAACGGGAAAACTCGAAAATAAATATAGTGAAAGAGCATTTATATATGAAAAAATTTTATAGATAAAAAAGGATTTTATTATGAAGTTATATGTAATTAGACATGGACAAACAAATTGTAATAGGGAAAATAAATATAATGGTAAATTGGATGAAGACATTAATGAAGTTGGGATAGAACAAGCAAAATCAGCACAAGAAGATGTAAAAAAAATAAATATTGATTTAATAATATGCTCACCATTATTAAGAACAAGGCATACCTGTAATATTGTGAATGTGAATAATATACCAATTATTTATGATAAAAGAATAGAAGAAAGAGATTGTGGAAAGTTGACAAATGAAAAATTAGGAGAATTTTATTATACTGATTATTGGAATTATTATTCAAATAAAAACGTTGAGGGCTTAGAAACAATACAAGAATTATTTGATAGAGTAAAAAGCTTTTTAGATGAAATAAAAGAAAAGTATAAAGATAAAAATATTTTACTTGTTACTCATGGTGGCGTTGCAAGAGCAATATATTTCTATTTTAATGAAATTCCTGAAGATGGAATGTTAGAAACATTTGGCTCAAATAATGGTGAGATAAAAGTGTATGAATTTTAAAATGATAGTTTGGTAGTAAATTATATTGTTTTAATTTATATTTATTAAAAAGCTTTTATATTTATTATAATTAAAAAAATTATAATAAATACTTTCCAAAATTTATGTTTGGTTTTCCTATATTAAATATATTTGTTCTATCAAATTCACTTTTATTCATCCCTATAAACCTCCTTCTAGTTCTTTTTTGTAACTAAATTTTTTAGCATTCCCTAAATGATATTTTAATGATTATTTAAATTTTATATATCATAATAAAATTTGGAATAAGATTTCTAGAATATACATTAATTTTTTTTACCAAACAATATTATTGTCGTAATATGTGCAATGACAAAGTATTTACTTGTTTTAACTGCATATGAAAATGTTACGGATGCATCTAATAATATTGATTTTGATAAACAATTACCATACACCAATTTAAGATATCTGATTGGTTCATTAACACTAGCATACATATTAATTTACCAAAGAAAAGTGTTAAATATAAAATAAAAATTAATGAATAAAATATAACTTAATTAGATATTTCAAATAAAGCATAGAAAAAAAATATATTTTAATGTATAATGTTAGTAGTTTTAAAATTATATTGTGTGTTATTCAATGAGAATATATTAAATGATTTGGTATTTAGAGGAGGTTAAATAATGAACAAAATAAATAATGAGTTACAGCAGTACGTTGAAGAAAGAATATTTCCAATATATGACAATAATGATTCAGGACATGGTATTGATCATATAAAGTATGTAATTGGAAGAAGTTTTAAGTTTGCTAATCAATTTGAAAATATAGATCTTAATATGGTTTATGTAGTAGCTTCTTTTCATGATTTAGCGCATCATATTGATAAAGACAATCATGAAGTATTATCAGCTAATTTATTCTACCTGAACGAAAAGATGAAAGAATTTTTTACATATGAACAAAGAGGAATAATTAAAGAAGCAATTGAAGATCATAGAGCAAGTTTAGACCATGAACCTAGAAGTGTTTATGGTAAAATAATATCTTCAGCGGATAGAAATGTTGATATTATATCTTCTTTAAAAAGAACACATGCTTATACAATTAAACATTATCCAGAATTAGATTTAAATGAGATGATTAATCGTGCATATAACCATATCAGTGAAAAATTTGGAGATTGTGGTTATGCAAAAGTATGGCTTGTAGATGAAGAATTTGATAAATTTAAAAATGATGTTAAAGAGTTGTTAAAGGATAAATATACTTTTGGGATTAAGTATATGGAGGTAAATAATATTATAGATACCAAAGAAAAGAAAAAAATTAACTCAACAACAACTTGGTGATAAACTATTTGTAACTGATAAAGCAGTTAGTAAATGGGAGCGAGGATTAAGTTTGCCAGATATTACTATTTTAGAAAAATTGGCAAGTGAATTAGATACGGATATTTATAATATTTTGCAGATAGAAAAAAAGAGTAATATAGATATTGAAAATATTTTAGAACAAGAAAGAAAAAAATCAAAAAACAATTAAATAGAAAATTAATTATAGGTGCGCTAACAATCATTTTGGTTAGTAGTATTATACTGTTTAAATTTATACCTTTTGGCTATAACATTGAACATGTTAGATATATTCATAATGAAAATAAATTAATTAATTTAGGAATTCCGAAATTTTCTTTTTTAATGAAAAATAATGAAAATAGTTATTCTTATAAAAACTTTAGAGGAGCAAGTGTTTTAAGAAGCAAATTAAAAAGTTATGTAAATACTTTAGATCATGTTTCTTGTAATAATACTACATATTTTTATGATCGTGATGCTAATATTACAATTGTTGATTATGATGTTAAGGAACACTTACTTTACAGCACGATTTCCTACAATATTAAAAATGGAAATTATTGCAATGAATTGCAAGTAAAAGAGTATTCAGAAAAAATAGGAACATTAAACACGTTTCGTACTTTATATACTGAAGATTCAAATTTGGAAATATATTTTCTTCCTAGTTTAAAAATTAATGATAATAAAAATGAGTGGATTGCTACTTTAAATATTTATTATAATAATGGAACAAATAAAAAAGTAATTGAAAAATCATCAGGAACATTTGAAATAATAAATAATAAATAATGAACTTATTTATTATAGAACTAAAACTATGCAACGTGAAAGTAATATAGAAATTCCAAATGTATCTGCTTTTGTTATAAAAAATCAAAGATTGATATTAAAAGAAAACTATCTTAAGAATTATGAAAAAAGTATTACTTTAAAATAAGGTGGTGACTTATGATGAATTTGTTTAAAAAAATTAAAAAAAATATTCTTATTTATGATATGAACCCCGTTTCTATGTCCAAGAAACGGGGTTCATATCATTTCTAGTTAGCATTTATTACTCTCAGAAGTTAATTTCCGAGTTTCCTATCAATTTGGAGCCTTAACTTTTCTTATATTCGAAAAATTATACTCCCAAAGTTGTTTGATTAAATCAACTAAATAAATTATATACGAATTATTTTCAAAAATCAATAGTGTAAAAGCCCAAAAAAGAGATAAGTATGTTGTTGACATACTTATCTCTTTTTGTTACAATATAATTGTGGAGTGAATGATATGAAAAATGGTGTTAAAAGATTTTCAGTAAGACTTAAAAATGATGAATTGATAACTTTTGTGAATAAACAAAGCAATTTAAATGATACAATAACATATTTGCTAGAGAAAGAAATAGCAGAAAACGGAATAAGAGATTTGCAAAATGTTATTCCTGCTAAAAGAGATAAAAGTTATTTTAAAAAAAATAAGGAGGTACCAATAAATGAGTGAAGAATTATTACAAAGAGATTTAATTGATAATCCTGAAAAAATAGGAAATTGGAATTTTTATAATATTGGTGCTACAACTATAAAAAATTTAAAACAAAGTAAAATTATAAATGATTTTGATTATGAGAGTATTGATAAAAGAAAACCAGATGGTCTAATAGTTTATAATAAAAATGTCTTAGTAACAATCGAAAATAAGAAACCAGCTGAATTTAATACTGAAGAAAAAAAGAATAAGGCTATAAAACAAGCTGTTGATGTAGCAAAAGTATTAAAATCTAAATTAGCAATTATTACAGATACAACTGAGACAATTTGGGTTAATGCTTTTACTGGAGATAGAATAATTGATGAAGATGGTAAAGAATTGAATATGATTTTTAATTATAGAGATCCGGAATTACCAAAACTTATTGAAAAAATATTAGATTCAATTGATGAAACTAATTCACAATTAAATGTACCATCACTAAAAAATCCAACTCCTTTAGCAAAACAAATATGGCAGGATATTTGGACTGTTAGTGGTGCTACTCCTGAAAATTGTTTATATACATTTGTTGAAATTTTTATTTTCAAGTATCTTTCAGATTTAGAAATATTGAAAGGTAATTGTAATTTTTATTCTTTATTAAATATGTATAAAAATAATACTGATAATGATGTACTAGAATATTATGCAAAAATTGTTAGACCAAGAATTAAAGAATTATTTCCAAGAAATTTAAAAGATAATACTACAATTATAAATGGAACTATATTTGTAAGTAAAGATGACAAAGCAATTGAAGGATATAGCGGTGTTTTTAAAAAAATTTTGAATAGATTTTATGATTATGGCCGACTAGAAAAAATTGATTATGATTTTAAAAGTAAGTTGTTTGAAAGTTTCTTAAAAGAAAGTATAAGTAAAAAGAATTGGGGACAATTTTTTACCCCATTAAAGGTAGTAAAACCAATGGTGAAAATGGCAGATATTCATACTGACATGAAAATATGTGATCCAGCTTGTGGAGTTGGAAAATTCTTGCTGGAAGCAGTTTTACCACATTTAAAAGATTATTATACAGTTGACAATGGTAATTTAAGTAAAAAAATAACTCTTCATGGATTTGATAAAGGATTTGATAAGGAAGAACAAAGAACAATAATATTAGCAAAAGCAAATATGTTAATATATTTTTCAGATTTAATCAAAGAACATAGCGAAATAACAACACAATTTGCTAAATTGTTTAATGATACTTTTGAACTAAAAACAAACTCAATTTTAGGAACATTACGTGATCCTATCGAAAACGAATATGACCTAATTTTAACAAATCCTCCATATGTTACAAGTGGAAGCAGTAATTTAAAAGATGAAATTAAGAAAGATGCAGATTTAGAAAAATATTATAAAGTTAATGCACTTGGAGTGGAAGGATTATTCATGGAATGGATTATTAAAGCATTAAAACCAGGTGGCAAAGCATTTATAGTTATACCAGATGGCATTCTTAATAGAAAAAATGATACTGATTTAAGAAAGTATATTATAAAATCTTGTTATATTGATGCTCTAATTTCGTTACCAATTAATACTTTTTTTACAACCAATAAAAAAACATATATACTAGCCTTAACCAAGAAGTTTAATACTAATAATGAACAGACTTTTCCAGTTTTCTCATATTTAGTAAGCGACATTGGAGAAACTTTGGATATGTATAGATTTGACACAGGAGAAAATCAACTTGAAGAAGCAGTTGAATTATTCAATATATATAGAAGTTCCAAAGAACGATTTAAAACAGATGATAAAAGATGTAAATTGTTCTCTATTGATAAATTTAATGCTGCTATTGAAGATAATTGGATAATTGATAGATGGTGGACAGACGATGAAAAAGTTGATTTAGGAATTTTAGAAAAAAGAAGTACAATTACACCATCAGAATTTTCAGAATATATCGGGGAAATATCAAATGATTTATTAGAATATAAATTACTATTTGAAAGTTTATCAGGAAAAAAAAAGATTGATGTAGAATTCAAAGAATATAAATTATGTGAATTATTTGATTTTGATAAAGGGAAATCAAAATATACAAAAAAATATGGATATGAACACAAAGGAGAATATCCGGTATATTCTGCGTCAAACTTTGCACCATTAACACATATTGATTCTTTTGATTTTGATGGAAGATATCTTACCTGGGCAACCAATGGATTTGCAGGATATATGAAAGTAATAGATGGTAAATTTTCTATAAATGGTGATAGAGGAATAATGATTCCTAAAATTGCTAACATTAATATCGATTATATTAAATACATATTACAACCTAAATTAAGAAAACTAGCAAAAGGTAGAAAAGGTGAAAAAGGAGAAGATGAATTCACAAAGTTATATATATCTATGATAGATAAATTATCTATTACTATGCCATTAGTTTCTGGTACTGATATTTTTTCAATTGAATATCAAAATGATTTTGTAGAAAAGAAAGATAAGGAAAACGAATTTCTAGATGACATTATACAAAAGAAAAATGAAATAAGAGAATTAAATATTGAAGAAATATATTTTGAAAATAGTAAAAAAATCAAAATAAAAGATTTGTTTGAAATAAAAAAAGGAAAAAGCATTTATACGAATAAATACTTTCACGAAAACAAAGGCAAATATCCGGTATATTCTTCACAAACTTATAATAATGGAGAAATTGCAAAGATTAATTCGTATGACTATGATCAAAAATGCTTAACATGGACTACTGATGGAATATATGCCGGTACTATATTTTTAAGAAATAGTAAATTTAGTATGACAACCCATTGTGGAGCGTTATTGTTAAAAAATGAATATAAAGAAGACATACTTTTAGAATACTTATATGCATATTTATATGGTAGATTAAAAAAATATGCAAAAGGTGTACAAAATAAAAGGGTAACTGTTGATATTATTAAAAATATTGAAATAGAAATTCCAATTGATATCAACGGAAATTATGATAAGGATCAACAATTTTATTTTTCGCAAATGTTTGAACAGTTTCAACAATCAAAACAAGACATAATAAGTAGATTAGATTCAGTTTCAAATCAAACTATAGATTGGATATAAAAAGACAATTTAAGTCACATAGATCTAGAATTGTCTTTTTCTTTTTGCATATCTCTATCAAAATTACTAAGATTAGTTTGTATAGTTTCTGATCTTTCAAATATTTCTTTACAATACTTATCATATTTACGAAGTTCTTTTATCATAGGTTGTATAGCATTTATTTCAGTTAATATTTCAGATTTAACTTCTTCTAATTTTGCTCTATTATATTGTTTCCATAAATTTTCTCTTTTACCCATTAAATTTCTATATTCTTCATAGTTAGTTTTTGAAAAATATTCTAAATCTTCCTTAGTTTCAATATTCTTAATTGCCATAAATCTTACTTGATTAGAATATTCATTTAGTTTAGAAATCTCTTTTCTAATTGAATATGGTAGATATTGTTTAGGCTGTTTCTTTGGAAATACACCTAATAAATAACAATAATATAAATATAATCCATATATTCCTTTATGATGTTTATTAGTTTTTAAATATTCTTCAAATATAGTTTTTTGTGGTATTGGTTTAAATATAATTTGCCTAGATAAATATAATCTTTTATTTATATTATCTATCGAATAGTCGTTACCAAATGCTTTTTGGATTCTAACTTTATCACAACCATTTTTATAAATTGTTAATATACCATTACGAGTATAGACTTGATAATCTAATTTTTTTAATCGTTCTATAACTTGTTTGATAGTGATTGAATAACTAATCACATTATCTAAATCTTCCTTTAATGTTTTAATAATCATTATCTAATACTTTATGATTATAGGTATTTTTATAACCTATATCTTCATCTAAAACAGAAAGTCCATATTCAGAACATATTGCATCTGATATATGTCTTAACTTTGCTAGATTAGTTCTATTGTTATTATATTTTTTACCAGTCTTAAACGAAACAGAATTTAGTATGAAGTGATTGTGTATATGATTTGTATTTTGATGTGTTGAAACAACCACTTCATAATCTTTAAACATTTCTTCTGCAAACTTAACTCCAATCTCATGAGCAATATCTGGTGTCACTTCATTTTCTTTAAATGATTGATACCCATGAAATGCTAAAATACCATCTGTTTTTCTAAATCTTTCTTTTGTAAATTTCATATCTTCATAAGGATTATCTTCTGAACAATTTAAAGAACTAACATAACATGCTTTTTCGTTTTTAAAATTATATTCAGTAGTACTTATTTCAAGATAGTTATATGATTCTTTACCATAATCTTTATTGATAGTTTTTTCTGGATTGATGATATAATTTAATGACTGTTTTAAATTATTTTTTATACTCCAAATAGATGTTGTTGCCATACTTAAGGTTTAGCATGCAATATAGTGGGTTTTGGTGGTGGGAGTAAAAACCCGTTGCTTGCTTATAGACATAATCAAATATAGATTATCTCTTTTAATATTATTTCTTCAGCCATATTTTTATAATTATTCATCAATTGTACCCATTCCATTTGATTAGTTTCTTTATTTTTTTTCATATAATTTATTATCATTTTTAATATAATTATTCATTAAAATATTATATCTTTTTTCACAAATTTTACTTACTGAAAAAAGATGATTTGTTAATTCATTTTTCATTAAAAGTGTTTGATATAATTCTTTTTTGTGTTCCTTAATATAATTTAATCTTAAATAACCATACTTATTTATTTGTTCATAATTTTGATTTTCTATTACTAAATTTGGTAATAAATAATCTCCAACTTTTGTATATTCTATATTCATAATTTAATCAATTCCTTTCTAATTTTCTAATATTTATTTTATAACTTACAATTCCGTATCTATCTTTAATATTTTCTTTTGATATTGGAAAGTTATTTGTATTAGTAAGTGCTACAAATCTTATAATTTTTTCTTCATTTTTGGGTTGATATTCAAGTGTAATTTGATTAGTTTCATTATCAAATTTTTCATACATTTCATAAAAAGATGTTTCAAAATGTTCATTCATTTTGGTTAAATATTTATTTAATTCTTCTTCAGTCATTCTACCACCTTTGATACATTCTTCATTATCACCAATCATAACAGGGACTGCAACATCAAATATTCCTGCATTATAAAATTTTAATAATTCATTAATAAATCCACTTCTAAAATTTATTTTTTCAAGAATTAAATATCCTTTATTATCTTTCTTTATTTCAATAGTATCAATAAATTTAGAAATAAATTCTTGCTTTTCAGATTTATCCATATCATTCCACTTAGATTTTAATAATGAATTTAAGGTATCAAGTCTTATCATTTTTTCTCTTTCTAAGTCCCTTTCTGTGAGTAATTCGTGTGGTGAATAGTTAAAATTTTCTAAGTTAATTAGTTCTAACTTTTTACTTTCTAAATTAGCAAGTTTATCTTCAATTAGTTTATAATCTGCTTCAAAATCTTCCATTTCTACAATGCCTTTAATATATGCTTGTTTAATTCTTTCTCTTTGCTTTTCTAGACTTCTAATTTCTTTATCAATAGTAATTGTATCAGCACTATTGGTTTTATCTTCCAAAACAGGCATAAAAAACTTTTTAACAGCCATATCATATTCTAATAAATCGTAGATAAAAGTTTCTAACAATTGTTCCACATGATTTTCATTGAAATTAATATGACAATGTTCACAAGTGTAATACATATATCTTCTTTTAATACCACCAGAGCCTTTACATTTCATAATTCTTCCACAGCTAGGGCATTTAAGTCTTTGAAAAAAGGTATAAATTCTATCTCTCATATAAGTTCTTTGATTTCTTTCTTTTTGTTTTTGACATTCTTCCCATTTAGCACGAGATATAATAGGTTCTACAACATTCATATAGGTAATAGGTTCTAAATTTTCCTGTTTACCAATTCGTTTATATTGTTCATAATCTCCCATATAGATTTTATTATCAATTATTTTTTGAATAGTTGTATCTCTCCATTTCTTTTTAGGATAAATATTATTTTCTTTAAAATAATTTGCAATCTGCTGAAAACTTTTACCTTCTAAATACATATCAAATATTTTTTCTACATATGGTCTAGTAGCATTATCAATAATCATTTTTTTATCTTCTGATTTAGTATAACCAAATGGTCTTTGACCTGGAATATGTCCTGATTTAATAGCACCATTAAGTCCAAATTTGGTTCTTTCTGATACAATTTCTATTTCAAGTTGTGATAATACTGTAAGCATTCTTACAAAGAATCTACCATTAGCAGTAGAGGTATTAACATCATCTCTATCACAGAGTAGGAAACAATTGTATTGTTCTAAAACTGATATTAGTTCTTCTAAATCACGAACTGAACGAGTTATTCTATCTAATTTATAAGCAACAATATAATTTATTTTTCCTTCTTTCATATCTTGTAGCATTTCTTGAAATTGCGGTCTATGTTCCATATCTTTAGCAGATATTCCGGCGTCTTTATAGACCTTATAAACTTCTAAATCTTTAAAATTACATAATTGAAGCAATTTTTCTTCTTGTTCTCCTAAACTAAATCCTTCTCTTGCTTGATCCTCGGTTGATACACGAATATAAACTCCTGCAATTTTCCTTTCATTTTCCATAATCAATTCCTCCTTCTTTTAATGAAAGGCATCTAAAAAGATGTCACTTCGTATGACATCTTGATTTTGGTATTGATTAAAACATAGTAAAAATAATCAATACAAGGATTTTTTAAATCTCTAAAATCTTAATGCCTTGCGAAGTAAACGCGTAACTGATTTATTGGAATTTTTTCTTTTAAATTTCCAATATAGAAATAATCTTGGTCATTAAAGAATAAATACAATCGATTATTCACTATGACTTTATGCGGCTCTACATACGCTAAATTAGTATGTTCCACAATACGTAAGCAACCCTCTATTATTTGATATTTCTGCTTACTGAATAGACAAGCCCATTCGATTTTAGATTTGAGTTCTTCACTCATATTGATTTTTTTCTTTACGACTTTTATCATAACACATCACACCTTTCTTTGCAATAACGCACAAAAAAATCAACTAAAGTTTAGTTGATTTAATCATTAACGTCACATTGGTGCGACGATTTTATCTTATGGAGCAGATGATAATAGGGTTTTAAACCTAAAATCTAAAAAATATTCTTCACTCGTTAAATAGATTATAGCATAATTTTCTTAAAAATTACAGATTTATTTTCTTAAAATTTGGAAAAAATTGGATTTGTGATATAATAGAAAGAAAAAATCTTAAACAATTTACAGGGGGTGTTGTAAATGAATAAGAAAAATCAAGATGCTACTGATCAAGTCGTAGGATATTTTTATCAATATTGGTTTGCTGTATCAGAATGTTTAAATTTGCAAAGTGGTTCGTTAGTCATAGAAAATTTAGGCGATATTACCCTTTTAAATGATAATTTAAAAATAGAAAAGCAATATGAAATTAAATTTCATGAAGGTAATAGTTCTTTATCAGATCGAAATGTGGACTTTTGGAAAACAATTTACAATTGGATAAATAACTATGATATTTCATCAAAATGTGAAAATCTTATATTGCATACTACATCACCAATTTCTAAGGCAAGTATTTTTTATAGGTGGAATGTATGTAGTAAAGAAGAAAAATATTCAAGAATGTTTCAAATTTATAAGGAAGATAATGAGAGTTCAAGAAAATCAACACGTTTAAAATATTATGAAACTATTTTTGCTAAAGATAATCAAAGTAAATTATTAAATATTTTAGATAAACAAATTATTGAAACTCAATCAGAAGGTTTTGATTTTGTAGAGAAAAAAATCATGTCATCTTCTATGTTGCAAGTATTTTCTGAACCACAAAAGAAAATGCTAAGTGGTTTATTATATGCAAATTTAATTAGTATTCCTACTATTAAAGATAATCAAAGTTGGTCAATTTCATATACAGAACTTCAAAAACTCATAAACCAATTAATGGGGAAAATGAATTTTGATGGTTTACCAGTAATAGAAGATATATTTAATGATGAAAATCCATCTATTAAGGAGAAACAATTATATAAAGAAAAAAAATTTATTAAAGAAATACAAAAAATTGAATATGAAGAGCAAATTGAGATTGCAATAAAAGATTATTTTAAAGCTAATATAAATTTAGACAGTTATTTTAAAGATTATGTTTCCTTTGAAGGAGAATATAATATATATAAGAAAAATTTAAGTGAAAAAATTAATAATTTAAAAATGAGAAGACAATTAGAAACTAGTAATGAAACGATAATTAAGGATTCTAAAAAATTTTATCACGAAGGATTAGATTCGACTCCAGCTACCACGTTAAAATTTAATTCAGAATCCATAAAGAAAGGAATAGTCCATAGTATTGTAGATGAAGGAAAGATAACATGGCATTTAGGTGAAAAATAATGGGAGCTAAAACTATTAATGATGTAATAAAAAACCCATTTTTTACTAGTAAAATAATATATAATTTTGTAGTCGGTTATAACAAAAACTTTGATTATAGAATATTATATTTAGTTTTGCCAGTAGTTTTGGATGGATACTGTAGAGAAAAATTAAATGGTGCAAGGAAAAATAGCACTATATATTCAATATTTTCTTCTTCAAAAAAATATTTTGATCAGGTTAATCTTGATTCTAAAATAGATTTATATAATATTTATTCAAATAAGAAAGAATTAATATCAATCACAAATAAATCATTGATAATACTGTATTCTAAAAATATATTAGGAATCACTAAGTCAAAAGACATTTTTATTAATCATAGTATAGATGATTTTCAAAAATGTAAAAATACCGGTGAAAAGAGATATTTAAAGGCAGCTTACTATTTTGGAATACTATTATCAAAAAATAGTTTAGATGAATTTTTAGAGTTAGCGAAAGGAGCATAACATGAACAAATATATAAAAGGAATTGTTGTTTTTAAAAATAAAGAAAATAAAAGTTTAATTGAATTCAATAAAGGTATTAATATAATAACTGGTGAATCCAAAACAGGTAAAAGTGCTTTGATTGATATAATCGATTATTGTTTATGTTCAAAACATAATACTGTACCAAAGGGTGTTATTAAAGATTATGCTGATTTATATGTATTAATTATTTCTATAGGTGAAAAGAACTTATTAATTGCTCGTAGACAGTCAGATGATAAAATGTCGATATTATTTAGAGAAAATAATTTGATTATTAATGAAATAAAATATGAAGATTTTGAATCTTTTTCTAATTATAGGGATGTGCAGAAAATAATAGAAGAAAATTTAGGGCTAAATGTTACAAATTTAAATATTAATCCTTTTGTAAGACAAAAAGGTAAAGCTTCTATAAGAAATATGGTATCTTATAATTTTCAGCATCAAAATAATATAGCAAGTAAATTCTCATTGTTTTATCGTTTCGATGATAGCGAAAAAAGAGAGCAAGTAATAGATCAGTTTCCAATTTTTGCTGGTATTGTTAATCAAGAGTATTATAGTTCTTTAATAGAATTAAAAGAAACAGAACAAACATTAAAAGGATTAATTAAAAGAAAAGAGATTGAAGAAAATTCATATATTAAAATTTACAATGAATTGATACCTCTATTAGAACAATATTATTCACTAATAGGCCAACAAATTCCAGAAACAATCTATAAAACCGATTATGAAGGATTAGTAAAATTTTCAAAAGAATTACCAACTGTTGATTTTTACTTTATAAATTCTGATATTACAGATAAATATACAAGTTTAAAAAATGATGCTGAAAATATTTCTAGTGAAATTGCAAAGATAAAAATTAAAATTAATAGTTTAAATAATTCTAATTCAGATATTTCAAATTATTTAAATAGCATTGGAACAGCAATAAATATTGGTAAAGAATTAAAAAATGATAATGTAAATTATCTCTGTCCTATTTGTAATAGTCCTGTAAAAGATATAGAAAATGATTATAATAAATTAAATATTTCTACCGAACATTTAATTGAAGAAGAAAAATTTGCTAAAGATTCTCACAAGCATTTTATTGAAGAACGAAGAAAATTATCAAAATTACTAGAAGAGAAAAATAAAGAATTAAAAAGATTGCTAAAAGAAATAAAATATATAGAAGAACATTATTTAAATAACTCTGAGCTAAAAGATAAATATGAAAAAACAATTAATGCTAAACTTAGAATTGAATATTCATTAGAAATTTTGCTTGATAAATCTTATTCAAATTATGATAAAGAAATACAAGAACTTCAAACGAAAATTAATGCGTTGAATGATAAGATAAATAACTTTAATCTTGATAAGGAAATGTCTTTAGTTAGTAAAGAAATAGATGATAATATGAATAGATTATCAGCAACACTTGATTTTGAAGAGGAATTTAAACCAACAAATTTACATTTTGACACTAGTACATTTAATTTATATCATATCAAAAATGGGGAAAAAATAAGTCTTGGCGAGATGGGTAGTGGAGCAAACTGGTTATCATGTCATATTGCTTTATTTTTAAGTTTACTACGAGTTTTTACTAAAAGACATGAAAAGTCCCCTATGTTACTATTTTTATTTTTCGATCAACCAAGTCAAGTATATTTCCCAGATACTAATTCTATCAAAGATCAAAAAGACATTATAGCAATCAGCACTATATTTAAAACAATATTTGATGAAATACAGTCCATAAGTAAAGATACGGGAATTTTACCACAGTTAATTATAACAGAGCATGTAATAGGAAATAGTTTACAAGAAATCAAAGAGGAATATGAAAGTAAAACCATAAAGCATTGGAGTGAATCAACAGGCAAATTTATTAATAATTAATAATATATGTATAATGCACAAGCCAATTGACTATGTCAATTTGCAAGTGCGTTCTCTATATTATTAGAAATATAGTATGTATCAAAGACTCCGACTATTCAAAAATGTCGTAGTCTTTTTCTAATTCTTCAGTTTTTAATAAATTATTTATAGTAATTTCTTCATCAGTATCTTTAGAAATTTCTTTTAAATCTGAAGAATTATATAAGTTGTTATCATAACAATCTTTTAAAATATCTATCGTTTTTTCTTTCTTCTTTTTATCATTAGATAATAAAATTTCTCTAAAAAATTCTTTTAACATTAATAATAAGTGATTAATAAAATTTAATAAATTAGTTTTGTCTTCATATAATTTACCATTTTCTTCTTCTAAATAATTAATATCAATAAGACTATTTTTGTATTTTCTTTCTAATGTTTTATAATCACAAGTAAAATCATTTAAACTTTCAACGAATGTTTTGCTTGTAACCATATTTTGAATTTCTTGACTATACATATCTAGAAAGTCTAATAAAATATGATAGATTTCTCCATCAATAATTACCTTATCAGTTAATGCTTTCTTTTTAGAATTTTGTAATGTTCCTTTTATTCTATAGTACTTTTCTTCAATATTTTTCCTGCTTTTAAATGCTTGTCTGTCATAATATCTAGCAACATTTTTAAATTGTCCCATTGATAAATGTTTGACACCAGTGTGTTTTTCTCCTCGTTCTAATTTAAATCCTTTCTTTGTTAATCGTTCATGATATTTATCTTGTAATTCGACTAAATGGACTTTATCTTTGATATATGATCGTTTAGAAATTGAATACTTTTCAATGCCAGCTCGTTTATCAAATTTCTTAACAAGAGGTACAACAACACAATGTAAATGGGGTACTTTTTCATCCATATGGATAACTGCATGGATAACGTGTTCTTTTGTATAACCTAAATCTTCATAAACAAAATTCATTGTTTCATTTGCCCATCTCATCAATTCTTCTTTACTCATATTTTTAAAGAAATCTATATCACTTGTAAATATCATTTCATCAGCAACAACACTTTTGGAATCATTAACCATATCATAAAAAGACTTTTTCCTATCAGGCCTCATATTCTTCATTCTTTCAGAATGTTCTTTTTGATATTCTCTTGTTATTTCATAAAATTTGTCTACATATTTATTACATTCTACTATTTCAATATTATTTTTACTATCTTGGGTTCTAATATTAGGGTTAGATTTATATTTTTCTTTTGTTCTCCCATTATGACTACCTTTTTGTGATAATTCATTTAAAGGTTTAATGCCTTCACCTCTAAAAATTGCATAACTCATATTTTATTTTCCTTTCTGATTATTTTTATTTTCTTCTTTTGATAATTCTAAAATTTCTTCAATTTGTTCTTGATATTGTTTATCTTTTCTTAAAACTTCTAGAATTAAATAGTTAGGCATTACTTCTTTATTTTCCTTAAAGTAATCAAGGATTTGGGGTACGACTACTTGAAAAAAGTAGTTAATAATTTTTCCTCCTTTCTAAATTTAGACAACAAAAAAGAGCAATTTCTTGCTCAGTATTTACAAATAATGTTCATTAGAAGTTATAACTTTCTAAAATTTCTCCTTCTTCATCATAAATTGTAGATTCAACATTTGCCAAATACAACACTTGAAATTCTGGATTATCAAGTGTATATCCTGACTCGATTGCCCAATCAAACTCATCAATTACTGCTTGTTTAACTTTCATGTTATTACTGTCATCAATTAATTGACAATTTATTCTAATCCATTTTTCTCCATCATATGCAACAATGCAAACATGATTATCTTTTTCAATTTGTTTAGATACATTTTTATGCTTGTTTGTGATTACATATATTTTGTTATCAACCATAATAGGATCTCCAAATGGTCTACAACTTGGCTTTCCATTATTAATTGTTGAAACAAAATTTACTTGAGTATTTTCTTTTAAAAATTTAAAAGTTTCGTTCATTTTTCTAGCCTCCTTAAAACTAAATTTCAATTGATTCTTCTATTTCTAAAACTTTATAATTAATATTAAACTTATCAAAATTTTCTTTCATATAGTTAATATCAGTAGGGTATTTTTCATTATCCATATGAATAGGTAAAACAAGATTAGCACCTAACTCTTTAGCAAATAATGATGCTTCAAATGCTGACATAGTAAGCCCATGAGCTGTAACTGGAAGAGCAACAATATCTGCTTTATAATCATTATTAAAACAAATAGTATCACTAGTTGTATATAATCTGTGAGAACTATCATCTATAATGTAGCCAACATTTTCAAAAACCTGTCCACCATTTTTTAATAAAGGATTATATCCATGAATAGCTTTTACAACTTCAATTTTTACACTATCAAAATCTAAAATGTCATTTTCTTTTACAATGTTAAATTTTATTTCTGGATAAGTATTTTGTACTTCTTGAGTAGAATAAATAGGAATATTAATATTTTTTAGTACATCACTTTTGATATGATCTCCATGTTTATGAGTTATAAGAATTATATCTGCTTTTTTCCATTCTTCTAAAAATCTATCTTGATATTTTAGACCTCCTGCATCAATTAATATTCTTTTGTTATTGGTTTCAATCATCAAACATGATTGAGGGTATTTTGTTATTTTCATATATTTTCCTCCTTTTCGAATGAATATTACAATATAATTTTATCATAATTTTTGCTTAAATTTAAGCACTTATCTGTAATAAAGTATATTTATCTTTTTCAAATTTATTTTCTTTTTTATTAGGAATGATTTGTAAAAGAGAGTTGTTTGATAAACTATCAATATCTAACTTATCTTTCTCTATAGTAATGGGTGCTATCTTATAAAATCTGCTTAATGATTCTATATATTTAGTAATATCTTCTTTAGTTTTTTCATTTGATAGAATAATATCTTTATCATTAATATTAACTGCCATGTCAAAACAATCATTTCTAAACATATAACCGATATATTGAATTTCCTTTTTGTTAATATTTATTTTATTTATAATGATTTCATCTTTCCTTTTCTCAATTTCAATAGAATCAATATACTTGGTAATTAGCTCTGCTTTTTGTTCCTTAGTTAGTTTATTCCATAAACTATTTTTTCTAACATAATAAGATTTATATTTCATTTTCTCTAGTTGAAATAGATTATTATAAAGCCTTAAATCCTCTTTATGATTTAGATTTTCATCAGCATTATTCAAATTATTTAGTTTTATTTTAGTTTCTTCAATTTGCATTTTAATGCTTTTTTCTTCATCTATAAATTCATCTTGTTCAATATTGCTATTTAAATAGGCATTTTTTATGTGTTTTAGCTTAGTATTTAATTCTTTTAATATCTTCTCATATCTTTTTACTTCAATTGTTAAATCTTCGTTAAAAAAGGATTTATAATTATTATCTATAAGCAAGTAGTAATCTAACATATCATTTAAAAATAACATTAAAGGTTCTTCAATTTTCTTTTCATTAATTCTAGTACCACAGCAATTACATTTATAATAGATTTGAGTAGGTTTATTCTTGGATGTAGTAGAAGAACCACCCATAATCTTATGACATTTTGAACATACAATTTTCTGCATATAAACATAGGAGTGCTTTCTTGTATAGTTCTTTAAATTCTTTGCTTTTTGCTTTTGTACTAATTCAAAATCATGCTTATCAATAATAGCAGGACATACATCTTCAAGTAGAATAGTTTCTTCATTTTGAATCCTTTTTCGGTGTTGATAATTGCCTGCATAAATATAATTACATAACATTCTATCAATTGTTGTTGTTCTCCAATTACGATTCAAAGCATTCTTTTCATTTAGTATTTGAGCAATAGCACATACTGATAAACCATTTAAATAAGATTTAAAAATATCTTTTACAACTTCACTTTCAATTTCATCAATAACTAGTTCTTTATTGATTTTACGATAACCAATGGGTGCTTTTCCGCTAAAGTGTCCTTTTTTTGCTGCTCCCATTAAACCAAATTTTGTTCTTTCTGAAGTCCTTTCAATTTCTAACTGAGCAAGTATAGTAGTCATTCTCATAAAGAATACACCTGTAGGAGTAGAAGTATTGATTTCTTCACAATCACTTTCTAAATCACACTTGTATTCTTCTAACATTTTACAAATGGTTTCTAAGTCTTGAATGGAACGAGTTAATCTATCTAGTTTATAAACAAGTATTTTATTTATCTTCCCATCTTTCATATCTTGTATCATTTCTTTAAACTTAGGTCGATTCATACTTTTAGCAGAAACTCCTTCTTCACGATAGACTTTATAAATCTTATAACCTTTGTACTCACACAATCTTCTTAGACTTTCTTCTTGCTCATCTAAACTAAAACCAAACCTAGACTGATCCTCTGTACTTACACGAGGATAAATCCCTACAACAAAGTTCTTTTTTTCTCCGTTCATAATTTTCTTCTCCTTTCTTTGAACGACAAAAAACACAAGAGAATTTCCCTTGTGTTAAGAACTACAAAAATACATAAAATATACGAATCCTTACAATTTTCGTATATTACCATAATAACACATTTTAACCGGAAAGTAAACGGCAAGAAAACTTAAAAAAATTGCCCGCAAAGCCTTATAAACAAAGGGAAAAATAAAATTTTAAAAAAATTATTTTTTATAGCATTTTTAAAATCAAAAATTTTATAGATTCAAGAGTAATAATTTCTAAACTATTTTTTAAATAGAAGTTATTATCATTTGGATAAGATAGTAATATTATACAAGATAAATCATTACTAATAATTATCTGATGTGGTTCATTGATTGAAAGGTTAGTTTTATCAAAATGAATATTTTTTCCATTTACAAATTCAATATGTAGCTTTGATATTTTAGGTATCTTTAGTAGTTTTTCTTTAACACAAATAGGAAATTCTAAAGGTTCTATGGTTATTTTCATTTGCAAATCCTCCTTTCAAACATGAAAAAATCCCATATCAACGAGTGATATAGGATATTTTTATAATATAAAACTCACACGAGGGTGTGAGTAATTCTCTCAATGGAGCGGGTGATGGGAATCGGACCCACGTAGTCAGCTTGGAAGGCTGGAATTCTACCATTGAACTACACCCGCAAATATCGGTAGGCAATATTAATTATACACTAAATAAAATTATTGTCAATAATTATTTTATAAAAACTTATTAATTATATGATTAATTTGTGATAATGTCTTAAGTGTTAACTTGCGAAAATGTCTCAACGTTATATAATATTCCACTGA
>CAKOTD010000014.1 GCA_934120015.1 uncultured Bacilli bacterium
AGAGACTGATATAATCAATCTCAAATATCTTTATTACCATGGATTGGTAACTTTACACAAAGTTTTTTACACTCTCACTATTCTCGTCATAATCTATAAGCATTCTGCAAAAGTGATCAGTAGGATTTAATTTTTCAATATAACCCATTTTGTATGCTAAATAAAATTCTATATGTTCTATGTTACATATACTATTTAATTTCAATAAATGTACATTATTCATAAATAATTCATATGCTTCCTCATATTTACCTTCTAATATATACAAATATATTATTTCTATGATTGCAACCAAACCTATTTGCCTTTTATCATTCTTTGCCTCATAAAAATAATTTAATGCTTGCATCGTATTTCCATTTTGTTTTTCATGTCTACCCAACTCTACTGCCGCAAGATTTTTATTTTTCGAATTATATATTTTATCTAGTAAGGAAAAACCTCTTTCTCTTGCTTCATAACTATTAATTAAATTATTTGCATAATATAATTTAAGTAAAATATTATCAGGATTTGACTTTACCAATTTCTTTAGATTACTTATGCATTTTTTATAATCACCTTTTTGCATTAACTCTTTTGTCTCTTTGAATAAATCACTATACTTCATACTATCACCAACTTCAATACAAATATTCTATCATAATTAAAAAAAAAGAAAAGTATTTTTTATACTTTTTCTATTTTAATACTCATTTTTTCATCATTTACATCAAATAAGTCATTTAATTTTTCATCTTTAGTAATTTTTATAGCCAATGTTTCATTTTTAATAAAATCTGCATATAAGTTTATACTATCATCAATTTGCTTATTTCCATTATAACTTAATATAATCCTATCAGTAATAACTAAATCCATTTCTTTTCTTGTACTTTGAACTTTTCTAATTATCTCACGGGCAATACCTTCTAAAATAAGCTCTTTTGTTAAGTCTGTATTTAAAATAACAACAGTCTTAGAATTACTTGATGAATAGAAACCTTCTTTGACGCTTATTTTTATTTCGACCATATCTGAATTTATTTCCAAATCTTTATCATCAAATTTAACGGTTATATGATCACATTTAATTCTTTCTATTTGTTCATTAGTAAGAGTTGCTAACATTTTAGCAAATTCATTTATTTTACTACCAAATAGCTTACCTACTTCTCTAAAGTTAGGTTTAATTATATAGTTCATATATTTAGTCATATCATTTGTAAATACTATATTTTTAACATTTAATTCTTCTTTAATTATAGAATCAAGATTACCAATTTTTTCTTTATTTTCTGATGGTAATATAATCTCACTAATTGGTTGTCTTACCTTTATTTTAGCATCTTCTCTTGCAAATCTACCAAGAGAGCATATATCACGAACTAAATCCATTTTTTCTTCAATTTCTTCATTAATATATTCTTCATTGTATTTAGGAAAATCAGCTAAATGAACAGAATATTCATTAGTTAAGTCTTGATAAATTTCTTCTGTAATAAATGGTGTAATTGGAGCCATTATTAAGCATAAATCAACTAAAACTTCATAAGTAGTTAAATAAACACTCTTTTTAGATTCTGTAAGTTCACTTTCCCAAAATCTTCTTCTATTAATACGAATGTACCAATTAGATAAATCATCATTTAGGAAAGTCACAACGTTACGTACAACGGTTGTTAAATCATATTCATTGTAGGCATCTGTTACTTTTTTTAATAATTTATGCATTTTAGACATTAACCATTTATCAGTAATATCACGTTTTGCTAAATCAATACTATATTCTCTTGGATCAATATTATCTGCATTGGCATACATTTCAAAGAATGAATAAGTATTTTTAAATGTACTTATATATTTGGAATATATTTCTTTTAAACCATCAATATCAAATTTAATAGGTGTCCATACTGGTGATACATAAGGTAAATAAAATCTAATTGTATCAGCACCATATTCTTCCATTATACTAAATGGTTCAATGGCATTTCCTCTACTTTTATGCATTTTATGACCATATTTATCTAGTAATAAGTCATTTACTAAAACATTTTTATAGGCAGACTTACCCATTACAAATGTTGATATTACAAGTAATGTATAGAACCAACCTCTTGTTTGATCAACACCTTCAGCAATAAAATCAGCAGGGAATTGACTTTCAAATAATTCTTTGTTTTCAAATGGATAATGGTACTGTGCAAATGGCATTGATCCTGAATCAAACCAACAATCAAGAACATCAGTAATTCTGCTCATATCCTTTCCACAATCAGGACATTTAATATGGATATTATCAACATATGGTCTATGTAATTCAATAGATTTATCTATTTTTTCAATTGCTTTAGAAATAAGTTCTTCTCTAGAACCAATTACCTCAACATGCCCACATGAACAAGTCCAAATAGGAATTGGTGTTCCCCAATATCTATTTCTTGAAATACCCCAGTCAATCATGTTATCTAACCAGTTAGCAAATCTTTTTTCACCAACATAGGCAGGATACCAATTAACCTTATTATTGGCTTCAATAATTTGTTCTTTATAAGCAGTTGTTTTAATATACCAAGATGGTTTAGCATAATAAAGAAGTGGTGTTTTACATCTCCAACAATGTGGATAATTATGAACTATTTTTTGTTTTTTAAATAATTTATCATTTTCGTGTAAATATTTTATAATATCAATTTCAAGTTCAGGATCAACAACAAGTCTTCCTTCCCAAGGACCTACAGTATATCTTCCATCTTCTCCTACAGGATTAACAACTGGAAGGTCATATCTTTTACCAACCTCATAGTCATCTTGACCAAAAGCAGGCGCAATATGGACAATACCTGTTCCATCTTCCATTGTTACATAATCAGCACAAGTTACAAAGAAGGCTTTTTTATCTACCTTAATAAATGGCATTAATTGTTCGTATTCAAGTCCTTCTAAATCTTTACCCTTATATTCTTCAATAACTGTATAATCATCACCTAGAACTTTATGAGCAAGTGCATCGGCTACAATAAAATTATATCCCTTACTATTTGCTTTAATATATTTTTCATTTGGGTTTACACATGCTGCTATATTAGCAATTAAAGTCCAAGGGGTTGTAGTCCAAACTAATAAATAAGTATTTTCTTCTGACTTTAATTTTAAAGGAACAGTTACAGTATTAACACTTACCTCTTTATATTCTTGAGCAACCTCATGTGATGATAAACTTGTTCCACATCTTGGACAATATGGAGTAATTTTATATCCATTATAAATAAGACCTGCATCAAAATATTTTTTTAATATCCACCATTCTGTCTCAATATAATTATTATCATAAGTTATATATGGATTTTTAATATCAATAAATTGTCCCATTTCTTCTGTTAATTTTCTAAAAGCCTCTTCATTTTCCCAAACACTTTCACGACATTTTTTATTAAACTCTTCGATACCATAATTTTCAATATCTTTTTTACCAGAAAAGCCAAGTTGTTTTTCTACTTGAACTTCAACAGGAAGACCATGTGTATCCCAACCTACTTTTCTAAGTACTTTATATCCTTGCATTGTTTTATATTTACAAAAAGTATCTTTCAATTCTTTGGCAAGCATATGATGAATACCTGGTTTTCCGTTAGCTGTTGCTGGTCCATCATAAAAAACAAAGTTCTCACTATCTTTTCGATTATCAATTGTTTTATTTAAAATATCTTTTTCTTTCCACTCATTTAGTATTTCAAGTTCAATATTTTTTGTATTTCCTTTTCTTAACTTCTTAAATTCCATAAAGACCTCCATTTAAACTTTATTAAAATATAGTAATTAGTATATCAAAAATATAATAAATAAGCAATAAAAAACACAATCCTATATAAGGACGTGTTTCACGCGGTACCACCTTAATTTATAACAAAAAGTTACCTCAAAACTATAACGCGTTACCGTCCTTTCCTAATTATTTCAGAAAGACACATCAAGAGTGATACATATATAGATAATATATTAGCTTCCACCACACACTAACTCTCTATAAAATTCTCTATATAACGTCTCTATCATTTGCTTATAACTCTACTTTTTCTAACTCCTCTACAACTTCTAATTGTGCTTCAACTATATCTTTAATACGACGCTTGAATATACCTATATTTCTTCTAAGCATATTTGCCTCAAACTCTGTTTTTTCAGCTCTAAGTAAAGCTTCATTAACGATTCTGTTTGCGTTTTTCTTAGCTTCTTCAATTAGAAGTTCACCTTCTTTGCTAGCAGCAACTCTCATTTGATCAGAAGTTTTTTGTGCCATCATAATAGCTCTATTTAAAGTTCCTTCAATTCTCTCATATTGAGCAAGTTTCTCTTTTAAATTTTTATTTTCTTCAGCTAAATTGCTAAAAGATGCTATCTTACTATCTTTTTCAGCTAATAAATCATCCTTTTTCTTAATCTCTTTAACCATTGTCTCAACACGCCCAATAATTTTATCTAAGAATTCATTTACTTCATCAGGATCATACCCACGAAGCGTTCTATTAAACTTTTCCATAATTCACCTCTTGATCAATTAAGTAACTACCACTCAGCATTTATATCATTATTATCGTAAATCTCTTTACCTTCTTTTTCATCAGTAATCTTTCCTTGAATATTCACATTATTTGGTGTGCATAGAAAAATTCCACCACCAATTTTTTGCAAATCCCCACCAATTGCATAAATAGTTCCACTTAAAAAGTCAACTATCCTCTTGGCTTGATCTGATGTAACTCTTTTTAAATTTACAACAACTGTATTTCTTGCTTTCAAGTAATCAGCTATTTGTTGTGATTCAGAATAAGCTCTTGGTTCAAGTAATATCATTTTATTATTACCATCATTTTCTTGTAAAGCTTCTTCTGTTTTTATACTATAATATTCATCACCATTAGAAGTATTTTTACTAAATACATCATTTTCTTCACTTGATAACCATTTTTTTATACTAAATCCCACAATTATTCCTCCATCTTCCATCCTCTACTATTAAATATTTTATCACATTAATAATAAAAAAGAAAGATTTTTAATAATATTTTATTAAAAAATGATATTTATATAAATAAAACTTTAAATTTTATACATCTTTTGACATAATATATGTTTTTTTTAATGTCTTACTATGGGTTTTAGCGTTAAGATAATTCTCCAAATCACTCTTTATATTGGCAATTATAAAACTTTCTAAATCACAAATCTTATCCATTTCATAATTTTCAAATGCTTTAATCATACTGTTTTTACACAAATTACATATCTCACTGTTAAACTCAAGATTTTTAAAATACATATTAATAGTATATTCAATTAAATCTTCATTATTTTCTATAAGCATATTTAGATATACTAGTTTATCAGTTGAACTATGAAATTTACGAAAAAGTATATTGTTTAATTCTCTTTTATCTTCTATAAAATTCAATATTATCACCATTATATTTATATTCCAAATGTCACAATAAGCAACAAAAAAAGAGAAAATAAGTTCTCTTAAAATTCAAGTTTCTCTTCTATATACTTAGTAATTTCATCTATATTAATAGTAATTTGTTTCATAGTATCTCTATCACGAATTGTTACAGTATTATTATTAAGAGTTTCCTCATCAATTGTTATACAAAATGGAGTCCCAATAACATCTTGTCTTCTGTATCTTTTCCCAATATTTCCGCTTTCATCATAAGTGCACATAAAATGTTTAGAAAGCATGTTATATATTTCTAATGCTTTATCTTGATGAAATTTTTTCATAAGAGGAAGTACTGCTACTTTATAAGGTGCTAAGAAAGGATGTATTTTTAACACCTCTCTTGTAGTATTATCGTCAAGTAATTCTTCATTATATGCATCACATATTATAGCAAGTAATAGTCTATCTACACCTACTGATGGTTCTATTACATATGGTAAATATTTTTCATTTGTTTCAGGATCTAAATATCTCATGTCAACTTTGGAATGATTGGAATGAACTGTTAAATCATAATCTGTACGATCAGCTATTCCCCATAATTCACCCCAACCCATAGGATAATTATATTCTATGTCAGTAGTTGCTTTGCTGTAAAATACAAGTTCTTCTTTTGCATGATCACGATATCTTAAATTCTCATTTTTTAATCCTAGTTCTTTTAAGAACTTTAAGCAATGATTTTTCCAAAAATCAAACCACTCTAAATCAGTTCCTGGTTTGCAAAAAAACTCATATTCCATCTGTTCAAATTCACGCATTCTGAAAATAAAATTTCCTGGAGTAATTTCATTTCGAAAAGCTTTACCAATTTGTCCAATACCAAAAGGAACTTTAGCTCTCATACTTCTTGCAACATTGTTAAAGTTTACAAATATACCTTGAGCTGTCTCACCTCTTAAATAAACCTTATTAGATGAATCTTCCGTAACACCCATTTGTGTTTCAAATAGTAAATTAAATTTACGAATAGAAGTAAAATCACATTTTCCACATTTTGGACAAACAATATGATTATCATATATATATTTTTCTAGCTTTTCATTATCCCAACCATCACCAGTTTCAACACCATTAGTAAATTCTTCAACTAATTTATCTGCTCTATGTCTTGATTTACAATTTTTACAATCAATAAGAGGATCTGAAAAACTTGCTACATGTCCTGAGGCTACCCAAACCTCTGGGTTCATAATTATTGCAGCATCAAGTCCATAACTATCTTTATATTCGACAATAAATTTCTTCCACCAAGCTTTTTTTATATTTTCTTTCAATTCTTTTCCTAAAGGTCCATAATCCCATGTATTTGCAAGACCATCATATATTTCACTACCTTGAAATATAAAGCCATATTGCTTACATAAATTAACTACTTTTTCCATTGTTAATTTTTCCATAAAAATTCCTCATTTCAATACTATTTAATTTTATTACATTCCTTACCTATAAGTCAAGTTATAAAATATTCATTAAAAAGGTTGCAAATAAAATACCAAAAATTATACCAGCTAAGACTTCAAGCGGTTTATGGCCAAGCATTTCTTTTAATTTTTCATCACACTTTATATTATTTTTTTTCATTAGTTTATTAATTGCCACTGCTTGTTTTCCACTCTCCATTCTAAGTCCCATGGAATCATAGGCAACAATTATTGTAAAAATAGTGCATGCTGCAAATAAAGGTGAATTAAATCCTACTCCTATACCAACGCATGTTGTAAGTGAAGTTGTAAATGCTGTATGTGAACTTGGCATTCCTCCATTACCATTTAGCAATCTTTCAACACTAATCTTTTTATTTCTAGTAACTTCTATTAAAAATTTAATTAATTGTGCTGATAATACAGTCAATATCGGAATAATTATATATTTATATTCCTCAAAAAAATCCATATTTATCCTCCCTTTTTCTATTCATTTATTAACTTTAAAAAGTCTTTGCTTTTTAAGTAAAGTCCAGTATACCTATCATAATATTCGTCTAAAAATTTATTTATTTCATATTTACTTTTTTCATCAATATCTAATTTTGAAATTTTAGAAATATCTACATAATAAAATAATCTAATTAGTTTTATTGTCTTGGCAGTAACCAATTTTTCATTACCAATACATTTACTACACAAATATCCTCCCTTGTAACTAGATATGGTTGCAATCAAGTTTTTATTTCCACAGCATACACATCCTTCAAGCATGGGCATTACCCCTAGTAAATCAAGATACTTAAGCTCCACAATGTTGGTAATTACTAATGAATCAAAGCCATCATTAATTTTTTTCAAGGCAGAAATTAATAATTCATATAAAGTTATACTATATTGCTGTTTACCAACTTGATAAGATAAATCTAGTAAATAACTAGCATAACTAATTTTTTCAATATCAAGTTTTATTTTTTTAAATACATCTTTAACGTCAACACTTATTAAAGTAGATAATTTGTTTTCTTTATAAACGACATTAAAATCACCATATATTAATTTAGTACTAACACTTCTTAAATCACTTTTAAGTTTCTTACATCCCTTCGATATGACACTAATAATTCCTCTATCTTTTGTTAATATACTAAGAATTTTACTACTTTCACTATAATCCATCTCGTTAACTACTATACCTTCTATTTTTTCAATCATTTAAATCATCAACCAATTCGAAACGATATTTTTGTTTAATGTTAGGATATTTCTTTTTATCAACAAGAGAAACAAAAAGATTATATGGTCTTACCCACACCTTACCATTATGTTTATAAACAACCATCTCTTCTAAGGTTTCTGAATGGGTTGCTAATAAAAGTACCTCACAAATTGCTCCCTTAAAATGTCTATACTTACCACCTACTACAACTTCCATTATTTTCCTTCTTTCTCCATTTTTTTATATTTAATATAATATTCAATTTTCCCAGTTGCTTTAAATAAATCCCATAACAATTCTTTTCTCATAAAAATCCACCTTTTCCTTCTATTTAATGGTGGACTTTTATTTTAGAAATTATTCAAATTCATTATAACCAAATTCCGACAAATATTTTTCTTTATCTCTCCATTTTTTTACTGTCTTAACAAATAAATCTAAATAAACCCTACTTCCTAAAAGTTTTTCAATATCTCTTCTAGCTAGAGTACCTATTTCTTTTATCATTTTTCCATTTTTACCTATAATAATTCTCTTAAGTGAATCTCTATCAACAATAATTGAAGCAACAATATTATATGCATTTTTATTTTTATTTATTTCATCTATGGTGCAAGTTACTGAATGAGGTACTTCTTCATTTGTTAAATTAAAAATTTTTTCTCTAATTATTTCTGAGATAAGAAAATTAGTTGATTTGTTAGTAATTTCTCCATCCTCAAAATATTTCATTGAATCAGGCAAATATTTTTTACATACATTTATAAATGTATCAACATTTACTTTTTTTAAACCCGATAATGGAATTATCTCATCAAAATTATATAAATCCTTATACTCATCTATTTTTAATAAAATTTTTTCTTTCTCTATTCTATCAATTTTATTTAAAAGAAGTATTACTGGTTTCTTAATATCTTTTAACTTTTCAATAACATATCTATCACCACTACCAAGCGGCATAGTTACATCAACCATCACGATAATTAAATCAACATCATCTATACTATAGTAAGCTTGTCTATTCAAACATTTCCCTAATTTATGATTTGGTTTATGAATACCTGGTGTATCAACAAATACAATTTGGGAATCTTCATCATTGTAAATACCTTGAATAATGTTTCTTGTAGTTTGAGGTTTATCTGATACAATTGCTATTTTAGTTCCTATAATACTATTAATAAGGGTTGATTTGCCTACATTTGGTCTTCCTATTAATCCAACAAAACCGCTTTTCATTTTAAATCATCCTCACCAAATGGGTATGGGCATAAATCACTAACCTTAAACTCTTTAAAATTTCCCTTTTTATCAAAACAAGTAATAATAGCGTCTTTATCAAAAAATTCACTTATTACCTGTCTACAAGCAAAACAGCATGTACTTATAGTATCACTATCTCCACACATTACATAAAGTTTATCGAAATCACTTTTCTTGTATCCATTGCTTATGGCACTTACAATTGCACTTCTTTCAGCACATATAGATGCGCCATAAGAGGCATTTTCAACGTTTACACCATAAAACTCCTTCTTATCCTTCATAACAATTATTGCCGCTACTCTATATTTTGAATATGGGCTATATGAATTATCCAATAATTTAATTAATTTTTCCTTCATTTTTCCTCCTATAAGACTTAAAATAGAGCTATAATTTTAGGTACAAATATAATTAATCCGCTTATAGCAGCAACTACCGAAAAAACAAATACAGCAGCAGAAGCAGTATCCTTAGCTATTTTTGCAAGGGGATTTATATCTGGACAGGTTAAATCAACAACAGCTTCAATTGACGTATTAATTAATTCAGTTGCCATAACAAGTCCAAATAAAATAAAACATATTAACCATTCAATTAGTGATAATTTAAGAAGAATGCCAAATGTTACAACTAAAATGGCCATTATAACATGAATTGTCATACTTTGTTCATATTTATAAGCATATTTAAGACCATCTATAGAATATCCAAAACTCTTAATAAATCTTTTAAATCCTCTTTTTTTTAATTCATCTCTTGATATTGTAGCCATTTAATATATCCTCCTGTTCCTTAAACATTACTATTTCATCTTCTTTTGTCATATGATCATAACCTAGTAAGTGTAAAAAACCATGTACTGCTAAAAAAGATAATTCTCTTAAAAAGCTGTGCCCATATTCAATAGATTGTTCTTTTGCTTTATCAATGGATATATATATATCTCCAAGCATTCTCCAATCCAATTTAGGACAAAAATCATCATCTTCAAGAGCAAATGTTATAACATCTGTAGGCCTATCAATACTCCTATATTCTTTATTTAACTTGTGAATATAAGAGTTATCAACAAAGATAATATTAAATTCTAAATTATCTAATTGTTTGTATTTGATTGCAAAATCAATTAATCCCCTTATAGTTTCTGTCTCCAAAATATCCTCACTATAATTATTAATTATTTCTATTTTATTCATATTAAGCACCCATTACTCCCAACATATATATTATCATAATTATAATAATTATTACCATTAGTATATTATAAATTATATCTTTTTTCAACATTTCTGGTGATTTACTTTTCAAAAAGTATATTAATTTGAATAAGAAAAATCCAAAAATTGCTCCTAGAATATTTAATATAATATCATCAACATCAAAAACTCTACCTATCATTAGTTGTGTTGTTTCAATAGTAATAGAAACAATTGAAGATAATATAAAAATAGATTTTACTTTTTCTAATTTAAGTATATACGCTATTAAAAAACCATATGGCACAAACATCAACATATTACCAACAACATTTTTAAAAAACATTCTACTTCCAAAAGAATATCTGAGCATTTCTTTAAATGGAATTATGTTTGATGTAGACCAACTAACATCTTGGAAAGTAACTACATAAAATAGACATAAAACATAAAGTATAAATCCAAAATAAATCATATCTTTATAAAATGTAAATTTTACTTTATACTTTATAACATAAGCAATTCTAAGAGAAACGACTATAGTAGAAACAAGTAATAATAAAGGCCATACATTATTAAAAATTTCTGCAATTGCTCCCTTAAACATATACTCACTCCTCTACTATTAACGCATAATCTGTTATATCTTCATATACTGTAAAAAATATCTCTAATTCTATTTTACTATCTTTTATATCAACTTTCAAATTTTTTGAACTAATTATCTTTTCATTGTCATTTAATTTACTTTGAATCTGCATACTAGCTTTTTGTGTTGCCTTTTCTATAGCCTGTTCAACTGTATTTACTTCCTCTACCTTTTTTACCTCTTTTTGCTTTTCTATATTTAGTGAAATTGGTAAAAATAAATGTTTTATCAAAATATTTTTTTCGGAATTTTTATCTTTAAACTTATTAAATGTAAATTCTATATTCTTACTAAATATGGACAACGTTAATACATTTTTTGTATTACCGGTTTCATGACTATCATAATAAATATATGGATAACTAACATTCACCGTATACCAAACTTCTCCGTAAACCTTACCTTCTGCTCGTACAATATCTTTAATATTTTCATTGAGAGTAATATTACCACTTATTATAGTATCCCCCTTTTTTACATAAGTATTTAAGTCTTTAACTATTTCACCATTGGAAGCTTCTATTTTTTTTATAATAGCATCTTTTTTTGCTACTATATGTCTTTTTGCATAATCATTACTAGTGTCATTTCGTTTTCTTTCTTCAAGTCTAATAATATAATTAGTTCCAAGTTGTTCTATTTCTATCCATTCTAATTGATCTTTATACTTATTAAGTATATCACTTTTAATTTTCTGTAATTCTTTATAACTCTTCTTAAAACTTTTTTCTTTTATACCATAATTACTTAATTCATTTAATATAAATTTTCTCATATTTGTATCTGTATGTATTACTCTAATATGAAAAATTATATTTGATAAGAAAAATAGTACTGATATTCCTATTAAAAATAAAAATAACAACATCGAATTTATTTTTAATACTTTTTTTATTTTAATAAATCCATAACCATCTAATATTTCAAAATCATAAATTGTTTTTAACTTTAATACTTTATCATAATCTTTTCTAGCAATAACAATATCTATTTGATTTTTATCAACTCGTTTTGCACCATATATATTAATTTTTTCTAATGTTAATTTTTTTATAAATCTTTCTATCTTTTTGCCCTTAATACTAAGTTTAATTTTACTCATAAATATATTCTTCATATAAATCACCTTAGCTCTATACCACTTATACTACCAGAAATTAAAACTTCATTATCTATCATTTTTACTAAGCTTAAGTTTTTTCCGTTAATAACTAATTCTCCTTCATCATAATAAATTGTTATTTTATTTGAATCTATTATTCCAATACTAGAATAATTAATAACATCAACTTTATTTTTTACAATATTAATAGAAAAATTGTCTTCCAATAAATATGATCTAAAATTACTAATTAGTCCCATAATTATCACCTAAAATAATTTTATTAAATTTAATTAACATTAATGCTTATTTAGAACAAAATCAAAATAAATTATCTGTCTTATCTTACAAAAAACATTCCTTCTTCATCGGAAGTCAGTATAGGATAATCACTCCCTCTGACTTTTCAACTCTATTCTCTTTGATTTTATTATATCATTTTGTAGATATCTTTATTTAATGTTTCATAGATCTTTTATAGTATACAAAAAACCAAAGTAATTCTATACTTTGGTTAATATTAATAATCAGAAGTACATTCTTCCTTTATATTTCTGTTGCTATCGGTGGTTATTTAACAAATATATTGCTTCACCTTTAATTACTTTCCCTCAATATTTTCACGATATTTTTTTATAAAATAATTATCAGTCATACCGGCTATATAATCAATTATGATTCTTGCTTTTGTATTATTGTTTTTATATTCATCAGACATACTAATCAAGAATTTATCATGTAAATCATTTGACCCTTCAAAATTATCTAAATAAAATTTAAATAATCCATTAAACATTTTCTCATATTCATTTATATCATCAGGAGTATGTGCTTTATTATAAATATTGGTATAATTAAATTTTTTAAACTCTTCCAATGCTTCATATACTTTTTTAGACATCTTAATATAATTCTTTTCATAGCTATTTGAAATAATATCATCTACAATAGTAGTTACTATCTCACTATTCGTATTACCTAAAACTTCTTTTATATGATGTGGAAGATCATCTCTTTTTAATATACCAAGTGTTATAGCATCTTCAAAATCTCTCCCTATATATGCAACAACATCACTTATACGAACAACACATCCTTCAAGTGTCATGGGAGCTAATTTTAATGAAACATTCTTATCTACATAACAACTATTATATTCATCTAAAAATTGTTGTTTTGTTTTATTAACTGGCAAATATATACCTTCTATAATCTCACCATTATGGCATAATATTCCATCCAGCACTTGTACAGATAAATCTACCCCTTGTCCATTATTCTCAAGTACCATAAAGTTTCTAACGCTTTGAACATTATGCATAAAATAACCTTCATTATTAGCTAAACTAATTTTATTTAAAATGGATTCACCAACATGACCAAATGGTACATGTCCAACATCATGTCCTAGGGCTATTGCCTCTATTAAATCTTCATTTAAATTTAAATAACGACCAATAGTCCTACCTATCTTACTTACTAACTGAACATGAAGTACTCTTTTGGTTACATTATCATTTCCTGCTTCTGTAAATACTTGGGTTTTATCTATATATCTTGTATACGAAAGTAATTGTAAAATTTCATTTGCATCATAAAAGAAGGGATACTTTTTCTCTTCAGATTTTTTTCCATCTTTTATTCTTATATAGTCACTATCTTTAGTTGCAAGCACTGACAAATTTTTTTCATTTCCATTAATTATTTTTTCATCCATAAGCTTACTATTCATTAATTATACTCTCCACTTTACTAATTATTTCGTTCTCATTGCATATTAATGTTCCTCCACCTTGGGCATAAATATTACTTCCTCCACCTTTTCCATCACATAAAGGAAGAATATCTTTTAAAATTTTATTGCAATTTATATTTAAGTCTTTATTAGATAATTTTGTAATAAAGTTAACTTTATTTCCAACAATGTTAATTATAAATATAAAACTATTACTAATTCTATTAGATAATTCATCAACTATACTTTTAAGTATATCAATTTCATAATTGTTAACTGATAATATTATTGTCTTAATACCATTAATTTCTTTTATACTATTTTCAAAAAATGATAAATCTGATAAAGCTTTTTCAACCTTTTTCTCATTAAATTCTTTTTCCAACAATAAAACATTATTTTTAACTCTATTTACTTCCTCTAAATTAAATAATACATCTTTGTAACAATGAGGAGTATCATTATTGATATCAAAATCAAAAACAACATTTAAATTTAATTTCTGTGCCTGTTGTATAATATTTTTAGCTTTACCAAGCAATTTTATCATGTCATCATTATATGGTTTAATAGCTAAATATAATTCTTTTTCTATGTTTGTATCTGTTGCGCCTTCAATTCTATAAACATTGTTTCCTTTAGATTCAATTGATATGATTGCAAATCTAACTATATCTTTAACATTTTTCACATGTGTACCACCGCAGAACTCTTTAGAGTCAGCAATAGTCACAACTCGAACCTCTTCACCATATTTTTCATCAAACAACGCCACTGCACCTGTTTTTTTTGCATCTTCTAAAGATAATATTTCTGTCTTAGTTTCACCATAATTCTTAATTTTTTCATTTACTTTTTCTTCTACAGCAATTAAGTCTTCTTTGGAAACTTTTCCCTCATAAAATATATCAAATCTTAAGTTATTTTCATCTATCCTAGAACCCGCTTGATGAACTTCTTCACCCAAAACTTCTTTCAAAGCCTTTTGAAGCAAATGAGCTGCCGAATGATTTTTCATAATTTTATGACGCATTTCCTCATCAACACTGGCAAAAACAATATCACCTTTATGAATAGTTCCAATCCATTTTCCATATAAAAAATGTTGTTTATTTACTGATTTAAATGCATCTACTACTTCAATATTGATATCTCCATCTAAAATAGTTCCATTATCTGAAATTTGTCCCCCAGCTTCTGCATAAAATGGATTATTTTCTAAAACAATATATCCTTCATCAACAAGATTATCTACAAAGCTTTTTCCATCAAATAAACCTATTATTTTGGTATTTGTGCTTAAACTTTCATATCCTATAAAATTACTTTTTTCTGTATAATTTATAAGTTCTTCATTTTGCAAATTCATTGCACTAGTCTTACTTCTTGAATTACGAGCTAATTCTTTTTGTTTCTTCATTGCCTCATTAAACTCTTCCTCTGAAACAGAAAATCCTCTTTCTTTTGCATATTCAACAGTAAGTTCATAAGGAAATCCATATGTATCATAAAGTTTAAATGCATCTTCACCACTAATCTTATGATCATTATTATTATTATTAAATATTTCCTCTAATTTTTTCTCACCATTTACAAGAGTCTTATTAAATAATTCCTCTTCAGCTGTTACTTTTCTAATAATCATATCCATTTTGTTTTTTAAATATGGATAATGAAATTCCATTATATTAACAACCACTGGTACTAATTTCCCCATAAATGGTTCAGCAATACCTATTTTTTTACCATATCTAACAGCTCTTCTAAGAAGTCTTCTTAGAACATAATCACGACCAGTATTTCCAAAATTTGCACCATCTGCAAGTGCAAATGTTATAGCCCTAATATGATCAGCAATTATTTTAAATGATGACTCATGATTATAAGTTTTACCACTGATTTCCTCTATTTTATGAATTATAGGCATAAATAAATCAGTGTCAAAATTTGTTTCAACATCCTGAGAAATTGTAAGGATTCTTTCTAACCCCATACCTGTATCAATGTTTTTACTTGGAAGTTCTGGATAATCTTTACGATCCATTCCCGGAATAGAATTATATTGACTGAATACATTATTCCAAATTTCAATATATCTATCATTTTCAATATCATCTTCTATTAATTTAATACCAAGTCCATCTGGATCGTATTTCTCTCCTCTATCATAAAATATCTCACTATCTGGGCCACTTGGTCCTTTACCTATTTCCCAAAAATTTGAGTCAAGTAAAATAATATGATCTCTTGAAACTCCTAAAGACATCCATTTTTCAAGAGTCTCTTTATCATCGGTATAAACTGTCATATATAATTTTTGAAGAGGTATATCTAGCCATTTTTCAGATGTTAAAAACTCAAATGCCCAACTAATGGCTTCATCACGGAAATAATCACCAACTGAAAAATTACCTAACATTTCAAATAAAGTTTGGTGTCTAGCAGTTACTCCAACATTTTCGATATCATTAGTTCTTATGCACTTTTGACTACTAGCCATTCTCCTATTGTTAGGAACTAAACTACCATCAAAGTATTTTTTCAAAGGTGTAACTCCGGCATTAATAAATAAAATACTTGGATCATTTTTAGGAATTAATGGGGCACTTTCTATTATTTCATGATTTTTTGAAGACCAAAAGTCAAACCACATTTGTCGTAATTCATTTGCACTTAACCTTTTCATTATACATCTTCCTCCAATATACTTTCTATTTTACTTTTAAGTTGATTAAGATTACCATCATTTTTAATATATATATCATAATCGTGATAATCACCTAGAGAGTTCTCAATTGCATGTTTCTTCTCAACTTTACTTAAATCACTCTCAAAATTGCTTCTTTCAACAAAAACTTTTTTTACATTTTGAAAACTATTACTTACTTCGTTAAATTCAAGTGGTAGTCTTACATCAGTAATTACTATTACATCACAATAATTACCAAGAATTTTTATATCTTCTATTAAACGATTAGTAAAAAACTTTTCATCAATATCAGATCTAATAATTGTTCCTACCTCTTGTAAAAAAGTCCTAGGCTTAGTTTCTTCAGATCCATCCCAATCTAAAGCCTTTGAAGCATAATATTTTAAAGGACTAGAAATTTGTAATATGATTGTTTTAAATCCTTTTTTTAAATAATATTCCTTTATATAGCCACCTATTGTATCTTTTCCATGTCTAGCCTTTCCAGCAATCATATATATTTTTTTCATTCCTCATTCACCACACTATTTACAATATTATATCTTTCATCAAAAAAAGTAAAAACTACTTTTATAGTTGCCATTATTGGAGTTGCTAAAACCATACCTATTACTCCAAAGAAATATCCAAACACTAGTAATCCAAGCATAATTGTCACTGGGTGTAGTTTTAGTTGTTTACTCATAATTAAAGGTTGCAAAAAGTTTCCCTCAATAAACTGAATAATTACAACAGCTACTAAAGTTATTATTCCAGTAATAGTTGATTGTGAGAATCCAACAATTACTGCAGGAGCACCTCCTATATATGGCCCCAGATAAGGTATAACATCTGTTAGCCCACAAAATAGTCCAAATAAAAGCGGTGCTTTTAATCCAGATATAACAAAACCAAGAGACGATAAGACAAATACTAATGACGCAAGCATTAATGTGCCTTGTACATATTTTCTAAGTGATGTATTTATTTTATTACTTAAGGATTTTGCTGTTGCTCTATATTTTTTTGGAAATAATTTAATAATAATTTCTTCTGCATTTTCAGAGCTAACAAGTAAATAAAAGCCTATAATCATCCCAACAATAATTGTTCCAAGCCCTGAAAAAAATGATTTTACAAAACCAACTGTAAGAGATGGTAAAGAACTTGTTAAACTTGTACCAAATTCTTGGATTTTGCTAAATACTTCTGCTCTCATATTTTCGACATCAAAATCAGCTATTGCACCAAACTTATCTAAAATTCCATCTATAAAATTTGTGAATGTTGTTACCAAAGATGGAATAATTTTGGCAAAATCATTAATTTGATCAGACAACACAGGTATTAGGGAACAAAGAACTATTATTATAAGAGCAATTAAAAGAATATATACTATTGCTGCACCTAGTCCTCTTTTTATACCCTTGGACTTCATAAAAGTTACCAAAGGATGAAATAACCAAGCAATTACTATACCAATAAACAATGGAGACAAAATATTTAATATCTTTACAAATATATCAATAATTTTCCATTCTTTAAATAACATTGTACATGCATATATTCCAACTATTACTATAAGAAAAAATGCAATCCTAAGAATTTTTTTAGATAGTAATATTACCTCATTTAAATTACTAATATCTACTCCTTTATTATTACTTTTTCTTCCAAACATAAATTTAGCCTCCACACATAGAAATTATATCATACATAAACTCTTTTTACAATTAATATGATATAAAGAAATAAAGAGAAACTATTTCTACTTTCTCTTCATTCCTTTCATACCTTTCATTCCTTTTACACCATTAAAATTACTTAATATATTACTTTCAAAAGAGTGTATTTTCTTTTGTTTTTCTTTGTAATTTTTAATAGCTGTTGTAATTAATTCATCTAATAATTCATTATATTTTTTATTTGAAGCTTCCCATAAATAAAATGCTAATGAACCAGGTATTGTATTTGGTTCATTTACATAAACCTTTTTAGTTTCTTTGTCAATCAAATAATCAATACGACATACACCACCAAAATTTAAGCATCTAAATAGTTCTTTAGACATATCTTTAATTTGATTTGTAATCTTCTCATCAAGTCTTGCTGGGATAATACGACTTGCAGAAGCCATTCCCTTACTTTTGCCACTTTTTCCATTGCCAACATACTTATCATTATAAGTTAAGAAATCTTCATCACTGGAAACCTCCTCCAAACATGAAGTTTCTTGATATTCATAATTACCTATAACACTGCAATTTACTTCTATCAAATTTTCAACTTTCTTTTCAACAACTATCTTTTGATCATACTTAATTGCCTCATCAATAGCCTTGTCTAAACTAATTTCGTCTTTGGCAACACTAATTCCAACACTACTTCCAAGGGTAGATGGTTTTACTACAACTGGGAATCCCATCTTTTCAATACTTTTTAATATTTTATCTTTCTCATTAAAATATTCATAATCAAAAAACCAAGTATAAGGGACTATAGGGAATCCACATGTTGCCATAACTTGTTTCATAATAATTTTATCTTGACCTATAGCAGAGCCAATAACACCACTACCAACATAAGGAACGCCTATTGTTTCAAGATATCCTTGAAGACTGCCATCTTCTGCTCCATTTCCATGAACAATTGGAAAAATAACATCTATATCAGTAACCAATTTTTTGAATCCTTTTGTAGATTGTAGATAAAAAAGTCCATTACGATTTATAAGATTAACACTTTTAGCATATCTTTTTAACATATCAAAATCTTTATAAATTTCAATATCCATAAGCATTTTACCTGTATACCAAGTTCTATCTTTTGTTATATATATTGGTATAATATCATACTTTTCCCCATTCATAGATTCCATAGCTTGTACAGCAGATATAACACTTACTTCATGTTCTACGGTAGGTCCACCAAAAATAACTCCAACTTTTATTTTCATATTAATTATCACTCCTATTTTTCATTAAATATATCTGGTAAATCATTTTCAAGTAATACATAAGTATCTTTATCGGCTAACTTTTGCATTAAAGGAAAAGCCAATTTTACATCATTTAAAACATGAATATGATTTTCAGCATAACCAGATTCAACTAATCCATCATATATTGGTTTAGTTTGATCTTTACCAATTAAAATTACATCATCACATACCTTTGAAATTTGCACTCCAAAATTCTTATTTATTTCATATTGTTTTTCACCAAGCTCAATCATACCAGGTGTGACAACTATTTTCTTCCCCGGCATCATTCCAAGAACTTCTATAGCCATTTTTGAACCAACGGGATTTGAATTATATGCGTCATCTATAATATTAATGTTACCGTATTTCTTCATTTCTAAACGATGTTCTATACTATGAACTTTCTTGACCCCTAAAACTAATTTTTCATTTTCAATACCAAGTTCATGTCCAAGTGCTACTGAAGCTAGTATATTATATATATTGGCTTTACCAAGTAATCTTGTTTCTAATCTAATGGTTGTATTAGTATCTTTAAAGGTACAATCAAAACTTGTTCCTTTTGCACTAAGTTTAATATTACTAGCAACTACATCAGCATTTTTATTTTCAATACCAATATATACTATCTTACACTTATTTTGAAGTTTATAATTTACTTGATATTCATCATCACCATTTAATATTCCAATTCCATCAGATGGTAGTGACTCGATTAACTCAAATTTACCTTTCTGAATATTTTCACGACTTCCAAAGCTTTCTAAATGGGCAGTACCAATTGTCGTTAAAATACCATATGTAGGTTTTACTAAATCACATAATTCTTTAATTTCTCCACGCTTAAATGCTCCCATTTCTGCAATAAAATAACTACTAAATTTGTCCAAATAATTATTAATAGAAATTATTAGTCCATAAGTAGTATTAAAATTCTTAGGAGTAGCAAATGCATCGTATTTAACGTTTAAAATATCATTCAAAATATTCTTGCTGCTTGTTTTTCCATAACTACCAGTTATCCCTATCACCTTTAAATTATTTAAGCTGTTAAGTTTACTTACTGCTTTATTTTTGTAATATAAAAATACACATTTTTCTATTGGTTTATTAATAACATTACTAATAAATCCAACTATGTAAGCTATATAAACTATTAGTCCTAATATTAAATAATACATAAACAGATAGTTAGCATTAAAGTTAAAATACAAAATAAAGATAATAATGCACATCATTAGCATAGTAGTTGCAAATAAACGTTTAACCCTTGCAGTCATAGCAAGTGGTTTTTTTATCTGTTCTTTCTTTTGATTTGAAATAAAAATATATATACATATTAAATAAAAACTACTAAATAAAATTATACTTATATTATTGCTAATATATTTAAATAGTATAAACAATATAAATACCATATCAAAACTTAAAAAAACTTTTTTCGGATTATTTTTAATCCATTTAATATATCGATTTCCGTCATTATACCAGTTCTGTTGCAACATATGAAATACTTTTTTTAACTTTATAAACATGTATGCTAACAATGGTAATAAAGACAATAAAAAATAATTATTCATTACTACCTCCTATAAAATTTCTAAGTATACTTATAGTTTTTCCCAAATTTTCTAAGTATGCATAATGGGTACATCCTTCATACACAATAACTGCAGAATCTTTAATTAGTTTTTCTAATTCATAGGCTCTATCTATAGAAACTGCCTCATCAAGATCTCCCCAAATAATAAGTGTAGGACAATTAATATTAATAACCTTATCTTCAATTCCACAATTAACAGTCTCAACTAGTATTTGTCTCATAACTGGAGAAGCATTACGATAATCAGTAGATCCTATATGTTTTTTGGCAACCCCTTCTAACTTACTAATTCCAGGAATTTTTTTTAGACTTTTAAGAATCTTCAGTTTTAAAGAATCCTTTTTTATTTCTTTAGTAAAAGGACTTCCAAAAACAACTAATTTTTCTACTTCCCACATGCTTGCATATAATAGTGATAATTTCCCTCCAAATGAATGACCAACTAATATCGGTTTTTCAATAGAAAGTTTTGTAAGAAAATTCTTAAGCATAGCTACATAATCGTATACAGTCCATGCAAATGGAGGCTCTTCACTTTTACCATGTCCTGGCAAATCAACTATAATAATTCTATTTTCCTTTTGCAATTTATCACCAATAGGCTTCATCATCTCAATATTTTGACCCCATCCATGAAGTAAAACTATTGCCTTGCCATTTTTATTACCATAATCTATATAATTAACATTAACGTCATTTACATTCACTATTATCACCAATAATATTATATCACGAATAACCAAGTAATAACAAGAAAAAGTTATATTTCTATAACTTTATTCAAACACAAAATGATCACCATAATCCAAATATAATATTCCTTTTTTATCAGGAATTTCACTAATAATATCAAAGTAATTATTAATCAAATAAAATTTTTGAATATTAATATAAACGTAATTACCATCAGTCATAGTAAATAAAAATCTTTCTTCATCTACATTATTAGGATCATACTTTATTTCTGAAATATAATTTAATATATTATCATCAACATCAGCCATTACATCAACAAATTTATCATATAACTCATTCGGAATATAATTTACAAGTAGAGGTACATTAAATTTATCACTTGTTTCATCCTTGGTTTCAAGAATTGTTTTATCTGTATTTGTATTATAAAATAGTGGCCTATTCTCTAATACTTTAATATGCAACTCTGTAAAATTTTTTTTATAAACAATAGCATCTTTAATATATATATCTTTCATTAATCTCTTTTTAATTTTATTAGTATTTAAAAATAAAGCTCTAGGATAATCATCAACACCAGCCATTTCCAAAATTTGTTGTTCATTATATTTACCATTATTATTAATATATATATACTTATTATTATGAATATATACATTTGCTAATTTTAAATTAAAAAGCTTAGTGACTATTAATGCAAACAAAAAAATAGAAAGTATCAAAAATAAAACTTTTTTATAATTAATTCTCACTCTTACCCTATTTTTTCTTTGCATATAATTCACCTATTCTACAAATTCTTGTTCTGCTTTTAACTTAATATTATATTTCTTCTCTACCTCATCTTGAATTTTATATATTAAATCTCTTACATCTTTTCCTTTGGCATGACCTTTATTAATAATAAAATTGGCGTGTTTATCACTAACAAAAGCATCATTAATATTCTTATTTTTATAACCTATTTCTTCAATTAATCTACCAGCATAATCACCATCTGGATTTCTAAACACACTTCCAGCACTTGGATATTCTAAAGGTTGTGTCATTAATCTTCTTTGTTTTCTTTCTTCAACTAATTCCCTAATTTCATTAATGTCTCCATGCTTTAAAACAAGCTTGGCTTCTAAGCATATATAATCTGGATTCTTTTGCAAAATAGATGTCCTATAATGAAAATCAAGCTCTCTGTTATAAAGAGTTTTTATCTCCATATTTGGAGTTAATACTTTTATTTCACTTACGATATAACCCATATCACTCTTATAGGCTCCGGCATTCATAAATATTGCACCACCAATTGTTCCAGGAATTCCGGTTGCAAATTCTAATCCAGTTAATCCAAGTTTGCAAGCTTCCATGGCAACTTTAATTAAATTACAGCCTGCACCAACTTTTATAATAGTATCATTAATTTCTATATAATTAAACATATCAAGTTTAATTAAAACTCCATCATAAACTTCATCTACAAAAATTAGATTTGAACCATTACCAATAACTTTATACTTAATATTATTAAGTTTTAAATACGCAAGGAGTTCTTTTAAAGACTCTATGTTATTTGGATAAACAATCAGTGCAGCTATCGTTTCAAATTTAAATGAAGTATAATTTTTTAAATTAACATTTTCAAGCACCTTCAAATTTTTAATTTTTTTAATTTCTAAAATATTCTTACTTTCCATCAATCATACCTCTTAATATATTATATATTTTTTCTGCACTATTTGGAACACTAAATTTTTTTAAATTGTTTTTCATCTCATTTAATTTTTTATTGCTACCTAATATTTCATCTATCTTACGAACAAGAATATCACCTGTCAACTCCTTTTCTTCAATTAATATAGCTGCATTACTATTTAAAAGATCAAGAGCATTTTTATATTGATGATTGTCCGGAACATAAGGACTTGGTATTAAAATAGATGGTATTTGTAAAGCACTAATTTCACTTAAAGCAGAAGCACCTGCTCGTGAAACTATTAAATCTGTTTTTTTCATAACTCTAGGAAAATTATCAATATATGGTACTAGTTTTACATTACTTGGAAATTTGTTTTTACATATTTCTTCATATGAATCTTTTCCAGTAACGAATAAAACTTCATAATCTTTATTATTAAATAATGATAGTGTATTAATTAAAAAATCATTTACTTTTGAAGAACCTAATGATCCCATAACAATAGTTACCAATTTTTTAGAGTTTGATAAACCAAATTCTTTTTTGTCACAAGGTAATAAACTAATTGCCTTTTCACTGCAAGGATTTCCAGTAAATACTACTTTTTCTAAAGGAAAAAATTTCTTACTACTTTCAAAAGATATTCCTATTTTACTTGCATATTTTATTAGAAATTTATTACATTTTCCGGGTATACTATTTTGCTCATGAATAAAAGTTTTAATTCCAAGCTTATGAGCAGAATATATAACTGGAGCAGTAACATATCCACCTACCCCAACAACTACATCAGGTTTAAAATCTTTAATAATATTTTTACACTTATTATTTGCTTTCAAGAAGCAACTTATGGTTTTAAAATTCTTCCAAAATTGTTTACGATAAAATCCATATATCTCAATTTTTTTAAAAGGAACTCCATATTTTGGAACAATATCATTTTCCATTCTATTATGAGTACCAATATATAGGAATTCACTATTAGGTTCCTTTTCTTTTATTTTATCTATAATTGCAAGCGCTGGATATATATGTCCTCCTGTGCCACCTGCACTAATAATAACTCTCATATCATCACATCCTTTACCATTATACCATAATTTTATTCAAAATAATAAAATTTTAGAATTTCTAGCTTGCTTAATAAAACTATTTAAAATATAACAATATTGAAAAGTAATCTTAAAAGATAGAAAAGGTTAGATTATTCTAAATAGAATGATATAATTATTTTCTGAATTTAACGGCTAAAATTGATGAATAAAAAACAGATTCATTTAGCTAACAATGTACAAAAAAAGCCAACGCTTTTGCGTTAGCCAACACATTATTTACGATGCTTTGGTGTATATACATAAACATTTTTTACATGTTCACCATTCTCATCATACACAATTCTTTTATGATATTCACAAAAACTATTATAAGCTGGAAGACATGTTACCACATATGGTGCATTTTTATAACTAATATCAGTAATGTTAACGTTAGTCACCTTAGAAGCATTCAATACAAGACCTATAGTAGAACCGGCAAGTATTACAGCTCCACTAAAAATAGCTAATCCTTTTACAAACTTTTTATTTTCATTTTTCATATCAAATCCTCCTTTTTGTTTGTATGACTAGTACTATATCACAAAAAATTATATTTATCAACAACATCTGAAATCACTTTTGTATTTTTTCATTTCGTAAAACTTTCATGGTATACAAAAAAGTAATCATCTGATTACTTTAATTTAAGTGTTTTAACTTCTCCCGTATCTATGTTACATATTTTGATTTCATTTTTATCGGCACTTACACTAATTTCGTTACTTTTAACAAATTCTAAAGCCTCTACCATATGTTCTTTTTCTTCAAAGCCAATAATATTTCCATTTTCATCATACTTGGCAATCTTAACCATACGTTTCTCAAACTTATCATTAGGTTCAACCTTATAATATTCAAAATTTAGGTTAATAATTTTGGTATCATTATATACAGGAATTGCCGATGAATTTTCTTCTCTAATTTTTGCTAATTGATGACTAGTACCAAGTACTTTTGACATTAGACATATATCTTCACAATGATTGATACCTTCATCGGATTTACTAATTGCTACTCCACATATTACAAAGGAACCTGTAAGAATTGTGGCTCCTCCTAAGACACGCAATTTTTTTATAATTTTTTCTCTCTTACTATTTTTAGTCATATAATAACTCCTTACCAATATATAAATTTAAAGTAGTAATATATATACTACTACTCTAAATATTTATATGTCAAGGGGTATAAAAACTACACTATATTTAAATATTTTCTCCACTAAAATTTCCATTTTTAAATATTTCTATTTTTTTATTATCAAAAGTGGTTGCTACAATATTTAAATCTTCTGTTCCAATCATAAAATCAACATGATTATCTGAATAGTTAAATCCCAATTCTAATAATTCTTCTTTTGTCTTATTACTACTACCCTCTACGCATTCTGTGAAACCAACACCTAAGGCTAAATGACAAGATGCATTTTCATCATATAATGTTTCATAATGAATAATTCCTGATTTAGAAATCGGAGAATTATAATCAACAAGAGCAACTTCACCTAGATAGGATGCATTATCATCAGATTCAATAATACCTTTTAATGTTTCTAACCCCTCTTTTGCATCATAACCAACTACTTTACCATTTTTAAATTCAATCCAAAAATCATCTATTAATCCCCCATTATAAATTAATGGTTTTGATGAATAAACTTTACCATTTGTTCCTAATCTATTAGGTGTTGTAAATACCTCTTGTGTTGGTATATTAGCAATAAATTCTTGTCCACTCTTTGTTTTATCACTAGCTCCACACCAAATTGATTTTTCTAGTAACTCTATCTTTAAATCTGTTCCCCTTCTATTAGTATAATGTAATTCCTTTATTTTAAGTTTGTTTAAAATATCAGTTTTCTTCTTATTCTTATCTATGAAATCTGTCCAAGCTTCGTTAACATCATATTCATTTATGTAACAAGCATCAAATATGGCTTCCCATAATTTATTTAATGCATCATCTGTTTCAAACATAATACTTGCTCTTTTTTTTGTTGCTACTGAAGCTATGCACCACACAATTTCATTATTAAGTTGTCTTTGTTTATACAATGGTTTTGATGTTCTTGAAAAAAGAGCCACTTTTGCTAATTTATTAGAATCTATGTCATTCATCATACCAGGTGTATCTGATACAAGCATTAAAAATGCGGCGTCTTTTCTGGCATATTCATCATATATTTTTTTATCATAATAAGGACTTTTATATAAATCTTCTAATTTTAATATTTTCAATTGTTCATGTTTTATCTCTTCACTAATAAGATCATATCCTATATCTGTTACACCTAACTCATAAGCTTTTTTAGATAACAATTCTACAAATTCATAAGCTTCTAGGGGTGCAGATATTAAAAGAGGTTGCCCTTCTTTGATTGCAACTCCTTTTTTTAGTAATAAATCAGCATACTTTTCTAGTTTTTGTTTCATTATTTTTCTCCTTTTATAGTTTTAATTTTACCCTCATAATCACTACTACATGTAATATAACTACCAACAACAACTATATCAGCATCTTTTACTGAATTTATTGTTTTGTCATTTATTCCGCCATCTACTTCTATTTTATAGTTATAGTTATTATTATTTCTAATTTCAACTAAATCTTTTATTTTATAATCCATTGTTGACATAAATTTTTGACCGCCTTTTCCAGGTTCAACAGTCATAACTAAAACTAAATCTATTTTATTTAAATATGGTATTAAAAGTGCAACATCAGTTGATGGTTTAACGGAAATACCTACTTTAATATTATTATCCTTAATAAGGCTTATTATTCTATCTATATTATTAAAAGTTTCAAAATGAAAAGTAATATATGTTGGATTTAATTTTTTATATTCTTCTATATATTCTTCTACATCTTCAACCATTAAATGTACATCAATAGGTTTCTTACAATTATTCTTTACAACATCTAAAAGTTCTGTTTTATTTTTGACGAAAATTCCATCCATAACATCAACATGAATATAATCTATAGGAAGATTATTTAATTCGTCAATTTTCTTTACTATATTTTCTTTTATACTAAGTATTGATACCGATAACTCCATTATCTCACCTTTCTTATAAAATTAATATAATTGTCATAACGACTTTTCATAATAGTTTTACTCTTTACTAGTTCTTTTATATAGCAATCATCTTCCAAATCATGCATACAATCAGCATATTTACACTTATGTCTATACTCATTAAATTCAATAAAATTATCTCTTATATCTTCTTTTTTCATATCATAAAAATCAAGTGAAGAAAAACCTGGTGTATCAGCTACCAAACCTTCTTTGATATTTAACAATTCTATATGCCTTGTTGTATGTTTACCCCTACCAAGAGATATTGACACTTCATTGGTTTTTAATTTCAAATTGTTATCTATATTGTTTAGTAATGTGCTTTTGCCAGCACCAGTCTGTCCCGTAAAAACACTAACTTTATCTTTAAAAACTAATCTTATTTTTTCTATTTCAGTATTTTTATAAACTTCATACCCAATTCTTTTATAATAGTTAATATAATCTTCTATTATTATCTTTTCTTCATTATTTAACATATCTAATTTTGTAAAACATATTATAGGTTTTATATTATTAAATTCAATTATACATAATTGTTTATCAAGCAAGTTACTAGAAAATGCAGGGATACTAGTACTAGTTACAATAATTGCATTATCAATATTACTAACAGGTGGTCTAACAAGTTCATTCTTTCTTGGCAATATTTTAGTAATGTAATTATTTTTTTCATCAAATATAACCATATCTCCAGCTAGTGGAACTTGTTTTAAATTACGAAATTTTCCACAAGCACGGCAATCAAAATACTTGTTTTCTGAAAGTACAGTAAATTGATTGCTTATTACTTTTACGATAATTCCTTCCATATTACTCCGTTGGTAAAAGATCATCTACTGGATCATTATTAACAATTTCCTTAGCAATAGTAATTTTTAATGTTGTATTTGCCATAACTTTATTTCCCTCGGCTCTACTTTGTTTAATTATTTTTCCGGCTGGATAATCTGCAGTTTCCTCATATTCAGTAACCAAATTAAGTTTATATTCATCACAAAATGCTTTTATATCCGATAAACTCCAATCTTCAGTAACAAAATTAGGATATTCTGTAATTATATCTGGTATATACAATGTTACAGTATCACCTTCAACAACTTTTGTTCCAGATATAGGCTTTTGTTCTAATATAATATTTTCTTTTATCGTATCTTTTTTATCATCACTTATTTCTTTCTTTTCAACAAGAACATATATTCCGTTAGCTTCAAGAATTCCCTTTACTTCATAATAATTTTTACCAACATAATTTTCTAGTTTAATACCATTTGCACCGGTAGATACTACTAATGTAATTTCTGTATCAGTTTTAACGGTTCTTCCTGCCTGAGGTTTTGTCATAATTACATTTCCCTCAATTATATTACTATCATTTTTTTCTTCTACATCAGCTGCTACTACTAAACCATTATCTTTTAATATCTTTTCAGCTTCTAATACAGTTTTATTTGAAACATCAGGTATTATTATTTCTTTTTGTTTAGTTATTTTAGGATATACAATTGCCAAAATAGCTATCGTTGCAACTATGATTGCTAATAAGGAACTTGCTGAAAGTAAAATGATATTAACCAACTTATTCTTAGGCTTCTTAATTTCCTCTGATTTATCAGTTTTTTCCACTTTCATGTCTTTTAAATTAGGCATTACTTTTGTTTCTTCTAATTCTTGTTCTGGATACTTATAAGTTAAACGCATTTCATCTTTTCGGCTTTCATCTAGTGCTGTTTCTAAATCATTATGCATTTCTACAACACTATCATATCTATTTTTGGGATTTTTTGCACACGCTCTTAAAACAATATTTTCTATACTTTGTGGTATTTCAGAATTATATTCATGCACACTTGGAATTTGTTCCTTCATTTGTTTAATTGCTATTTCAACAGCATTTTCACCTTTAAATGGTACTTTCCCAGTCAAAAGTTCATACATAAGTATTCCTAATGAATATATATCACTTTTTATGGTTGACCCACTACCGCTAGCTTGTTCTGGTGGAAGATAGTGAACAGATCCCATTACAGAATTTGTCTGTGTAAGCTCATTACTATTCAAAGCCATTGCAATACCAAAATCGGTAATTTTAACTCTCCCATCGTCTAAAATCAAAACATTCTGTGGTTTAATATCACGATGAATTATATAACTATCATGAGCACAAGCAATGCCGCTTGTAAGTTGTAACATGATATCTATAACTTCAGGAATTGTAAGTGCTCCTCTTTTTTTTATCAGACTTTTAAGAGTTTTTCCTTCTACATATTCCATTACTATAAAATATTTCCCATCATCTTCACCAACATCATACATTTCTACAATATTTGGATGACTTAGACTACTAGCAGCTATTGCTTCTCTCTGGAATCTTCTAACAAATTTTTCATCATTTGCTAAATCTCCTCTTAGTATTTTAACTGCTACATCTCTATCTAAAATGGTATCATGTGCTAAATAAACATTAGCCATTCCACCTTCACCAATCATTCTGATTATTTGGTATCTATCATTTATCATATGCCCCTTAGCAATCATTATCTACACCTGCCTTAATTAAATATGCAACAGAAATATTATCATTTCCACCACGATTATTACATTTATAAATAAGTTTTTCAAGTTTTTCCTCTATTTTTAAATTATCATTAAGCACCTTAGCTATTTGATCATCATCTAGCATATTTGTTAATCCGTCACTACATAAAAATACACCATCTACATCTTTATCAACATCAAAGATATCCATTTCAACATTTATATTAGCCCCAAGTGCTTTCATAAGAACATTTTTACGAGGATGTTCTTTTGCTTCTTCAAGAGTTAGTTCACCAGATTTTACAAGTAAATTAACAAGTGTATGGTCAGTAGTTATCTTCTTTAATTGTTTATTCTTAAAAATATAGCCAGAAGAATCACCAATATTACCAAACAACAAATAATCTTTAGTTACAATAGCTACAACTAGTGTTGTACCCATACCGACACTTTCTTTATTTTCCTCTGTATACTTATAAATTAAAGCGTTAGCTTCACTGACAGTTTCTTTAAGCCAATTAACAGCTTCTTCTTTTGTCCCAATAGTTCCTAAACTTTTAAAATTTTTTCCAAGGTGTGAAATAGCAATAGATGAAGCAACTTCACCATTCTTATGGCCACCCATCCCATCAGCAACAGCCATTATATATTCATTACTATAGTTATTAATAATAATAACGCTATCCTCATTATGATCTCTTACTTTTCCAGGATCAGTTAAATAATAATGTTCTATCATAAATCCTCCTCGTAATTTGCTCTAAGTTGTCCGCAAGCTGCCATAACTTTCGAGCCAAATTCTCTTCTTATTGTGACATTTATATTTTCTTTTTTTAAAATGTCATAAAATGCAAGTATATTTTCTTGTGTGCTCTTTTTATATTCAAAATGACTAGTTGAATTATATGGTATTAAATTAACATAACAATTTATTCCTCTTAACAAATTTGCCAGTTCTAAAGCACATTTTTTTGAATCATTTACCCCAAGTAACATAATATATTCAAAAGTAACTCTTCTATTTGTAGCCTTTATGTAGTCCTTTAAACACTTTATCAAATCATTTAACTTGTATACTTTATTTATAGGCATAAGTTTAGTTCTAAGCTCATCATTAGGTGCATGAAGGGAAATGGCCAGATTAACTTGTCTTGAAGATTTAGAAAATTCTATAATTTTAGGAATAATACCACATGTTGAAATTGTAATATGTCTTGCACCAAGAGCAATACCTAATGGTTCGTTTATAATGTCCAAAAATTTCATAACATTATCAAAATTATCGAAGGGTTCTCCAATTCCCATTAATACTACATGAGAAATTCTAATATTTAATTTCTTTTCAACCATAAAAATCTGAAGAATCATTTCATATGGTAGCAAATTTCTTTGTTTCTTTAGTCTACCACTTTCACAAAAGGAACATCCCATGTTACATCCAACTTGTGTTGAAATACATAGACTATTACCATAATCATGAAGCATTAAAACAGCTTCTACTCTTTTACCATCTTCTAACTCAAAAAGAAACTTGTGCACATCAATATCCGATTGCATTGTAACTAATTTTAAATCTTTAAATTCATATTCATTATTCAGTTTTTCTATCAGGTCTTTTTTTATATTAGTCATTTCCAAAAAAGAATTTACCTTTTTCTTGTATATCCATTCATAAACTTGTCTTGCCCTAAACTTTTTATCACCAATTGATTCAAAATATAGTTCTAAATCGTTTAATGACAAATTATAAATACTTTGCATTTTACACCTCTAAACTTTATCTATCAATAAACCAAACATCTTTTATGTTACAACTTTCACTAGATGGTGCTGGATTTGGCATTCTTACCTTTATAAGAGTTGGCAATTTAAATGCCGAACCAAATCCAATACAAATACCAGGTTGTAATATTCTAAGACGACTTGCAATATTATTTGTAATACTTGGAATCATTCTTTTAATATATTCGACATCAATTGGATGAAGCATTTTAAAAATTAAGAAATTTGCACATTGTGAAAGTGCTGTTTCGGATAATTCAGAAGGTCTTTGAGAAATTAAAGTAAGAAGAACACCATATTTTCTACCTTCTTTAGTAATTCTATCAAAGATATTATAACCAATTATATCAACATCATTATCATTTTGGACATATCTATGAGCTTCTTCTAATACTATATGAAAAGGTAATGTATTTCTCTTTTCATTTTCTTTTGAAAAATCAAATAATATTCTTGAATATATTTTTGTTATTGTTTTAGCAAGTCTATCATCTATATAATTTATATTGAAGTTAACAATTTGGGCTTTTCCTCCACTTTTTGCTGTTAGCAAGGAACGTATATATTTATCTTTTGATATATATTCTGGATAATCAAAATACATACTTTGATCACTACTTACAAGAGCATTCACTCTTACTTTTAATACATTTATATCATCATATACTTTTGCACTATTCAAACTACCTTCTGAAACAAGTGCAAAATCAAAAGCATTTGCCAAATCCTTAAGTGTATACTTATAAGTTCCATCTGGTAAACTAAGTTCTAAATCATCTCTAATAAATGATTGCATAAAATTTGTTACCAATTCCATTTCTCTTAATTTTCCAGATGAATCTATAATTAGACATTGCCTTAGTGTTCTTATATACCCAGGTTGTACAATTTGTGTTTCTAAATTAAGTTCATCAGTTGAGTAATGTGAAAGAATAGAAAAAACTTGATCTCTAATCTGAGCTGAAGCCCCACCACTTGATAAAACATCAATAATTGCTCTAGCTATTATATCATTTTTATGTTTAGTAGCGTCCATTCCCTCTCTACAAAAAACATTAACAAGTTTTAAAGCTTTTTCAATAATTGGTAATTGTGTATGTTCTGTTGCACCAAGCAATAAAGCATAGTCATCAACATTAAGTAACCATGGCGGTATTCTAAGTAATTCTGTATTCTTTGATTTTACATTTGTTGTATATGCCTTAAAATTTAAACCAGGAACTTTTTCACCCAACTTTTCAAATGCAGTATGATATTCACCATAGGCATCAAATATGAAAAAACTAGCTAAAAAGGGAACTGATTCTCTCCTATAAAATAAATTTTGTAATATTCTTGCAACACTACATGATTTTCCACTACCTGTGGAACCAAAAATAGCTAAATGACTACTGAATAAATCATTTAAGTCGGCGCCAATTCTTACCCCTTCATAAATAGGGCTTTCTCCTAAATATAAATGCTTTGCTTCACTATAATTGTCCAATCCTATAATCATATTAATTTTTTCTTTTGATATTAATCTAGTCTTTGCACCATATGAAACACTTCTAATAACTCCAAACACAAACTTATCATCAATTATTTCACCAACCATATTAATTTTAGCTATATTTTCTTGAATGGAAATTATTTCACCAACTATTGATTTATTAACATCCTCCATAATAACATATAAATTAATTAAGTTTTGGATACGATCTAATTCAACATCTAACTTTAAAGATACAATACCATCTTCTATTCCAATTATTGTTCCTAACATACTATCACCATATCATAAGTATACTATTTTTTTAGAAAAAAGAAAAGATATTATACGCAATAAAATGTAACCTTTGTCAAGGACTAAATAAAAAAGAGAGAGTTTAGGCAATGGATTCAAATAGATGATTTCGGT
>CAKOTD010000015.1 GCA_934120015.1 uncultured Bacilli bacterium
CATCATCCATTTCTTCATTTGGTAATTCTGGTCTATTTCCATCATCCATTTCTTCATTTGGTAATTCTGGTCTATTTTCTTTTTCAATTGTTGGATTTTCATTACCTATTACCTTATTTTTACCAAGTGAACATTTTATTGTAAAATATTCACCAATACCTAATAGAATTATTAACAAAATTATTAAAATATTCTTTAAGCTTCTTTTCAAAAATATCACCTCACTATAAATATACATTAGTATTATGTACTTTTTGTGAAAAAAAACAACAATTTTAAAATTGCTGTTTTATACATTAAATCTGAAATAACAAATATCCCCATCTTGCATCAAATACTCCTTACCTTCAAGGCGCATTTTTCCGGCTTCTCTTACAGATTTTTCACTACCATTATTTTTTAAGTCATCGTAACTCATTATCTCGGCACGAATAAATCCTTTTTCAAAGTCAGTATGAATAATTCCTGCACAAGCAGGTGCTTTCATTCCTCTTTTAAAAGTCCAAGCCCTTACTTCATCACTACCTGCAGTAAAATATGTAGCAAGTCCTAAAAGAGAATATGTTGCCTTTATTAATTGATCAAGTCCACTTTCTTTGATACCAAGTTCTTCTAAAAATAATAATCTTTCATCGTCGGATAAATCACTTAATTCTGATTCAACTTTGGCACATATCATAACCACTTTAGAATCTTCTTTTTCTGCATATTCTTTAACTATATCAACATATTTATTACCTTTTTCAAGTTCTGTTTCCAAAACATTTGCAACATAAATAATTGGCTTGGCAGTTAGGAAACTAAAATTTTTAATAAATTTTTCTTCTTCCTCTGTTAAATCTAAACTTCTAATAGGCATATTATTATTTAAATGATTACTGATTTTTGTTAGTATTTCTACCTCTTTTTGTGTTTCCTTATCTTTTGACATTGCTGCTTTTTTACCTATTCTATTAAGTCTATTTTGCACAACCTCAATATCGGCAAATACAAGTTCTAAATTTATAGTTTCTATATCTCTTATAGGATCAACATTGCCATCTACGTGAGTGACATTTTCATCTTCAAAGCATCTTACTACCTCTACGATAGCATCTACCTCTCTTATATGGGACAAAAATTTATTTCCTAATCCTTCTCCTGCAGAGGCTCCTTTAACTAGCCCCGCAATATCAGTAAATTCAAAAGTTGTAGGGACTAAACTTTTTGGTTTATATAAATCATTTAAATAATCAAGCCTTTTATCTGGTACAATAACAGTACCAACATTTGGCTCTATTGTTGCAAATGGATAATTTGCTGCTAGTATATTTTGTTTTGTAATTGCATTAAATAAGGTTGACTTTCCTACATTTGGAAGACCAACTATTCCTGCGGTTAAACTCATAAAAATACCTCGTTTCTCTTTTGTATTATAACAAACCATAAATTAAAAATCAATTTATAATTATCATTAAAACAAACTCAATTGACTTGATTCATCCATTCCATCAAAAATGCCCATTAAACGCATTTTATCAACTAAGGTTTGTGAAATTTTAGCCCTTTTCTGGACATCTTCTATACTAAGAAATTCTCCCTTTTTTCTCTCTTCAACGATATTTTGGGCAACAGTATCTCCAAGACCATCAATTGCACTAAAAGGTGGATAAATTTCTGTATCACTTACAGCTACCCATACTGTTGCTTCACTTTTATAAAGATCTACATTTAAAAATTTCATATTTCTTGCTGTTGCTTCAAGAGCTATTTTTAAACTTTCAAGTTGCCCATTTTCCTTATTAGTTGCTTCATACCCTTTATTTTGGATTTCTTTTATACGATTTCTAATAGAATCATAACCACTAATCATTGCTTCTACATCAACATCTGTTGCTTTAGATGAATACCAAGATGCATAGAAATAAACCGGCATGTGAACCTTATACCAGGCAATTCTAAATGCACTTATAACATATGCAGCAGCATGGGCCTTAGGGAACATGTACTTTATTTTTTGACATGAGCCAATAAACCAATCAGGTATTCCTGCTTCTTCCATTGTTTTTACATGTTCTTTCCAAGTTTCAGGATCTTTACTAGCTTTTCCTTTACGAACAAATTCCATTATTTTAAATGCCTTAATAGGTTTAACACCTTTATACATTAAATATACCATGATGTCATCACGACAACCTATAGTTTCTTTAAATGGTACTACATTATTAGCAATTAACTCTTGAGCATTCCCAAGCCATACATCAGTACCATGAGAAAGTCCTGATATTTTAATTAATTCGGCAAATGATGTCGGCTTTGTATCTTCAACTAGTTTAATTGTAAATGGAGTACCAAATTCAGGTATACCAAGAGTCCCCGTATTACACATAATTTGATCAGTTGTTACACCTAATGCCTTGGTTGATGTAAATATGCTCATTGTATCTTTATCATCCATTGGTACTTTCATAATATCTGTTCCTGATTGAAGTTGAATCAAACGAAGTTGCGTTGGATCAGAGTGACCTAGAATATCTAGTTTTAATACACATTCCTCAATTGAGTGATAATCAAAATGGGTTGTTCTCCATTCCGCATTCACATCTTCGGCTGGAAACTGAAATGGTGTAAAGTCAAAACATTCCATGTAATCTGGTATAACTACTATTCCACCAGGATGTTGTCCAGTAGTTCTTTTAACCCCAGTACATCCAAGTGCCAAGTGCTCTACTTCTGCTGTTCTCATAACAATATTTTTATCTTCACAATATCCTTTAACAAATCCAAAAGCTGTCTTATCAGCAACAGTACCTATTGTACCAGCACGATAAACATTATCTGCCCCAAATAGTACTTTCGTATAAGCATGTGTACTAGCTTGATTTAAATCAGAAAAGTTTAAGTCGATATCTGGCACTTTATCAGCATTAAAACCAAGGAATGTTGCAAATGGCATATCCTGACCATCTTTTAATAGCGGAATATTACAATTTGGACAAATTTTATCAGGCAAATCAAATCCAGATGAATATGTTGCTCCTAGTGAGTCTCCGTTATCATCATCAAAAATACTCATTTTACATTTAGTACAACGATAATGGGCTGGAAGTGGATTTACCTCCGTAATTCCCATCATAGTAGCTACAAATGAAGACCCAACTGAACCACGGGATCCAACTAAAAATCCTTCATCGTTAGAGTGTTTAACAAGTCTTTGAGCAATCAAATATATAGGGTCAAATCCAGCACCTATAACTCCACCTAAAGACTTTTTCAATAATTTGTTTAATCCTTCTTCATCAATTTCTTCTTCAGCAGTTTCTTTTAAATAAGCTTTCACTGTATCTGTTACTGATTTATACCCATTAATTATTGTTTCATGAAGCATTTTAAATGCCTCATCATCAAGTGCCTTACCTTCCAAACCATTTAACTTATGTTTTATTGCTGTAAGAACAATATCACCATATAGTTCAGTTGCTATTCTCTCTTCTATGTAATGAGGTAATACATCTCCATACCAATTTCTTGCTTTAGTATAAACTAAATCTGTTACAACAGCCTGGCAGTCCAAATATGTTTTTCCATCATCACTTTTTACTCTTGGTGAAAATGGTGTACCACCTGTATCAGGTATTACCTCAATTTCATCAACCATGTCAAGAACTTTATTTGTATTTTCAATAACTATCTCATATGCAAGATCATTTTCTAAGAATGAAAAATTATCAAGCATTTCTCTAGTAGTTCTATAATGTTGAGATGGAATACTTGTAATATCTTTTTTAGCAAGAGGATGTCTTCCACCTCCTGGAACTTTTTGATTAACAATTATTTCACGATATATTTTATCCTTTTTATAAAAATGATGAACATCACCCGTAGCAACAATTATTTTTCCTGCAGCTTTAGTTGCATCTATTATTTTTTTTATATGATTTTCAAGTTCATAATTATCTTTAAAATCACCTAATTGTATTAATTGATTATATACCTCTGGAGGTTGTACTTCTACATAGTCATAAAAGTTAATTATATTAGTTAGTTCCTCACCTTCTTTACTTCTTGCTTCATTAAATACTTCTGATTCATAACAACCACTACCAATTAATAGTCCTTCTCTAAGTTCTTCTAATTTACTTCTAAGAATTCTTGGTGATTTATATAAATAAACGGTATTAGCAAGAGAAATAATCGTAAATAAGTTTTTAAGTCCTTTTTTATTTAAGGCAAGGGCATTAAAATGAAAGGTACGACCAAATTTATATATTTCATCTTTAGATATTAAATTATCTAAATCACTTATTTTTTCAAACTTTTGAGCTTCTAACTTCAACATCATTTTATGGTATACAAGTGCTGTTCCTTTAGCATCGTAATCAGCTCTATGGTGAGCATCTTCCTCCCATGGGACATTATATCTTTTAACTAAAGCAGAAAGTCCATGTCGTGCAAAGCCTTGATCTAGTGTTCTAGATAATTCAAGTGTATCAATAACCGTATTTTTAAATGTACCTAAATTATATTTTTTCATAGCCATCTCTATGAATGAAATATCAAATTTGGCATTATGAGCAACCATGGGGTTATCTCCTGCCCACTGTAAAAATCTTTTAGTAACAGCTTCCTCATTATCTTTACCTTTAACCATTTCATCAGTTATACAGGTAAGTTCTGTAATACGATCTGGAATGTGCCTTCCAGGGTCAATTAATTCATCAAAACTATCAATGATTTGTCCATCTTTAAGTTTTACTGCACCTATTTCAATCATTTGGTCGGCACCACCGGCATTAAAACCAGTTGTTTCGGTATCAAATACAACATAAGTACTACCAAGTAATGAAGCATCTGTTGGTCTTGTAACAATATTGACAGTATCATCAACAAGTGTAAGTTCTGTTCCATATATACCTTTAAATATTGGTGGATTTTTTTGTAATTCTTTTTGTTCTTCTAATTCTTTTAAAATATTACTTTTAACTTCTTCATCAGTTTCTTCACTAATTTTAGCTTCCAATTCTTCTATTTTAGCCTTTATACCTTTTCTTATACCCTTATTATAATTTTTGATAATTCCAAAAGATATTGGAAAAGCTTGACAACCACTATGATCCGTAATTGCAACACCTTTATACCCCATTTTAATTGTTTTTTCAACTAGCTCACAGGTATGCTTACCTAAATCAAGTTTAGTAACACCATCCATTTGACTCATCATTGTATGAGCATGTAATTCTACTCTTTTAATAGGAGCATCATCAATAATTTCTTCAGTTTTTCTATCTGATTTATTAACATCTTTTAACTGAAATGTAAGTTCATTTGAATATTTATCATCTTTGATAGCACCACGCATTTTATACCAAGTATTCTTTTTAAATCCCTTACTTATTTTAATAAACTCTTCTTCATCATTTACAAATATTTTTCCATATATACTATCTGTTTCATCTGTAATTTTTAAGGTTAAAATCTTTAAACCGGTTTTTGTTTCAAGTACTTCAAGGTCAGAAAATAAATACCCCTCTATTGTAACATTAGACACTTCACTTGCTACTGTATCTAACCTACTAACTGGTGTATCGATTGTTTTTCCCATAATAACATTAGGATTATCAGGTTCTTGAATAAGTGGTGGTCTTTTATAATCTTTTGAAATATATTTTTTACGATAATCCTCCTTAGTTTCCTCTTTTACTACTACCTTAGGTAATGGCATATCAAATTCCAATTCTTTTTTTATTTCTTCTTCAATTTTATAATTGATATTAGGATTAATTAACACTGAAATATTAGAGAATTCATAACCCACGTATTTATAATCTATTTTTAAATCTTTTAAAATTGAATTTAGTTTCATTTTTTCAGCTAAATTTCCAACTTCAATAACAAGTTCATTATCACATAAATAATTTTTGTTATTCTTAAAACTACTAATTAATGGAGAATTTTTACTATATTTATCAATAAAATATTCATAAAATTCTTTATAACTATCATCAGTATTATTAACATCTAACATTATTCTTATATCTTCATATTCACTAAACGCCTTTTTCGTTTTGTCCAAAATATATAAATAAATATCTTTTGTTAAATGAGTATCAAGAGATATAACAAATACATATTTAGTCTTCTCTTTATTTGCTACTATATTTTCCAGTTTTCCATTTTCAAGATAATTTATATATTCTTCTTCTAAATTGATTTTTTTTATAAATGAACTTAATCTACTATCCATATGTACCACCCTACAACATATTATTATAACATAAAAGATTAGAATAACAAATATCCTAATCTTTATTTATACTATTTCGACTATCAGCAAAAGTCCAGTTAAGTATTTCATCCATATCAATACCATTTTCTCTTATATATTCTTTATGCTCTATAAGTTTTCCTTTACACCATTCAATTAAATCTGATGATGTATTTCCCAATTTTGGTAAATATTTTAAAGCAGATAAGACTAGATGATAACGATCTATTTTATTCTGAACCCTCATATCAAAAGGAGTTGTAATAGTTCCCTCTTCTTGATAGCCATGAACATGTAAATTTTTATTATTTCTATTATATACAAGTTGATGAATTAATGATGGATATCCATGAAAAGCAAAGACAATTGGTTTATCTTTAGTAAATAAGGCATCATATTCTTCTTCACTCAATCCATGAGGATGTTTTAGATTAGATTCTAATTTCATCAAATCAACAACATTTACCACACGAATCTTTAATTCAGGAAAACGATTTAATAAAATATTAGTTGCTGCTAGTATTTCAATTGTTGGAGTATCACCGCAACATGCCATGACCAAGTCTGGTTCTATACCACAATCATTACTAGCCCATTTCCATATTCCAATACCCTTTGTACAATGAATAACAGCATCTTCCATTGATAGCCATTGTACTTTTGGGTGTTTGCTTGCAATTATAACATTAATATAATTTTTTGTTGCTAAGCAATGATTCATACATGATAATAAACAATTGGCATCTGGGGGCAAATACATTCTAACTATATCTGATTTTTTAGTAACAAGATGATTTAAGAACCCAGGATCTTGATGAGTATAACCATTATGATCCTGTTGCCATATATGTGATGTTAAAACATAATTCAAGGAAGCAATTGGTCTTCTCCATGATAGTTCTTTAGTAACTTTCAACCATTTTGCATGTTGACTAGCCATTGAGTCAAGAATTCTAACAAATGCCTCATAGCTATGTAGAAAACCATGTCTTCCTGTAAGTAGATAACCCTCTAGCCACCCTTCACAAACATGTTCTGATAGAAAACTATCCATAATTCTCCCATCATTATTTAAAAATTCATCATTTGGGTATTTAGCTGCCATGAACTGTCTGTTTGTAACTTCAAATACAGGGGCTAAACGGTTTGATAAAGCTTCATCTGGTCCAAATATTCTAAAATTGCGCATAGCTGAATTTAATTTAACAACATCTCTTATATAATTGCCTAAAACACTCATATCTTGAGCTATAACGCTTCCAGGTACTTTTACATCAAGACCATAATCCCTAAAATTAGGAAGTATTAGTTCTTTTAGAAGTTTCCCACCATTAGCGTGCATATTAGCGCCCATTCTTCTATTACCTTTTGGGCATAAATCTTTTAATTTTGGAATCAATCTTCCATCTTCATCAAATAATTCTTCTGGATGATAACTCTTTAACCAATTTTCTAAAACTGCTAGATTTTTTAGATGTTTATCATCATCAACTACTAATGGGATTTGATGTGCCCTGAATGTACCTTCTATTTGTTTGTCATCTACCATTTTAGGGCCTGTCCAACCTTTAGGTGTTTTAAGAATTATCATTGGCCATATAGTCCTTGAGGTCATATTCTCATTTCGAGCCTTCTCCTGTATTTTTTTTATTTTCTCAATGCAATAATCCATTGCCTTTATCATCTGCTCATGCATTTTCATGTTATCACTACCAGAAACTATGACAGCTTCATAACCATATCCATAAAATAATGAAATAAGTTCTTTATCACTAATTCGAGCTAAAATTGTTGGATTAGATATTTTATAACCATTCAAATGAAGAATTGGTAACACGGCTCCATCTGTTTTAGGATTTAAAAATTTATTTGAATGCCATGAAGTTGCAAGGGCACCAGTTTCAGCTTCACCATCACCAACTACGCAAGCAGCAATTAAATCTGGATTATCAAAAACAGCACCAAAGGCATGGGCTAAACTATAGCCTAACTCTCCACCCTCATTTATAGAACCTGGAGTTTCTGGCGCAACATGTGAAGAAATACCACCTGGAAAACTAAACTGTTTAAACAATTTCCTAAGCCCATTTTCATCTTCTGTTATATTAGGATATATTTCAGTATATGTTCCTTCTAAATATACATTTGATACAATTGCATTTCCACCATGACCAGGTCCAGAAATATAAATCATATCCAAGTCATATTTTTTTATTACTCTATTTAAATGCGTATATATAAAATTTTGACCAGGAACTGTTCCCCAGTGACCTACTAATTTTTTCTTAATGTCCTTTATTTCAAGAGGCCTTTTTAGAAGCGGATTATCAAGTAAATACAATTGTCCTATGGACAAATAATTACAAGCTCTAAAATAACCATCTAAAAGTTCTAATTCATTATTCACACTATCACCCTATCATATTATTCTCATATTATTATAAGATAATTTTCTATCTTTATCAAGCTATTTACAAAAAAATGAACTCTTAAAGTTCATTAATTTTTAAATTTTAAACACTTAACATTAGAATCCTCATTAAGAGTTGCTTCATAATCACCATATATATTTATTCTATTTGGTATATTATATTCGTTAATAATACTTTTATACATTGTAAGTAATCTAAGCTTTTCAGAGGCTGTTGCCTGTATTTTCTTTAAATTATCATTATCTGAAACAAGTATTTGTGTTGGAATAATAACCTCTTGATTGGCAAAAAATTTTTTTGGATATGATGGTGCAAGTAAAGTATTAACAATATACTCACTATCTTGATTTTCAACTTTTTTTATTCCCATCATAAAGTATGGACAAACTGATTCATTACTTGGAACAAATAAGTTTTTTTGACTACCATAATCAAAAGCCCCATCTCCTGGATTATAATTAATTGCACAAAAATTAAATTGCTCAAAATCACTTAATTTATTAAATATTTCACTTTTAATACCAGATTTATAATAATTTATTGCTTTTTCTTTGTATCTTGAATCATTATCATATATGGCAACCTTTTCAGCATTTTCTAGAATTAATTGTAAAAGCTCATAACTAGATAAATTTTGACTATTTGTGCCAAGTACATTAAGTCTATAATTATCAAAATAGTCACCTCTAATATTACTAAAATCAATTCCTAACATATGGCATAAATTCTTATCAAGTATTTCGAATTTAATTTCTTCACCATTACTAAAAATTATATTGTACTCCTTATTTCTATATTTCTCATTAAATTTATTAAAGCAATCTTTCAAATCATTAAGTACTTTAATACTATAGTCATACCCAGGCATTGGAACCTTACTTGCCCAAGCATCAACATATTGTAACTCTTTAGATGTTATCATTAAAATTCCCCCTTTTTGTTGGTTTATATGCTAGCACATTCATAAATAAAAGTCAAGGAAATACATACATTTGAAAAAACATAAAAAAAAGACCTTTTTAGTCTAATTTAATAAATTCATTATTTAACATCTGGTATTTTTCAGCTATTTTATTTTCATCTGCTTTTTCTATTTCATACCAGCCCTTCCTAAACATCAGTTCAAACACATCTCTTTGCAATTTAGAGATATTATCAAACATAATTCGAAACTCCTTATATAAACACTCATTGCTTACTTCTGTTAGTGAAATAGAATAATTTTTCTCTAGCTCTTTTAATGTACTAAGTAAAGAATTACTATAATCTCTATCATTAAATTGTTTCCCAGCCGGAACCTCTACCTTTTGATTCTTAATTTTATTATTCATTGCAACCTCCATTTTTTAATATATTAAGTACTTTACACATATTATCATTAAATAGATTAACAGCTTGACCTAATATATCTTTTATTTCATTATCGAGTGTATTATTCATAGCATTATATGCACATTTATATGCGCCATAATTCCAATTAAACATATCACTTAAATAATCTAAATCTTTAGAACTAACAACATTTGGTACTACTTCATATTTTTCATCCATAATCTATCCTCCTATAACATAATGAAACAAAAAAATTTTTTTATACAATTTTTATACAAATATGTCATAATTTTTATGAAACATCAAAATGAGTTTAAAAAATAAATAAAGATTTATCTAATTACACTTTTTCGAACATAATAATTTTATACATACAATAGTTTAAATAACAGGTTGGTCATAATATTGACATTTTGGAGCAAAAAATCATTTAATTTTAGATAAAAAATAAATATTGACAAAAAACATGTTATAATTGTTATAGTACTGGAGGTTAAACATGGAATTATATGATGCAAAAAATATGCCACTTTCTAGTGATCCTAAGCTTCGACTAGCACAAGAAAGGTTTGCTAGAGGTGAACGTTTTTCAACTTTATTTGGTCATGATCAATATAAGATAAAAAAAGAACTCGGCAAATACCAATGTAAATCAAATTATTGTTATAGGGCAATATCTAAAGAAACTTATGAAATATATAAAAATTCGGGATTTATAAGTGATAACAGACCAAATGCAAAGGAATATATGGAGTCTGTTGATGAAAATGGAAAAACTTTTAATAATAATTCAGGAATTGATTGGTATTTAGGAGGAGCTGCTCCAGATGTGAAATATGGAATGATTGTAATAGAATGTCCTGCAGATATAAACTATTTTCAACCCGCAATAGATAATGGGTGTGGCATGACGATTGATCCAACTGTTAGGCATATGAAATCATCTCCTAAAAAAAATCCAATTCCATTTTCTATGATAACTAATGTTTTTGATTATAATAAAATTAAAGAACAGGCAAAGGCTGAATTTGATGCTGCAAGGCAACAAGAAATGGCAAAAATGTCACAGTTAAGAAAACAACAACTAATGAGTTTAAATCAATCAACTCTTACTGATGATAATGTTGTTGGGAAAGTGAGATAACTTCTATGGCATTAGATAGTATATATAAATTTAGAGAAGTAAAAAAAGCAACTGAAGTAAAACCACAACATGATGTAAAGGATATGAAAAAATTAATTGATTCATTACCAACAATGGATATAGATCAAGAATGGGTTAAAGAACACGAAGCAAAGGAAAATAATTTTTCTACACCAACTCAAAAAAGTGAAGATGAACAAGCAATAGATGATATTCTTGCTAAATTTAAAAAAATCAGAGAATCAAATAACAATATGAGATCACGAATGAGAAAAAAACAACTATCCCCTTTACAGCAATTTCAAGAAACAAAGCAATGGATTGATAGTATGACAGGAGGTAAATCCAGATGAGTGAAGAAATGAAAAATGCTTATATGCAGTTAGATATTAATGATAAAAGAAATCAATTAAGTGATGAATTACTAATAATATTTGAATTGATTAAAGGATATGAGAAAGCTAAAGGAATTAATCCTGTTACACAAGTAAAGAATTATGATATCGTAAATGATAAGAATTTAAATGAAGATGAAATATTAACATTTTTCTATGAGGATATTTACAATATACAACAAGAACTAATAACTCTGTTAAGTACAATTCAAAGATAAATTTTAGTTACAAAGCCTAATTCAAAAGGCTTGTTTTTTTTTATGTTTAACTATTTATCATCTATGTTTTTAAATTTAGCTGAAAAGCTAAATAAAATTCCTTATTTATAAAGAAATTAAGCAATGACATTTGTAAAAACAGAAACAAATAATTAACCTAATTGCATTTGTTAGTATGTTTTCTTATTTAGCCATTCAGTTGCTTTTATAATCATATATAAACTTATAATAATTATTACTAGTGCTATTACCCCACCTGTTGCCATTATCATTATTTCAAAAAAATCTTTGTCTCCATTACCAAATGTTGATATAAGAACAATTTCTAATGATATTAAAGATATTAAAGAAGTAACAACATTTATCACTTTAGATGCAGATATTAGAGGACTCTTATAGGTTCTATACTTTATTAAATTATATATTGATATAAACATTAAATAAAAGGTATAAACTGCAACTGTTATTGCAATCCAATCAGGATAGATTATTATTATCTTTTGGTTAATTATTATTAAAATAATCATAGTTAATACTATATTTGTAAATAGCAATATAACACCTGTATTTCTATATTTTAGATATTCATCTTCTAAATTAGTATCATCTCTTAGTTCTTGTCTTGCTATATTAGAACGTATTATAGTTAGTAATATATAATATAAAGCAAATGAAATAAACCAAACAGATTTAAATATAATTCCAGATAATAATTTGAATAAGGCATATATTATATTAAGTGTTAATGATATAAATAATGAACTTTTATATCTTAATTTATGATTATTCATATAAGTACTTAAGTATTTATTGCCAGCAATAATACTTAAAATTCTATTTTTCAGTATATGGTATAATTTTATACATATTACAACAAGAAAATAAGTCATTATTAGATATAAAAAATAAGATATAGTTGTGCCAAATCCATCAAAATATATAAGATATATAAGTGAAAATACAATAGTGAATAGCCCTATTATTAAAACTCTATTTGTAGGATATAAAAACTTTTTAATTTTCTTTTTCATAATTTACCTCAAAAAATAGGAACTAGTAATATAGTTCCCAATTATTCCTTATTTATTTCCTTTAATGTAAGAATAAATAGGATAATTTAATACACAAACTACTAAACCAACAACTCCTGTAATTAAACCAATTATCATGTCAGTTTTACTTACAGTTTCAACCATTATTTTACTCATACCAAATCCCATGGTTAAAGCTCCAATTATACCTATTATCCAAGTTGCAACTATTCCCCAATCAGTTTGTCTTTTAATTTTTTTATTCTTAGGATGCCCTTTTCTATACACAGGTATAATGCAAAGTAAAATAACAAAACCTATCGTTGCTACAATAATTCCGCCTATTAGCGTATTCCATTCTTGAATAAGTCCCATACACATCCCAATTGCAAAAACAATACCTCCAATAGCTCCTAATATAATTTCTAATAAAGTTTCTTTTTTCATCTTTACCATCTCCTTATTTATTTTTTAACTTTTCTTGTTCTTCTTTTATTCTTTTTTTTGCCTCTTCAACTGTTTCTCCATCGTGAGTTAAGTATTGATCAACAAATTTATCTTCAATTTTTTTATAACTATTAACTACTACACTTTCAATTTTTTTGTACCCGTTCACAATAGAATCAGCAACTTTTTGTTCGGTCTTAATAATTTTTGATTTTGCCAAAATATCACCCCCAAAGGACACTTGTTTTTTTGATACGATTATATTATAATCTAGACAGATGTCTAATTCAATCAACAGATATGTTAAAAATGTCCAAATAATGGAGGCTAATAAAATGAATACGGTTAATAATAAAAGAAAAAAAGAATCAAAAGAAAAAATAGAAAAAGCGTTTATTGAATTATTACAAACAAAAGAAATAAATGAAATCAATATCACTGATTTAGTAAAAAAAGCTAAAATTAATCGTTCAACCTTTTATGTTAATTATCTCGATATATATGATTTAGCTGATCAAATAAAAGAAAAAATGTTTTATGATTTATTAGAATTATACAAGGAAGAAACAATAAAAAAAGAACACTCTTATAATTATCTAAAATTGTTTACCCATATAAAAGATAATCAAATATATTATAAAACTCTATTTAAATTGAATTTTGATTTTATGAGTTATTATGATAATCATTTAGAAGAATCAGATATGATAAAATATTATGGTACTACTAAAAATATGGAATATCATATAGAATTCTTTAAGGCAGGCATGTCAGCTATTATAAAGAAATGGCTACTAAATAATTGTAAAGAAAGTCCAGAAGAAATGATAGAGATACTTGATTCTGAATATAAAGGAAAAAAAATTGAAAATTAAAATACAATCATATGAGTACATTTCAATTTTACTTATCAATTTGATCATTAATGTTACATCGATACAACGATTCTACTGGAACAAATAAACAATAGGTTACAATCTTTACTATCTTTCTCAGACTTCAATAAGTAATATTGAGAACTTTGTTATCTCATAGTACAATATTGATGGAGTTACACTCATTTTAAGTGATATTTATGTGATAATTAGTATAGATATCAATAAAGTTATTACAAAAGAATTATAGAAAGATATATCTAAATATTGTATAACTTTATTAGTAATTATCTTTACAGAAAACAGGAGGTAAAAAATGGTTTATTTAAAAAATTTTACTTTATTAGATGAACATCAAGAACATAATATAGTGCGTTACGAAGAAATAAGAAAAATATTTAATAATTATTATCCTCTGAATTTATTCCCAACTAAATATTTTAAACATATTGATTTTGATAAAATTACGATTTTTTATGGCGGCAATGGTTCAGGGAAAACAACACTAATAAATATCATTTCTGAAAAATTAGATGCTTCAAGAAAATCATCAATTGATAAAGGCTCATATTTTGATTTATATGTTAAACATTGTGTTTATGAAATGTCGATTGATGAACCAACTGAAATAAAATTAATAACAAGTGATGACGTTTTTGACTATCTTTTAGATGTACGCTCAATCAATGCTAGAGTCAATAGGCAAAAAGAAAAATTAAGTAAGGAGTATTTAGATTATAAATTTAATAAAAAAGGAGATTCATTTGACAATTATGATGAGTTAAAGGCAAGTTATGAAGCAAAGAGAAAATCGATGTCTAAATTTGTCAGAGAACGATTAGGAAATAATAATATTATAGAGTGGTCAAATGGTGAATCAGCTCTTATGTTTTGGGAAAGAGAAATAAAAGAAGATAGCATTTATATATTAGATGAGCCAGAAAATAGTTTGTCTGCAGAAAATCAATTAAAATTAAAACAATTTATAGAAGATTCTGTTAGATTTTATAATTGTCAATTTATAATTTCTACACATTCCCCATTTCTATTAAAATTAATGGATGCTAAAATTTATGATTTAGATCAAATTCCTGTGACCACTAAGGATTGGACAGAATTATCTAATGTTTTAGTATATTATAAATTTTTTAAAGAATATGAAAATGAATTTAATAAAAAATAGGATAATATGGTATTCTAAGAATTGTAAATAATTTTTTATGATATTATAAACTCACTGAAAAACAACGAGATTACTAATTTTTTGAAATCGATAATAATGTGTTTATTTAGTATATAATTATAATGTAGTTGTGTTGTGATAACTACTTGTCTAATTGCTTGCACAAATTCAAAGTTTGTCGCAGGAGTTTATTTTTACATACAATAATTGAGGCGTAATGATGTCATTCATTACGTTTTTTGTAACAAATTTCTATGTCATCTTCAATATTGAAAGTAATCTTATAATATTTAGGCAAATTATAAATAATAATTATACAATTTGTCATTTTGCCACCTCCCATATTAAATTAATTTATCAATTTATTTAACTAATCAAATCAAACTTGTACATACGTATTTTTATTGCAAATTTTTGTATATTAAAACACGAACCATAAAGGCTCGAGTTTAATATCAATCTGGAGCAATAACAAAGGTTATTTAAAACTCCTAATAGTAAAAGTTGATGAACAGTTAATCACTAAAATAGTGATAATATATATTTTTATTTTTTAGAATATTATTTATGTAATTTATCTAGTAATGATAGTTTTTTTATTCTAATATTATTATTTTTACCAGTTCCTAATTCAATATCAGGTTTAACAGTTTTTCCATGGAAATCACTACCACCACTTATTAATAAACCATATCTATTTGATATTTCTAGATAATAATCCATTTCTGCTTTTGAATGACTTGAATGATATACTTCAATACCTCTTAGTCCACAACTAATCATATCTTTTAATAAAATTAAAAATTCTTTTTCTGACAACTCTAATGACTTTGGATGAGCAAGAACAGGAATACCACCACTATTTTTTATTAATTCTAAGCATTCTTGATATTGTAATCCTTTACTAGTTTGTCTTGTTTTATTATGTGCTTCTATCAAATATTTATCAAATGCATCTTGAGATGTAGTTGCATAACCATATTTAACACAAAGTTTTGCTAAATCAGGACGGCCTAAATTATGATTAGCATTAACTAATTCTTTTATATCCTCATAACTAAATCTAATTCCATAATCTCTTTTAATTTGTTCCATTATTGATAATACTGAGTTAATGCTATTATCTTTCAGATCTACCATTTTTCTATTTAATGCTACATTATTTAAATCAATACCATAACCTAAAATATGCATTCTTCCTTTATCAGCTTTTGCAGATAATTCAATACCATTAATAATTTCAATTCCACTATCTGCAATTATATCTTGATTTCTATTAACTTTTTTTATTCCTTCAATAGTATCATGATCAGTTATAGCAAGTGTTCCAATTCTTTTATTTATGGCTAATCTTATTAATTCCTGTGGTGATAAATCACCATCTGAGTAATTGGTATGAGTATGCATGTCAATTAATTTTTTACATGGATTAATTATGTCATCAAAATACATTCTATTTAGAGTTTCTATTACTAAGTTGTTTCCGTATTCTTCCATATCATAATAAATTTCACCAGCAGTTTTACACATAATTTATCATCTCCTTAATATTAGTTTTTTACCTTCTTCAGCAACTTCTACATTTTGAAAACTTTGTAATGCTTCTTCTAAATATAATCTTTTTTCTTCTTCAGGCCAAAAATGAGTTAACAATAGTTTTTTTGCATTAGATTTACTTGCTAAAACACCAGCATCATAAGCAGTCATGTGAGTTTTACTATTAACATTATGTTTTTGTAGGAAAGAACTCTCACAAATTATTAAATCGGCATTTTTGCAAAAATCCACTAATTTACTAAAGTTGGTTGTGCCTATATCAGAAGTATAAACAATTTTAAAATCTTCATTTTGTAATTTAACCATATATGACTCAATAGTATGTGAGTTGTTATCTTCAAAGGATATATTTAAATCATCTAATTTAAATAAATATGTATTATTTATATCATAATAATCTGAGTAACTTTCGTTATTTGAAATAATAGAAGCTTTATTAGATACAATATCATTTTTAGGTAAATAAACCTTTATTTTCTTATCAAGTAATCCTAAGTTATGATAAACATAAGAAGCATATTGTAAAGACCCCAAATCACCAAAATGGTCTTTATGATAATGGGTAATAATTACATTTAAATCTTTCAAATCTTCTGGAAAATTTAATAATCTTGTTATACCATTACCACAATCTAATAATAGCTTTTTATTATTATATTCAACTAAAAACCCAGGACAATTCATATTTCCTTTTGTATAAGGTGATATTGTTCCAAGTGATGTAATTGTTATTTTACTCATATCATTAAACTCCTTTTCTTTACTAACATTCTTTCCATAACAATTGGATCTACATATCTTGAAATATCTTTATCAAGATTAAGAATTTCTTTAACCATACTTGATGATATAAATTGATATTCTTTATCTGCAAATAAACAAATTGTATTTATTTTATTGTTTGATATTTCTTTATTCATTTGTTGTAATTGAACTTCATAATCATAATCACTTAAACTTCTAAGCCCTCTAATAATTGCCTTACACTTGTTAAGTAGAGCAACATCAACAGCAGCACCACTAGCAGAAATAATTCTTACATTATTCATTCCTTGATATAATTCTTTAATTATTTCCATTCTTTCTTCTAGAGTAAACAATCCAGATTTTTTTAAAGGATTTTGCATAACCGCTATTATTACTTCATCAAACAAATCACTTGCTTGTTCAACAATATTCATATGTCCTTTTGTCATTGGATCAAAACTTCCTGGATATAGAACTTTTGTCATAATGATTTCACCAACCTTCTAACTATTTCATTATCATTTTCTTTTATAACATAATCAAAAGCACTTTCATCGAAACTTATACTTGCTTTTTCCCTTAAATCGAAAGCTTCTTTTGTTATACCATCTCTTTTCATTGCTCTTTGTTTTCGTACTTCATATGGGATATCTAAAAGTATTTTTATATCACACATATTAAAGTATTTTGAAATTGATAATAATAACCAATCTAGAATAATAATTTTATCTTTATTAACATTTAAAAAGTTATCAATTTCTATTTGCATATGTTTCCATGTAATATCAGATAATTCACTCATTTCATTTCGTGAATCAAAAACTATTTCACCAAGTCTTTTTCTATCAACTATATTTTCCTTAATAATTGATTCTCCAAATGATTTTATTAATTTTTGTTGAACCTCTGGTAGTAATAATACATTATGACCAACTTTATCGATGTCTAAATGTATTGCCCTATTATTTGTTAATTCTATCATTTTATTTGCTAGTGTGCTTTTACCACAACCAGACTTACCACAAATACCTATAATCATACTTTTCCTCCCATCTACTTGTATTATATTGCATTTTTTGATATAATTAAAATATATATTTATTATGTTTGTCATAACAGGAGGTTATTATGAATATAGATTTTGAATTATATAGAATCTTCTACGTAGTAGCAAATCATTGTAATATTACTAAAGCAAGTGAAGAATTAAGTATATCTCAGCCAGCAATAAGTAAATCAATTAAAAATCTAGAAGAACAACTAGGTGGAAGGTTATTTGTTAGAACTAAACGAGGTGTAGTACTTACTGAAGAAGGCAAAGAATTTTATAATTATATAAAACAAGCAATTGAATATATTAATAATGCTGAAAATAAATTTACTGATCTTATTAATCTAGAAACTGGCTGTATAAAAATTGGTATTAGTACAACATTAACAAAAGAATTCTTGCTTCCGTATTTAGAAAAATTTCATTTGTTATATCCTAAAATAGATATACAAATAATTACTAGTTTAACTTCAGAATTAATGCCAAAATTAAAAAATGGATTAATAGATATTGTGATATTAAATTTAAATGAAAAGAATTATGGTAATGATATTGATATTATTAAATGTAGGAAGATAAATGATTGTTTTATAGTAAATAATAAATATAAGGATTTAACTCTTAAAGAAATATCCTTAAAAGACTTAAATAATTATCCTTTAATATTGCAATCTAAAGGTTCAAATACTAGAGAATTTTTAGATAATATAGCAAGAGAAAATGGAGTAATTCTTAAACCTAACATTGAATTAGCAAGTTATTCATTAGTAGTTGAATTTGCTAAAATTGGTCTTGGTATTGGTTATGCAACTAAAGAATACATTAAAGAGGCAATAAAAAATAAAGAATTATTTGAATTAAAAATTAAAGAAAAAATTCCTAGTAGATATATAGGAATTGCATTATCAAAAAATCATGTACCCAATTTTAGTACAAAAAAACTTATTGAAATAATAACAAAATAGTATATTTTTACATATAAATATATAAATTTTTCGTGTTTCATGATATAAATTTCTAAAGAGATAACATGAATTATATTTCAAGAAAAAAATTTGTACACAGAGGTAGAAAAAACCTCACCCACAACCTACAACTATTAATGTTGTTAATGAAAAGAATAAGTTAGTTTATCTAGAAAAGATTAAAATTAATTGTTATATATTGCAACATATGTGATAGAACCTGATACATCATTAAACTCAAATACAATGATTAACCATGGAAATTGGATTATAGAGGAAATGATTAGTACTACTATGAGTATGCCATATACTCAAATTAATCAATTTGGAAAAAAAAGCCTTGATATGTTAGGGGTATTTATTATGCTGTCAGATCGTATGGGACATACCATAGAAGTAATACGACAAGTATATATGCATCTATTTCCTAATATCCAAAGTAAAGTGGTAGATATAATGAATGATTTGGACATACAAGAACAAAAACAAGATCAAAAGCAAGATCAAAAGCAAGACTAAGCAAAATAAAAGCCCTTATAAAATAAGGGTTAAATATCTAATGGAGCCAATGTCGTAGGCATCTACAACTTTTTTCCAATATACGAATTGATACATAAATATCAATCCCTATATATAATATAACATATTTTTTTGGTATTTGTTTACAATAATTAAAAAATATAATATTTTGAATAAAATTGTGTAAAGTCAAGGGCATTATATTCAAATACATTGGAAAATATGTTATACTGCAAGTGACATAGGAGGTTCTTTAATATGGATAAAAATAATTTTGATTTGAAGTATTCTAATGAAGTTATAGAAAGAATGAATAAGAAAATTAAGGAATTAGAGGAAAGAATCCTTAAGGATAAGACGCCTGAAGAACAAGAAAAAATCAAAAAAGAGTTGGAACAAAATAAAATAAAAACTGAACAAAAATTAAAAAAAGAATTTGAAAAAATTGAAAACGATAGAAAAGAATTAGAAAAAAGACAAAGCAAATTAATTCCTATTGAGGAGATTAAAGATGGGCTTAATGGAATGATAAAAGATTTAGACGATAAATGGAATGAAACTCTGCAATCTGCAATTGAAGACTTATGCAAAGGTAAAACAGAAGAAGAAAAAGCAAAAATAATGAAAGCTTTTGAAAATAGTTATATGAATAATCAGGAGAAATAAATATGGAATTATATGATGCAAAAAATATGCCACTTTCTAGTAATCCTGAACGTCACATGGCTCAAGAAAGATATGCTAGAGGTGAACGATTTCCAACGCTCCTTGGTCGTGATCAAAGTAAGATAAAAAAAGAACTTGGTAAGTATCAATGTAAATCAAATTATTGTTATAGGGCAATATCTCAAGAAACTTATGAATTATATAAAAATTCAGGTTTTATAAGTGATAACAGACCAAATGCAAAGGAATATATGGAGTCTGTTGATGAAAATGGAAAAGCTTTTAATAATAATTCAGGAATTGACTGGTTTCTAGGAGGAGCTGCTCCAGGAGGAAAATACGGAATGATTGTAATTGAATGCCCTGCAGATATGAATTATTTTCAACCAGCGTTTGATTATGGATGTGACCTTACAATAGATCCAACCATTAGACATATGAAATCATCTCCAAAAGAAAATCCAATTCCATTTTCTATGATAACTAATGTCTTTGATTATAATAAGATTAAAGAACAGGCAAAGGCTGAATTTGATGCTATAAGGCAACAAGAAATGGTAAAAATGTCACAATTAAGAAAACAAGAACTATCTTCTTTACAGCAATTTCAAGAAACAAAGCAATGGATTGATAGTATGACAGGAGGTAAATCCAGATGAGTGAAGAAATGAAAAATGCTTATATACAGTTGGATATTAATGATAAAAGAAATCAATTAAGTGATGAATTACTAATAATATTTGAATTGATTAAAGGATATGAGAATGCTAAAGGAATTAATCCTATTACACAAGTAAAGAATTATGATATTGCAAATGATAAGAATTTAAATGAAGATGAAATATTAACATTTTTCTATGAAGATGTTTATAATATACAACAAGAATTAATCACTTTATTAAATGTAGTTGAAAGGTAGGTTTTTAATATGTTAATTAGTCCAGAAAGTTATAAAAAAGAAAATGAAAATAAAACACTTGAACAATTAGTTTTAGAAAGAACAAAATTATTTAACGCAATAATTGAATATGAAAAAAAACATATTATAGGCAATGAACCAGAAGAAGTATCTGAACCAAGCCCGAAAGATATTTATTATAGCCACAATTTATATTTGAAGGAAGTTACTGATTTAATTATTAAGGATAATGGCTTCAAAAACCCTGGTGCTAAGCATATAGAAGAATTGATTAAATTGGAAAAAAGATTATTTAATAAAAATGGATTTTATTTAGAAATTAGAAGTGGTGCAATTCTTCCAATATTACATCCGCATTATTATGATGGTAGAGTTGATATAATTTTAGATAAGCATTTCGGTAAAATTAATTGTTCTGCAAAAATTGGACAAAATGAATATAGTGTTAATGAAGAACAATTTAATAAAATAAAGCAGATAATCAAAGAAAAATTAGAATTGTTGTACGAAATAGCAAAAAAACAATCCGATGAAATATATGAAGAAACATATAATAATATGTTAATAAAGTTTAATTCAATATTGTTAAATATATCGTTTAATAATATAAATAATGAAAAGGATTATAATGTCTTAAGTCAATTAAAAAATACTATTATCAATATAATAATTCCAAAAAATGAAGAAGATATTGAAACCATAGTTAATGAATTAGTAAATAAAATAATAACTTTACCAATTGGAACTGAAATGTCAATTTCAAATCTTTTAAGTAACAAAATTAATGAATTTAGTGATAATCAGTTATTTGAAATAAATAAGAGAGTTCTGAATATTTGTAGAGAAAAAGGAATAGTATTAAATTTTGATAAGCATAAAAATCAAATTGTAGGTTTACCATTTAATATATCGTTTGTAATTTCAGAAAAATTAACAAATCCTAAATCAAATAAATTAGATCTTTATAAGAAGAACGATGGTGATAAAATATGATGGGTAGATAATAAAGAACAAGTTGGGGAACATTTATTCTCATTTGATAAGAAAAAAATATATAATTTATTTAAAGATTATCCTTATGAATTATCTAATGAAGAAAGGGAAATTTTTGATAAAGAGAATCCATATTGGGCTAACTTTTTTAAAGATAGACAAAAACTGAAAAAGAAAATTCAAATAATATTCCAACTTGTCCAAATTGTAGTAAAAAACTAACTTTCATGATACCTGATGGAAAGACTTTATATTGTGATAATTGTAAAAAGTATTATGTAAATAATAATGGTGTATCTGGAGAAGAAACAGGATCACCTTATACAAAAACTGATGTTCTTTATTAAAGAAATATGGATGTAATATTATACAAATGAAGATGGGTCCAGAAAATTATAAAGAAATGTTAGATGACAGTAGTCTATATAACTTAGAATTAGAAAAGAAAAGAATAGAATACAAGACAGATTAAATAGTAGTAGTATTGATGAAAGTATAAAAAATATAGATAAACAAAAATCATTATATACAATAGCAGAAAGTATTTATAAGAGAATTGAAAAATTACCAATTAATTCTGAATTTAAGATAGCGCAATTTTTTAAAAATTATAATATTGAAGAAAATGATAAATTTGATTTGTGTAAACAAGTTATTTCATATTGTATAGTAAATAATGTTAAAATAATTGAAAAATTTCCTAATGTTGACCTAGGTTTACCTTGGAATATTCCAAGAATTAAAAAGTAATTTTTTTTAAAAGATAGTGACTTTATTAAGAAACACTATCTTTTTACTTTAAATTAAATTTCTATATTGTAATCATCTGAGTTTGTAAATAATATTCTTTTCTCCCAAGCTCCTAACGTGAGACAAACAAAAAAACTATGTATAAGAACATAGCTTTATTATCATCTGGAGCAAGTGACGAGAATCGGACTCGCGTCTCAACCTTGGCAAGGTCGCATTCTACCATTGAACCACACCTGCATTAGGAAATCATCCTAATATATTATATCATAATTTTTGATTATGTATACTATAAATTTGATAATTTCTCTTTTACTAATTTACTTACTATGGACATATCTGTTCTTCCTTTGACTAAAGGAGTTAACATTGCCATAATCTTTCCCATATCAGACTGAGAAGTTGGATTTACTTTATTAAAAACATCTTCAACTATTGCAACTACTTCTTCTTCAGAAATTTGTTCAGGTAAATACTTTTCAAGAATTTTAATTTCTGAATTAGCATGATCTATCAAATCATTTCTGTTACCTTTTTCAAATTCTTTAATAGAATCTTTACGCATTTTAATTTGCTTTGCCACGATTGATATAATTTCGTCATCGGTTAAATCACTTTTCTTATTTAATTCAGCCATTTGTATATCTGCTTTTAACATTCTAACAACTGCTAAAGTTTCTTTATCCTGAGCCTTCATGGCAATTTTAATATCCTCAACTATTCTATTTTTCATAAGTGCTCCAATCTATTAATAATTATCTCTATTATTACGACGATTATTTCTAATTGCTTCTTTCTTAGCTTCTCTTCTTTTTACTCCAGGTTTCATATACCCTTCTTGTCTCTTACGAGCTTCTTTTAGGAGGCCATTTTTAGCATTTTTTTGTTTAAATATTTTTAAAGCACCTTCTACGTTACCATTTTTAACTGTTACTGTAGACATAAATCAATCCCTCCCCTCTGCAACTAGAGTTATTATATCACTTAAATTAACATATTTCAACAAAAATTTATGAATTTTACTATATTCTATAGGTAATCTTATATACCAAAAAGACTTGCTTAAATTATATTTAAGCAAATCTTATCTTCTATTATCAATCTTGCATATGTACCTACTAAATTTCCATATGCAAGTATTATTTCAATTAGTATTTGAATAATTGGCATAAGAATTATTAATAATAAACTTATTATACTAATGTGCAATAATCTATTATTAATTATTTTCTGTCTTAAAATGGACATATATTTTTACTTGTAATTCTTCTAATAGCAGTTCCTACACTTCTGCCTAAATCTAAAATAGAATTAATTCCTTTTACTAAATAGTTAAGAAATGCACCTGTTATATTAATTCCACCAACTATATTTAGTAGTTGTTTATTATCTAATTCCATAAATCACCTAGTTACACTTTAATGGTCTAACAAATCCATCTACAACACCAATTAAAAATACTAATCCACCACCAATTAAGAATCCTAAACCTATTCCACCACCATTTATTTTCTTTAATTCTTTTTTACTTAATTCGTTCATTAATTTATCCCTTCCTTAATTCTTTTCAAAATAATTTTTAATACAGATTGTTTTTCTTTAATCTGTTTTATCTTTATATAATTATTTTCTACTAATAGTTTTGTATCTATATTAGTACAAATATTTACAAGCTTATATTGTTTATTATCATAAATTACTCTATTTTCATCAATACCTACTACTTCATATGTATACTTTTTATCATTAACTAAAATTTCACTATTTTCATAAAAAGTTTGTATATCCATGGGAACAAGAACCTGAACATAATAATCATCCTCCTTTTTAATCACTACGGAATCATATATATCAAAATTAGTTATCTTAGTATTAATGATTATTATTAAAAACATCACTATAAATATAATAATTAGTTTCAAAGACAATGATAATTTAAATTTTTGATTAGAAACTATTCTACCCATCTCATTATACATTTCTTATCAATTCTTCCTTAATCATATTGTTTTCAAGCTTAATTACTCTTTCAAATAAATCCATATTTTCTAAACGATGTGATATTACAATAATTGTTTTATCCCAAAAATATTCAAAAATATTTTTAAGTATCTTTCTTTCAAGACTTATATCCATTTGACTTAACCCTTCATCAATTATTAAAACATTAAATCTTTTAAGTAAGCTCCTTCCTAAAATAATTCTTTGCCTTTGCCCACCTGATAAATTAAATCCGTTTTCTTCAATCAAAGTATTTAATCCAAGATTATTTTTATTAATTATTTCATCTATACAGCATAAATTAATAATATTTTTAATACTAGTGTCATCTATATCTCTATTTAATTTAAGATTATTATAAAGACTATCTGTAAATAACATTTCATTTTGTGATATATAACAAATATTATCTGTAATTATCTCATTACTATAATCATTTATATCAATATTATCAATAAATATATTGTTTTTCTTTACTTTATAAAATTTCATTAATAGTTTTAATAAAGTGCTCTTACCACTACCACTATGACCTATCATTAAAACTTTTTCTCCTTTATTAATAATCAAATTAATATTCTTTAATACACTATACTGATCATTATATGTAAAGGTTAAATTTCTATATTCTATGTTGCCATTAAATTCATTTGCTAAATACTTTGTTTTGCTTTCATTTGGTATGATTTCAAAAATCCTTTTAAGAGCATTCTTTGAATCTTTTATATCCATATTAATATTCATTATATTTTGTAATGGAATAAAAAAATAAGTTAGTAAAGTATGAAATAAGATTAAATTTCCTATAGACAAATTATTTTTTAATACTAATAAACTACCTATATAGATTATTAAGAGGAATCCTAAATCTGTGAAAAAGTTTTTTAAAATGTTTTGTGAGTTATAGAGATTTTGTATTTTAAATGAATTACTGCATAATTTATAATAATTTTTACTAAATTTCTTCACAATATTGTCTTGAATTCCCAAGCCTTTTACTGTTTCAAATCCACTTATCCCTTCTACCATGTTTGAATTAACAATTGAATTTTTTTCATGTATATTTTTTATTAGTTTTTTATAAATTGGTCTAAAAATGAATAATAGTACTAACAATGATAAATTAGTTAATAAAGCTACTAAAAATAATGTTTTATTAATTAAAAATAATGATATGCAAGCTATACATGCAAGTGGTATATCCATAAATATTATCATAATAAATTTTACCAAAGTTTCTTTTAATATTTTTAAATCATTAATTCTTGATATAATATCTCCTGTAGTGTGATTACGATAATAACAATATGGAAGTGAAATAATTTTATTATAAACATCATTTGTTAAAACCCAGTCTATTTTTTGACTTACAAAAATTAGTATCTTATTTCTAATGTAATCAAATAATACTTTAATTAATTCTACAAAACTAAATATAATAAATAAAAGAAATAGAAAATTTATATTTTGATTTTGCATTGTTTCTTCTATCATTATTTTAAATGAAAATGAAGAAATAATTGATATTACTATTGTTAAAAATGATATTATAAATGCTTTTACAAATATATTTTTGTATGAGGTAATAATTTCTAAAAAGAGGTATTTTATATTTAATTCATTATTTAATATTGGTATAGTTTTCTCTGGTAAAAATGTTATAACAATCTTTGACCATATATTTTGAAATTCTAAAAAAGATATTTTTTTAATTCCTGATGCTGGATCTGCAACTACTATAAATTTCTTTTTATAATTTATTTCATATATAACAATATAATGACTATATGATTTATTAATTATTACATGAGCAATGCAAGGTAACATAATAAGATGAAGCTCTTCGAAATCAATTTTCATTCCCCTACTATTAAATCCAATCTCTTTAGCTGCTTCTATCAAATGAAATGCAGTTGTCCCATTTTTACCTGTTTTTGTCATTTCAGCTAGTTGTTCATAACCAATATATCCTTTGTAATATTCAATTATCATTGAAAGTGATGCTACTGCACAATCTTTACTAGAACTTTGTTTTATAAATGGATATTTTTTTATATTTTTTCACCTCCCATATATATATTTCAATATTTTTTTTCAAATCCCTTATAAAAGAAAAAAATTACTGAAATAAATCAATAATTTTTATATATTTTTATATATTTTTATATAAGTTGTTCCATACTTCTTTTCTTTTATTAAAGGAAAATAATCATCACACAGATTTTCATTTTCATATTCACAGATTATAATTCCATCTTTTTTTATTAAATCTAGATTTTTTACACTTCTTAGACACTCATTAACTAAATTTAATTTATATGGGGGATCTAAGAATATAATATCAAATTTAATACCCTTTTGAGCAAATTCTTGTAATGCTCTTTTATAGTCATTATATATTAAACTGCAATTTTCTTCTTTTAAATCTTTTACATTTTTTCTTAAGGTATTTATGGCTACATTATTATTATCGACAAAATAACAATGTTTACTACCATTACTAATTGCTTCTAGCCCTAAACTCCCACTTCCAGCAAATAAGTCAAGACAAACGCTATCTCTTATTTTATTCTGAATAATACCAAATAATGATTCTTTTACTCTATCCATGGTTGGTCTAGTTCCTATAATATTATATCCATCTATTTTTTTCCCTTTATATTTTCCACTAATAATTCTCATATAATACCTCTTTATTTAAGTGCAGACATAAATGATTGAATTAATTCCATACTTTCTAAAACCTTATTAAATCTATCTGCTTTAGTTAATTTATAATAGTGTTTTACTTCTTCTTCAAAACCTTTTATAGACATTGGATTTCTGGTTAAATATTTGTACCAATAAGAGTGTTCTCTTAAATATTGTTTATACAATTGATTATTTTTAATTTTATACTGTATTTCTAAAGTCATTAATCCTCAAAATGTTTATATATTGGTCTAGGTTTATACTCATCTGTTTTTGGAATAGAACTATCTTTTGATCCACCTAAATCACTTAACAATCCAACCACTCTCTGTAAACTATCTACTCCATTTTGAAGGCTATCTAAATTAATACCCTTTAACCAAGAAATTAATTCTTTTGTTCCAAATCCGGCTGATGTTTTAGCAATAGTTTCTTCTGCTACTTTGCTATTAAGATAACCTTTCCAACCATCACTTTCTTCACCATATAAATCATATATTTCATAGAAATTTTGCCATGTCATGTCACCTTTCTTGACAAAACTTATTAGTTCTGGATGTTTTTTGACAAAATTTTTAAATTCTTCTTTTTTTTCGGCCATTTAAATCACCTATAATATTATATGAAATATTTATAGTTAAATGCCTGGTTATTTATCTATTTCAAAATTATCAAGAAAATCATCAATAGTCATTATTTTATCGTCAATTGTTTTTAACTCAATCTCTTCATTTTCATTTATTTTACTATTTTCTTCTATAGTTTCTAAAGTGGCTACTAAATATGCTTTTCTAGCACTTTGTTTTCCCACTGAAGTTCCTGTTGAGAGTAAATCTGAAAATGGTATTTCAGTAATTTTTAAATTGTGGATATCCTCTTTTGTTTTTATTACTAAGCTATCTTTTAATGAAGTTTTCATAGTACATAATATATAATATGGATTAGTTTTTACATCTCTAATTATTCTTGTGCCCTTACGAGCTCTTGTACTATCTTCTATTTCTTTTGCATGAATACGTTTTGCTGTATTTTTTTCAGTAACTAAAACTATATTATCCGTATCATTTAAAATAATTCCTGTTACTACACTATCATTTTTAAGATTTATAGCCTTAACCCCTGAAGTTTTTAGTCCTGTTAATGGTATTTCATTAATACTATATTTTAATGCATAACCTAATTTAGTTACAATCAAAACTTTGTCTTCGGTATCACAGCTTACACTACATACCATATCTTCAGATTTAAGTTTCATGCAGGTAATAGGTTTAGAATATCTCTGAACTTTAAATTCACTTAAATTAGTTCTTTTTACCATACCATCTTTTGTAAACAATGTTATTATTCTATCTTCATCAAAATTTTTTACTCCAATACTGTAAATAATATTTTCCTCAGAATTAATTTTTATTATATTGCTTACATGTTTTCCAAGCTCTTTCCATTTTAATTCTGGAATATCATATACTGGAATATATAAATAATTTCCTAAATCAGTAAATAATAATAATGTATCCATTGTATTTAACTCATAAATACCTATTACATAATCTCCATCTTTTACAGTGGTATCTTCTTCTTTATTGTAACTTCTTTTAGACACACGTTTTACATAACCATCCTTAGTTACAACAACTATTACATCATCTTTAGGAATGGTTTGAGTTAAATCTATTTTTATTTCTGTTATTTCATCTTTTATTTCTGTTTTTCTTGGCACGGCATATTCCTGTTTGATCTTTTTAAGCTCATGCTTCATTACCTCTTTTAGCTTATTTTCATCATTTAATATAAGTTTTAAAGCTTCTATAAATTTTTCAAGTTTATCTTTTTCTTCTTCTAAAATTGCTACATCTGTATTTGTAAGTTTATATAATTGCAATGTAACTATTGCTTCAGACTGTTCGGGTGTGAAGTCAAATTCTTTTACTAAGTTATCTTTAGCATCAGATTTATTTTTACTACCTCTAATTACTCTAATTACTTCATCCAAAATGGAAATCATTCTTAAAAAGCCATCCACAATATGAAGCCTCTTTTGGTAATTTTTTAAGTCAAATTCTGATCTTTTAATAATTACTTCCCTTTGATGGGTAATATATGCATCTAGTAACTCAAGGATACCTAATGTCATTGGTCTTCTATTTACAATAGCTACCATATTATACGAATATGATACTTGCAACTCTGTATTCTTCAATAAATAGTTTAAAATCACTTCTTTATTTGCACCATTTTTCAAATCAATAGCAATTCTAAGACCTTCTCTATCACTTTCATCTCTTACTTCTGAAATACCTTCTATTTTTTTATCAATTCTTATGGAATCTATCTTATTAACTAAACTAGCTTTATTTACTTCAAAGGGAATTTCACTTATGATAAGTTGTTCTTTACCTTTTTCTTTAACAAATTCACATTTACTACGGATTACTACTTTTCCTTTACCAGTACTAAAAGCATCAATAATTCCTCTTTTTCCTTCAACAATTCCTCCTGTTGGAAAATCTGGACCTTTAACAATATTTAATATTGTATCTAAATAACAATTTGGACTATCAATTCTTTTTATAGTAGCATCTATTATTTCACCTAAATTATGAGGTGGAATATTAGTTGCATACCCTGCAGATATTCCATTTGTCCCATTTACAAGCAAATTAGGAAATTTTGCAGGAAGAACCGTTGGTTCTAAAAATCTATCATCAAAATTTGGAGCCCAAGCAATAGTTTCTTTTTCTAAGTCTTTTAACAATTCACCACTTATTTTGGAAAGCCTTGCTTCTGTATAACGATAGGCAGCTGGACTATCCCCATCCATAGATCCATTATTACCATGAATGTCAACTAAAATATGATTTTGTTTCCACCACTGACTCATACGAACCATTGCATCATAAACTGACGAATCACCATGTGGATGAAACTTTCCTAAAACATCTCCAACTGTAGCAGCACATTTGATATAACCATGTTCATATGTATTATTTGCTTTATACATTGCATAAAGAATTCTTCTTTGAACTGGTTTTAATCCATCTCTAGCATCTGGAATAGCTCTATCTTGAATAATTTCCTTTGCATAATTCCCAAAACGATCACCCATTATTTCTTCAAGGGCATAATCTTGTATTCTTTTTAATGCTTCTTCCATTTACATCTACCCCCTATAATTATCTTCCATAGTAAATTCAACATTTTCATTAATCCATTCCTTACGAGGTTCAACCTTATCACCCATAAGTACACTAACTCTCTTTTCAGCAAGGGCTGCGTCAATTATATTTACACGAATTAAGCTTCTAGTTTCTGGATTCATTGTTGTTTCCCATAATTGATCTGGATTCATTTCACCAAGTCCTTTATATCTTTGGATTGAATATTTTCCACTATATGTCTTTTTTAATTCTTCTAATTCTTCATCACTATATGCATAAACATGTTTTTTCCCATAATCTATTTTATATAATGGTGGTAAAGCTATATAAAGTTTTCCTGCTTCTATTAATCCCCTCATATAGTAATAGAAAAATGTTAATAAAAGAATTTGAATATGGGCACCATCAACATCTGCATCGGTCATTATTATTACTTTATCATAATTAGAATCTTTAACTTCAAAATCACTACCAACGCCTGCACCAATAGTATGAATCATTGTATTTATTTCTTCATTTTTAAGAATTTCTTCCATTGATGCCTTAGCAGTGTTTATAACTTTACCACGAAGAGGTAAAATGGCTTGAAATTTTCTATCACGGCCACCCTTTGCTGAACCTCCGGCTGAATCACCTTCTACTAAGAATAATTCATTAATTTTAGGATTTTTTGAATGAGCTGGGGAAAGTTTACCAGATAAATTCTTTTCAATCTTGTTTTTTGATTTACCATTTCTTGCTTCATCTCTAGCTTTTCTTGCTGCTTCTCTAACTAATTTACTTTTCAGCATTTTTTCCAAAATATTAGTAGCAATCTGTTTATTTTCTTCTAAAAAGAATTGTAATTTTTCAGAAACAATTGCATCTACTGCCACTCTTGCTTCACTAGTTCCTAATTTACCTTTTGTTTGTCCTTCAAATTGAAGTAAATTTTCTGGAACTTGTAAACTTATGATAGCTGTTATACCCTCTCTAGTATCAGAACCTTCAAGATTTTTATCTTTATCTTTTAAATATTTATTAGTTCTTGCATATTCATTAAATATTCTTGTTAAGGCAGTTTTGAAACCAACTTCATGGGTACCTCCATCATTAGTTTTAACATTATTTACAAATGATATAATATTTTCATTATATGCGTCAGTATATTGGAAAGCTACCTCAACATTTATATTATCTTTTACACCACTGAAGTGAACTACTTTATGTAAAACTCTTTTATCTTCATTTAAATATTCAACAAAGGAATTCAAACCATGTTCATAATGAAACACTTCTTTTTTATCTTCTATTTCATCTATTATTTCAATAGTTAAATCTTTAAGTAAAAATGCACATTCCTGCATTCTTTCACAAATAGTTGAAAATGAAAAAGTAGTTGTTGAAAAAATAGTATCATCTGGCAAAAAACGCACTTTAGTACCTGTACGATTTGTTTTTCCAAGCCTTGTAAGAGGTGTTTTTAAATGTCCTCCATTTTCAAAGGCTATAAAATGTTCATAACCATCTCTCTTGATAGTAACTTCCATCTTCTTACTAAGAGCATTAACCACAGAAGCACCTACTCCATGAAGTCCCCCTGACACCTTATATCCACTTGTTTCAAACTTTCCACCAGCATGAAGTACAGTATAAATAACTTCTGGAGTCGATACACCACTGCTATGCATTCCTACTGGAACTCCACGACCTTCATCCTCAACACTTATACATCCATCTTTTTGAATAACTATCTTAATATGTTTTCCATAGCCATTTATGACTTCATCTATACTATTATCTACAATTTCCCATATTAAATGGTGTAAGCCTCTCTTGTCAGTTGAGCCTATATACATACCAGGTCTTTTCCTAACTGCCTCTAAACCTTCTAATATTTTTATTGAACTTTCATCATATGCCATACTATCACCATTATTTATATTATCATCTTTAGATTTTTTTGACAAGTTTTTATAACATTGTTATTTTAAATTTGAAGTGCAACAAAGTTGCATTGAAAAAGACATATGAATAATCTATAATATCTATTCGCAAC
>CAKOTD010000016.1 GCA_934120015.1 uncultured Bacilli bacterium
ATCTATCACAAATTAATTATAACAAAAAATGTCCCCAAAGGGGACGGATAACAAAATTTATTTTGTTATTTTTTTATTTTCTAAATTTAGAAAGGAGGTGAATTTTATAAATTATTTCTTTGAAATAGTTGTGCCACAATTGTTGGAGTATTTTAAAGAAAATGCAAAGGATGTACCTTATTCTTTGCTTTCTGAAGTATTAATTAATAATAAGAACTATGAAAAAGAAGTAGAAGAAATGATTGAAAAATCAAAAGAAATAAGTAAAAAATATGAAGAAAATAAACAAACCGTCGGAGACTATATTAATGGGTTTTAGGGATATCCCCTAACAAGTAGATGGGTGTGTATACACCATGCTTGATATATTGAATTCCTATATTACGTTACCCGTTCCCTACTATTTTGAAAGGAGATTTTTATGAGTGAAGAATGGTTAGAAAGGAAAGAAGTTCAAAATATGTTTTTGCTAACAACAAAACAATTTGGAAGAGTTTTAGGAAATATAAAAAGAAGACACATGTATGATTATTTGTTATGGATAAATAGAGATAAAATTACTGAATCAAAAATGTATATAAATAAAGAATGTGTTGAATGGTTAAGAAAAGTTTATTTCAATAAAGAAGTACATTACTTAACTTCTGAAATTGAATTTTATAAAGAAAAAATATTTGATTTAGAAAATAAGTTAGGAATAGATCATAAAAGAAATAAATATGTATCTACTTCATTAAGATTTTTACCATATAAATTTGGTAAAAGTATAAGTGCTATTCATGTAGCTCTGTATAGAATGAGAAAAGTATTTCCTTATCCTATAACATTTGAAGATGAAGGCGTAATATGTGTTAAAGAAGATGGAATTAAATGGTTATATGAAAACTATTTTAAAAGAGATTACCTTAAATCGTTAGAAGAATATAAATGGCATTTAGAAATACAAAAAAATAATTTAATATTTCAAAAAATAATAGATTTGTAGTAATTTGTAGAAATATTTGATATAATATTTTTAGATTTAAAGGGCTAGTACAGACTTTGAGTAAGTTTTGTATTGCCCTTTTTTTGAAGTTGGAGGTAGTAAAATGCAGTATAACATTTTTAAAATTAAAAATAAAAAAGAACTTTTAGAGAGTATGGAAGAAAAAGAGTATAAAAAGTGTGGTAATGATATTACTAGTGGTGAATATTGTTTAAATTTGTATTGTAAATATGAAGAAAACCAAAAAATTAGTTGGAAATCAGTATTTGATGCTTTTGGAGAAAATAATATTCCAAGTAAATCAGGTGTTGCAAGTATAGTATTATGTAGTAAAAATAATAATGATACTTTTGCTATAACTTATGGTACAAGTAGTTTTCTTGCACAAAAGTATTGTGAAAGAGAATTTGGATTTGATTTTGCTAAGAGAATTGAATTAGATGAGATTAAAAGAAAAAGTTCTATTACATCTTCTTCAAATAAGAATTCATCAATTACTTCATATAAAAATACAAAAACTATTTTATATGATACAGGTGAGAATATAACTAGTTTATCTTTTACGCCTTTAAATGATTTTTACGGAAAAAGAATTGATATTGGAAAATCAATTAGGTTTAACGTTGACATTCCATTTGATCAAATATGTGAACTATTAGATAAAATCAAAAATGATTTACAAAAAAATCCTATAAATAAAATTCCTCTTCTTATTGAAGTGCGAAATAAAGAGGAGATTGTTGGATATTATGAAAATATGTATCAAGAACTTAGAAAAGAATTAGATAAATTTAAAAATGGTAATCAAGAAAATTATAATTTGATTGATTTAAATGAGTTTACAATAGTAGGATGCAATTTTTATTTTGAAAATGAAGAAAGTAAAGTGTTAAAAGTTGGAAGAGATGAATATGAAATAGAAACATTAACACTTGCTGATTTATTTAATTTTAGCATTGAAAAAAACTTGGATATACAACAATTAGTAGAAGGTGCAAGAATAATATATAAAGATGAATCTAATGAAACTATATATAGTGAATATTTAAAAAAACATATTAATTATGAATTGTCAGATGAAAACATATGCTTTTACGATGGTAGATGGTATGAATATAATAATGACTATATAAAGCTAATACAAGATGAAGTTAAAACAATTAATGTTATATATAAAGAAGAAGATAATATAAGTAAGTCAGAATTAAATGACAAAGAAGGATTATATAGAGAAGAAAAAATCAATAAGCTTTTAGCAAGTAAGTATTCAGGAATTTTATTAGATAGAGATTGTTTATTACTAAAATATGATAATGAATTTAATCACAATGATTATAAAGTTGAAATTGCTGATTTAATTACTGATAACACATATTTTTCTTTGAAAATTGGTGATGCACAATCTTTGTCATACTGTGTTGATCAATCTTTGTTATCAGCTAACTTAATAAATTCTAAAATTGTTAATTTGAAAAAGATAGATAATGACAATATCCATAAATTTGGTTTATGGTTTTATTTGGAAAAGAAAAGAATTTTTAATAGTTTGCCAATTAACTTATTAAAATTAAATTCAATTATGCTAATTAGTAAACTTAGTATTTGGTCAAAACAAATTAAATCAATGGGAAAAGAACCAATCATTTATGTAAGTAAATATGAATCAAATTAATATATTTGATTTAAATTAAATATATGTTATAATTAATCCATTAAGTATTACTAGCTTGGGTGTAAAACTCATTAGTTTATTTCCCCATATTGAAATTTACGCACACCTTTGTGTGTTAAATAAGTAAAAGTTCGTAATACTTGGTATTATGGACTTTTTTCTTTAGCAAAGGTGGTGAATAATAAAATGAATGTGTCCATAGAAATTTTAGAATTTCCTTTGTGCGTAAAAAACAAGATATTAAGAATTAAACATATAACTAAACTATTTGATATGAATATCCCTTTAAGTAATATGAATTTTGATAATAAAGAAACATCTGATTTAAGTAACGATAAATGACTAAATATGTAATTACTAGTGAAAAAAGAACTGATGATGACAGTAATTAATATAAAGATGGGATGTATTATGAAAAAAATGAATGTTATTGTAGTGTTTGATAATACATTAGAAAATACATTAATGTGTAAACGAACTAAAGAACCATATATGGGAATGTATAATTTAGTAGGAGGAAAGAAAATGATGGATTAAAAGAAGCTTATAGAGAATTAGAAGAAGAAACAAATAAAAAAAGCAGATATAGAATTAATTCACTTTATGAATCTTACTTATGATAAATGGAATAAAGAATTAGAAGTCCATTATGGAATATTAAAAAATGAAGTTGAATTGATTGAAGAGGTAAACAAACTAGAATGGGTAAGTATTAATGATAATTTCTTTGATGTGAATAGATATGAAGGAGAAGGTAATGTTGGTCATATAATTGAAGAAATTAAAATTAATTTGAAAGTAATTAAATAGTAGTATTTTATTAAATTTGATTACTTTCAAAACTTAGTTCCCGATGGACTAAATTTTATTGATTTATTTTATTTTTTTGATATAATAGGTATCAAATTGAGCGTTAATATTTTATTTTTAAAACTTAAACTTAATGTTGAGGTGGCAATAATATATGAATATAAGTATTTTGATAATAAAAATTATATGTAATTAGTAAGAAGTGATTGTTTTTAATGACCACTTTTTATTAGATAAGGAGTAATTAGTATGAATGTATTTGACAGTTTTTTGCAATATGAAAAAGAAAATAAGTTATATGATAAAGAAGTATTGGGTTTTAAATATTGGGAATATGTGAGATTCGTTATATATACGGAAGTTAAGATTAAAGTTGGTCAGTTATCAGAATTGTTAGCTGTGCCAAATTTAACTTGGAAAAATTATAGATTTAATTTGAAAGAACTTAATAAATATTTAGGATTGAGTAAAATAAAAAAATGTGATTTGTTATTTATATCACATCCTAGAAGAATAAATCAAAATGGAAAATATGAAAACATTTATACTGATGAAGTTGAAAAGTATTTATCCAATAAATATGCATGTCTAACTTTTGAAGAACCGTGTTGGAATTCTTATGTTTCATCTGATAAAGGTCACTTATTTCCAACTATTACTGAAAATATAAGATATACTGATATTTTAGAATTATCATATTTATTAAAAAAGAAAATATATAAATTTTTTAATAAGAACAAAATAAAATTAATTGAAAAAGAAGTTATCAACATATTATGTGCTTTAAATAATGAATATAATGTTGACATTATGTATTTGAAAGATAGGACTGTAAATTCTATAATATATGGATTGCTGATGAAACAAAAATATTTTAGAATTTTAAAAAAAATAAATCCTAAAGCAGTTCTGATTAATTATTGGCCTACTGATTTTAAAACTTTAATTATGGACATATGTAATGATTTAGAAATTCCAACAATTGAGCTTCAACACGGAACAATAACTTTCGATGACCCAATTGAACATAAGTGTTATGATAATAATATATGTAAAAATGTTTCAGATTACTTCTTTTCGTTTGGTAAGGTTCATACTGATGAAAATTATTTAACGACAAAACCGGCTTGTTTAAAAGATGTTGGATATCCTTTTTTAGAAAAAAAAGTAAAAGAAAAATATAAATTACCTGTTGGACTTAAGAAAAATAAAAAGTATATTTTAATTATTTCACAAACAATAATTGGTGAAGAAATGAGTGAGTTTGCATCAAAATTAGCAGATTTGCTTATGGACAATGATGAATATACAATAATATTTAAATTCCATCCAAATGAAGTTGATAGAAATTACTCAAATTTAGAAAAGAAAAATATTATACAGATAAAGCAAAAAGGTGAAGAAATATATAAATATCAAAAATTTTCGCATTTGCAAGTTGGTGTTTATAGTACAGCAATTTATGAGGGACTTGCCTTTGGAATTCCTACTTTCATATTAAGAGGAATGAGTGGTTCAGAGGAATCTGAAAAATTGTTATCTTACATGAAAAAAGGTGTTTATTTTATAAATGATGAAAAGGAATTATATAATAGTATTCAAGATAAATTGACTTGCCCTTTGAAATCGGATATAGATAAATTGTGGAAACAAAATAGTTTGAAAAATATAGAAAAAGAATTAGAAAATTTATTAAAGAAGTAGAGGTTGAATAAAGTGAAAGAAGAATGTATATTTTTGAGAGATTTATCTTCAATTCCAAGTATAGATATAACAATACCTACTAATTGGTTATTAATAAACTCAATGTCAAATAATATGAATGTTTCAGATGTAATGATACGATATTTAGTAGTAAAAGAGTTTTACGCATGTGCTAATTCTAATGAAAAAGAATTGTTATATAATCAAAAAGGAAATATGACTTATGATGTAATAAATGAATTAGGATTTCCTATGATGGCTTTATATTATAAAATGCAATCTAAAAGGGCTGAATATGTAAAAAGAATAACAACAATAAATGTTGAAGATTCGGTATATAATTTTATAGATTTGATAGAAAAAGTAGATAAACATGGATTTGATACAAAGTATCCATTAGAAATTAATCAAGATTTTTGTTTGTTAGATGGTGCTCATAGATTAGCATTAGCGTTATATCATAAAATTCAAAAAATTAAAATTTTTTTCAATGATGGTTTAAATTTCACACCAAATTATTCATTACAATGGTTTAAAGATATGAATATGTTTGAATATATTGATATTATTATGGATACCTACAAAACTATACTTGAAGAAAATAATAGTATATATATTATGTGTTCACAAGAAAAAATAGATTTTAACAAATATAAAGAGAAATTTTTTATAGAAGAAATACAATTTTATAAAGAATTGACAGAACAATTTGAATTATTGTACGATTGTAAATTAGGAAATGAAGTTAAATTTTATAAGTTAATTTCAAAATTCAATAATGATAAAACTACATATCCAATATATTCAGAAAAGATTAATATTCCTGTAATTAAAAATGAACTTGAAGAAGAAATAATTAAATTTTGTAATTCAAAAAATATAATTTTAATGAAGCAAAAAGGTGATGAAAATGTATAAAAATAAAAAAATTATTTGTTTCATTCCTGCAAGAAAGGGAAGTAAAAGGGTTCCATTTAAAAATGGTAAATTATTGGATGGGAGACCTTTATTTCAATATAGCGTTGATGTAGCAAAAAAATCATCTTATGTCGATGATATAATAGTAAGTACAGATTCAGAGAAAATATTAGAACAAGCTCATAAATTAGGATGTATAAAAAATGAATTAAGACCAGATTATTTATCTGATGATAAAGCTAGAATAATAGACTCTATGTTATATGAACTTTCATTACTTGATGAGCATTATGATGCAATTATTTTATTACAACCAACTTTTCCATATAGAACAGTAGATTTGCTTAATAATGCAATAGAAAAATATTTTGAAAAAGAAACATCTTTAATTACAGTTGTTAAATCAAAAGAACAACCACTATTTATTAGAAGAATAGTAAATGATAAATTAGAAAAAATATTACATGATTCTAGTGATGTTAGAAGCCAATGTTTTGAAGAATTTTATAGAATTATAGGATGTATTTATATAAATAATGTTAATTTGATAACAAAAGAAACAATTCTTAATGAAAATGAGATTCCACTAATTATTGATGATATTTTTGATATTGATATTGATACACCAGAAGATTTTGAGAGGGCAGAAAGAAAAATTAAAGGTGAATAGTCATGAAAGTATATATGTTTCATTATGTAAATGGGGATCAATTTAATTATTATCATTTTGATAAAGATGATTTTGAAAAGATAATAATTAAATTATTAAATAGTGGTAAAAAAATAGTTTCTTTTACTGAATTTAAACAAATAATAAAAAGTAATGATAGTGATATTGATAATTGTATATTATTAACGTTCGATGATGGGACAAGAGATCATTATGATATTGTTTATCCTATATTAAAGAAATACAATATCTCAGGATTATTCTTCATATGTTCAAATATATTAAAACATATGATTTTAGATGTTAATCTTATTCATCAAATAATTGCTAATGCACAATTTGAAGACTTATTTTCTAATTTTGAAAAATTATTAATAGAAAATAATATCATAAATGATAATTATAATATGTTGATAAGTACGAAATATGATGATAAAAAAATGTTATATTTCAAACAAATGTTACAATTTATTTTGCCAGATAATATTAAAAATGAAATTTTAAATAAATTGGCTAATATTTATGATGTTTCGTTAAATTTTGAAGATTATTATCTGAATGTAGAGCAGATAAAAGAAATGAAAGAAAATGGTATGGAATTTGGATTTCATACATCTACTCATAAACGATTAGAGAAGTTATCTTATGATGAACAATTTAAAGAAATTATTTTAAATATGAAATTATTAGATAAAGAAAATATAATAGATGACGATTCTGCATTTTCTTATCCATTCGGAAGTTATGATAGTAATACATTAAATATATTAAAAGAAAATGGGATTAAATATGCATTTGGTATTAATGACAAAAAATTTACATTCCAAGATAATTTATTAAATATACCAAGATATGATTGTAATGTATTAAAGGAGATATTAGATAATGAAAAATAAATTTATAGAAATTGATGGTAGAAAAATAGGTGCTGATTATAATCCGTTGGTAATTGCTGAAATTGGAATAAACCATAATGGAATTTTAGAAATTGCAAAAGAAATGGTTGATTCAGCTCATAGAGCTGGGTGTGAAATCATAAAACACCAAACCCATATTGTGAGTGATGAAATGAGTCACGAAGCAAAAAAAGTAATCCCTGGAAATGCAGATATTTCAATTTATGAAATAATGGAAAATGCTTCATTATCTGAAGATGATGAAATAAAATTAAAAGAATATGTGGAAAGTAAGAATATGATTTTTTTAAGTACTCCATTTTCTAGGGCAGCGGCTGATAGATTAGAAAAAATGGGGGTAAAGGCATATAAGATTGGTTCAGGTGAATGTAATAATTATCCACTAATTGAACATATTGCTAAATTTGGAAAACCAATGCTTATTTCAACAGGTATGAATGATATTGAAAGCGTACGAAAAACTGTTGAAATCATAGAAAAATATAACATACCATACATTTTAATGCATACTACTAATTTATATCCGACACCAGCTAATTTAGTTAGATTGGGAGCATTAGAAGAACTTAAAAATAATTTTCCTAATGCTATCATTGGATTATCAGATCATACAATAAATAATAATGCATGTTTATCGGCTACAGCATTAGGAGCGTGTGTATTAGAGCGTCACTTTACCGATACAAAAGATCGAATTGGACCAGATATAGTTTGCTCGGCTGATGAGAAAGAATTAGAAGAACTAATAAAAGGTACTAAAGAAATTCATCAAATGCTAGGTGGAAATAAAACAGCTTTAAAGGAAGAACAAGTTACTATAGATTTTGCATTTGCGACAATTGTTACAATAAAACCTATTAAGAAAGGTGATAAATTTACAAAAGAAAATATTTGGGTTAAAAGACCTGGAAAAATAGGAATTAAAGCTGAAAAATATGACGAATTATTAGGTAGAATAGCTACTGTTGATATTCCGAATGATACACATATTTTAGAGGGAATGTTTGAATGAAAAAGATAGTTTTTTTAACAGGTACTCGTGCAGATTATGGAAAAATAAAATCACTTTTAAAAGTATTAAGTAATTCCAAAAATTTTGAAGTTTATATTTATGTGACAGGTATGCACATGTTATCGAAATATGGTAATACCTACATTGAAATTTTAAAAGACGGATTTAAAAATGTGTATTTAGAAAAGGATATATTGGAATCAGATAAAATGGATATTGCTCTATCAGATTCGATTAAAAAATTTTCAAATTATATTGATATAATTAAACCTGATTTGATTGTTATTCATGGGGATAGAGTAGAAGCATTCGCTGGTGCAATTGTTGGAGCTTTTAATAATATAAGAATTGCACATATTGAGGGTGGCGAAATATCAGGAACGATAGATGAGTCAACGCGCCATGCTATTTCTAAATTTGCACAATTTCATTTTGTAGCAAATGAAGAAGCAAAAAATAGGTTGATTCAAATGGGAGAAAATAGGCAAAATATTTATGTTATAGGTTCACCAGATATTGACATTATGTTATCTGATGAATTGCCTACATTAGAGGTAGTGAAAGAAAAATATGATATAAAATTTGATAAATATGCAATTGTTATGTATCATCCAGTTACTACTGAAATCAGTAAAATAGAAGAAAATGTAAATAATTTAGTATCATTTTTAGAAAATTCTAAAAAAAATTATATTATAATATATCCTAACAATGATTTAGGTTCTAATATTATATTAAATGCCTATAAAAAACTTGAATACAAAGAAAATATTAAAATTTTTCCATCAATTAGATTTGAAATGTTTTTAACATTATTAAAAAATTGTGATTTTGTAATTGGTAATTCAAGCGCTGGAATAAGAGAATGTGGTGTATATGGAATTCCTACTATAAATATTGGAACAAGGCAAAGTGGAAGATTTAATATATTTGAAAATAAAAACATAATTAATATCGAAAATACATTATTAGGGATTGACAAAATACTGCATGATATAGATAAATATAGAGTAAAATGCTTTTCCTTTGGCAAAGGGACAAGTTGTGAAAAATTTATAAAAATTTTAGAAACTGAATCATTTTGGAATATTGAGATTCAAAAGAAATTTAATGATTTAAACCGATTTGACTAATTATATAATTTGTATTAAAATATAACGCAATGAGGGGGATTTTTATGTTGTGTTTAGGAATATTATGGAATTCTGTTCAGAAATATAAAGATATGGCTATAGAAGATATTCAAAAATATGGTTCATTAATAGGTACATTCGATATGCCTTTAGAAGAAAATTATGAAGCATTTGTCAGAGATATATATGCACAGGATGAAATAGCAACTTGGAAAGTTGATAAAAAAGTGGAAACAATGTTTAATTCTAGTGATGTTAGAACTGTAACAGTAGTTTTTATTGAAGTTGATTTAACAGATCAATTTTATCACGGTGGTAAAAAGAGAATGGTTTATACTAATTTAGAGAACTTAAAAACTGGGATTAGGGATAAATATGGAAAAATGATAAAGGATTATTTCTTTGATAATGTTTTTCACATGACAGATGATGAACGAGAATTAAAAGCTGATTTGACAGTTGTATCTAATTATTTAAAAAAAATGAGTATGCAAAGTTCAAATAATGGAATTCAATTAATAAAAAGAATTAATAATACCAAAAAAAATAATGATTAATTTTAATCATTATTTTTTAATGCCTTGTTAAGATTATCACTATAAATAATAGTTAATTCATGTAGTGGTCTTGTCATAGAAACATAAAGTAATTTCATATCCGTTTGGTTGGAAGAACTAAAAATACTTTCGTTTGCATCACTAATAATGACAACATCAAATTCTAGTCCTTTTGATAAGTGACTTGGTATAGTACAAATGCCACCTAAATATTGAGTGTTGGAATTATCAATATTTGTAATATTAATTTTTCTATTAAATAACTCTTGATATATCGAATTACTTTCATTAGTAGTTTTACTTATAATAGCAATAGATTTATAATTGTTTTCTAATGCTTTATTTATTTCATTAATTATGATATTTATTTTATCATTAGATTTAATATAATTGACTTGTTTTCCATGTCGAATAACAGGCGTTGCTGTATTTAAATTTAACATTTTTGTAATATTATTGGCTTCTTCCATTATTTCCACAGTTGTTCTATAACTTTTTTCTAATGTTAAAATATCAGCGTTGTTTTCGAAAATAATATTTTGGACAGAATCCCAACTATCAATGCTTTTGTATGAGTATACTGACTGTGCTAAATCTCCATAAATACTAAAATAACTATTATTAAATATGCATTTTAAAATATAAAAATTGAAATCTCCATAATCTTGTGCTTCATCAACTACGATTTGTTTTATATTACTATATTGCATAGAACCACATATTTTGTATTTGATGTACATAAGGGCAGGCAAATCTTCTACATCTATTAGATTTTGTTTGATTATATTTAAAGTGTATTCTTTTGTTTTAATAGTAATATCGTTATTATCACTATATGAATCATAGTTAGTTATGAAATTTTTATATAAATTAATAACACTTAAATTATTATTAGTAAAGTATTTTTTCAGAGATTGTCTACAACCATTCATTAGCTCTTTTTTTATTTCTTCGCGAGTTTTAGCTAATTTACTTATTTCATTTTTGTTGTTTGTTTCATCTGATAATTTATTAATAAATTCAGTTAATTTAATCATTAAATTATCATATTTTAATTCGATTTGTTTTGACAATAATAAAATACAACGTTCGACACGAGAATTAATATTGCTAAAAGAATTATTAGAACTTATTTCTTTATATGTATTCATAATTTCATTTCTTGTTAAAATTTTAAAATTTTTGATATAAAAATCTTTGTTTGGTATTATTGAAAAGTTTATATCATACATAAATTTATCTAATTGTTCTTTATAAATTAATGAATATTTAAGTTTGTCGATAGTTGAATCTTTTGAATCATTGATATAATTAATTAATTTATAATCAGGATCATTTAATATAAAATTTTCTGAAATATATTCTTTTGCTAGTTCGATGAAATCATATTGATAAACGCCATTAACATCTAAATCAGGTAATACTGACGATATATAGTTAATAAAAAATTTATTGGGACCAATTATCATGTATTGATTTGCATTAATGTTATCTTTGTAATTATATACTAAATAGGCAATTCTATGAAGTGCGACGGTAGTTTTACCTGAACCAGCTACACCCTGAATGATTAAGTTTTTCCCAAAATCTTTTCTAATTATACTATTTTGTTCACTTTGAATTGAAGAAACAATATTTTTTAAGCGATTATCAACATTAACATCTAGATATGGCTTTAATAATTCGTCATTTGCAACTGTATCGACATTAGTAAATGATTTTAAAATACCGTTTTCTATATCATATTGTCTTTTAATTTTTAGGGCACCATTAATTATACCATCAGGAGCATTATATGAAGCATTTCCAACATTTGAATCATAATATAAACTTGAAATAGGTGCTCTCCAATCAACAGTAATTATATTGTTATCGTAGTCAGTAACTCCTACCTTACCTATATAACAAATATCTTCTTTGTTATGTTCATCAACAAAATCGATTCTAGCAAAATAAGGTTTGTTAATATTTGTTTTTAAATTGTTTAACTTTATTTTTGTTGTGGAAATAGCATTATCTAGAAACTCTGGGTTAGATCTATATAATGATGGAAGTGAATTAAGAGAAAGTTCGGTATCTTCAATTGCTTCCTGATATTGTTTTATAGTATTATTTAAATGTTCTTTTTCAAATTCAAAATCCATTTTATCATCTCTTTTCTCAAAAAAAAAAAGAATTTAAAGATATATTTATTCTTTTATCATATCCATATATGTCAAGAACATATTTAAACTAGGACCAATAGTTGGAACAAATTCTTTATCTTCGATAATCTTTTTTAATTCATCAATTGTAACATACTTTACTTCACTGACTTCATCTTCTTGCATTTGTATGTCATTTAGGCCTATGTCTTGTTCTATGTGCCAAACATCGACATAATCATATTTTCTTTTTATGCTACCTATTAATTCAGCTTTGTCCATATTTGGTTTAACACCTAGTTCTTCTTCAAATTCTCTAGCACAAGTCATTTCGCTTGTTTCACCAGTAGAAGCAGCTCCACCTGTTTCATTCCACATATTTGGGAACAATTTTTTGTTGGCTGATCTTCTCTGAATTAATAATTCACCTTTACTATTTGTAATCCAAATATGTATTGATAAACGATATTCACCTAATTCAGGTTTAGTACTTCTTTCAACTGTTTTTCCTGTTTTGTTCTTTTTTCCATCATAGATATCTACTATTTCCATATATAACCAACCTTTCTACTCATTATTATACCATAATTTTTATTATTTGAAACTCTCTGGCATCATATTTAAATAAAATATAGAAATATGTTATAATATTCTTGTTACTAGTTAGGAGTATTGTTATGGGGTGTAATAAATTAAAAAATCGAATTAATGATGTGGTTAGTGCTAGTATATATAGTGAAAATCCAGACTTTCCAAAAAAAGGTATGTTAATTGAAATTACTAATTTATGTAATGATGCTTGTATATTTTGTTTTAATAAAAATATGACGAGAGAAAAGGGATTTATTGATCCAAATTTAGTAGATAAAGTTTTAAAGGAAGCTTATGAACTAGGAATGAGAGAAGTTGGATTTTATACTACAGGAGAACCTTTATTGAATAAAAATTTAGAAGATTATATATATAAAGCAAAAACTATTGGATATCAATATGTGTATATAACTACTAATGGTGTATTAGCTGACATTAGTAGAATTAAAAAATTAATAGAAAAAGGTCTAGATAGTATTAAATTTTCAATTAATGCTATTAATAGTGATGAATATAGATTTATTCATGGTAAAAGTGATTTTGACAAAGTTATTACAAATTTAAAAGAATTATATAATTACAGATTTAAAAATAATATTTCAATTAATATATTTGTATCTTATATTAAGACAAAATATACTGATAAAAGTATAGAAGAAATAAAAGAATTTTTTAATAATATTTGTGATGAAGTAGTTATAATGAATGTAGAAAATCAGGGTGGATTGCAACCAGAAATTAATGATTTGCTTTTATCTGAATCTGATGTGGAATTAGATACAACAAAAAAAATGCCTTGCTCATATCCATTTAAATCTGTAATTGTAACACGAGAGGGCTATTTAACTGCTTGTTGTTTAGATTTTCAAAATTATTTGGCTTATGCTGATTTAAATAAAACATCGTTAAAAGAAGCATGGGATAACGAGGTTATTAGAAAATTAAGGAAAGAACAATTAGAATCGAATCCAGCTAATACGATATGTTCTAATTGTGTTTATAATTCAAATATTCAGCCAACACCATTGGTAAAAGAATTTTCAAGTGAATTTAAATATAGTAATTCTTTTAATAGAGAGTGTTTAATTAAGAGAATCAATGAATATTTAAGTAAAAATGGAAAATATTAATTGTTTCTATAACATCTTGCCTTTACTACAAAATTATTACAGTTATTAAATAACAGAAAAACATAAAACATACTCCCATGAGTGGCAACAAAGTTATATGATTTATTTACTTTTATAGTTTAAATGGTAAATAATCGAGATTAATAAGATACTCCCACAAATTATATAAGTCTTAATTTATATAGTTCCAGGATTTTTTTTGTGAAATCTATTGAATTAAAAAAATAATTTGGTATAATGAAATTACAGTTGATTTATTCAACTTCTTTATAGGCGTTTGTTTCTTAATTAACAAGTTAGAGCGCCCCATATTGAAATTTACGCACACCTTTGTGTGTTAAATGATTAAAAGTTCGTAATACTTGGTATTATGGACTTTTTTCTTTGCCTAGGTGATGAATTAGATAAAGATAATAATATATTGTAGATAATTCCTAATAAGAAATATAATAGATTTGGTAGGGAAAATCCAATATTATTATCAATTAATGCTTAAAATATGATAAAATATATGTATGCGTCAAGAATTTTGGAGGTTATAAGTATGAATGAAAGAACAACTTTTGTTTCTTTATTTGATAATAATACTTTAGCTAAAATAGAATATTATACTAAGCAGATAAATGAAAAACTTTGCAAAGTTCCATTTGGGAAAAATGTTGATAATCGTGAAGATGCAGATACATTACCATATCATTTTACTTTATCAGCTTGGGATATTTCTGATGAAGAGAATGTCATAAATGAACTATCAAAAATTACCTTCTCTAAATTAAGCCTATTTGTAAATAATGTAGAAATAATGAATGGAAAAGGAAATAGTTATGTATTATATTTTAGTATTGAAGATAATGAAGAATTAAAATCATTACAACAAAAAATATATGAAGTTTTACCAAATGAAAAATATAATCCTAATAATTTTAATTTTCATATTACCATTCATATAGATAAAGATTATAATAAAATAATTACAATGAAAGAAAAAATATTGCAGAACTTTGTTCCATTTGAAATAGAAGTAGATACATTTGGTTTGTATGAAATTTATCCTGCTAAATTAGTTAAAAGATTAAAACCTATCATAGATGACAAAGATTATGAATAAATAAGTCCAACAGCCATTGTAACTTCTTATCCAAGGATTTTTACAGATATACCTTATGAAAAAGAAATATATAATTGGTTAAAAAGTCATTGCAATGAAGAAGTAACACTTAATAAAATGAGCCAATTGCAGTAATCAATGAAGGATTACTAAGATATTTGACCTTTGATGAAAAAAAGATAGTTGCACAAAATATCTATGATTTATTATCTAAATATGGTGGAATCTGGATTACTTGTGATGTAACACCTAAAAAGTTTATAGATTCACAGGATAAAGCTTTACCTGATTTTAACAAAAAACTAACAACAATTACTTCTAGAAATAATATAAATGATCGTTTCGAAGATGTTAATCATATAAAAGATTTTTTTGGAAAAATTGGTTTTGAATTAGTTGAATTTTATAAATTTAATGAAATGAAAGATGAGTTATATTCAGTAAATAAATTAAATATTTTTGATGATAAAATTGAAAAGACTTTAGAAGATGCAATCGTAGTTGTAATGAAAGTTAAACAATAATTATTAGGAATTTTTTATTTATAAAATATATGTTTGAAGCTAAAATTAGTAAATTAAATATATAATTTATTGCTTTTTAAAAGTTTATATTATATAATTAATGTATATTTAATTGCAAAGAACAAGAGGAGTAGATTACTAATTTATTACAGAGAGCAAATGTTTGGTGTGAATTTGCATAATAGGTAATTGAAGGTAGCTTGGGAGCATATTTTCTGAACTATCAGTAAGAAATTACGTATTGCTGCGTTAAAGCATTAAGCTGCATATTATTAAAATAATATGAATTAAGGTGGTACCGTGGACTTCAAGTTCATCCTTTGATTAGGATGGACTTTTTTATATGAAAGGAAGGAATTAAAATGTTAGATACAAAGTATAATCATTTGAAAGTAGAAAATGGAAAGTATAACAATTGGAAAGAAAAGGGATATTTTAATAGTGGTGATTTAAGTAAGAAACCATATGCCATAGTTATTCCACCTCCAAATGTAACCGGTAAATTACATTTAGGGCATGCTTGGGATACAACTCTTCAAGATATAATGATACGTTATAAGAGAATGGATGGATTTGATGCTATGTGGCTTCCTGGTATGGACCATGCTGGAATTGCTACACAAGCAAAAGTCGATAAGAAATTAAAAGAGATGGGAATTAATCCAAGAAGTATGGAAAGAAGCAAATGGCTAGAAGTAGCGTGGGATTGGAAAAAAGAGTATGCTGAAAATATTCATAATCAATGGGCTAAACTTGGTCTTAGCTTAGATTATAATAGAGAAAGATTTACGCTTGATGAGGGACTTTCTAAGGCGGTAAGACGTGTATTTGTTGATTTATATAATAAGGGATTAATATATCGTGGTGAGCGTATAATTAACTGGGATCCAGAAGCTATGACAGCTCTTTCAACAGAAGAAGTTATATATAAAGACGATGAAGGTGCTTTTTATCATTTAAAATATTTTATTGAGGGAACAAATGATTATCTTGAAGTTGCAACTACACGTCCTGAAACTTTATTTGGTGATACAGCTGTTGCTGTCAATCCAGAAGATGATAGATATAAAAATTTAATTGGTAAAAATGTTATATTACCAATAGTAAATAAATTAATACCTATCGTTGGGGATGAGCATGCTGATCCAGAATTTGGAACAGGTGTAGTTAAAATAACACCTGCACATGATCCTAATGACTTTGAAGTAGGAAATAGACATGGATTACCAAGAATTGTTGTAATGAATCCAAATGCTACAATGAATAGTAATGCTGGTATATATGAAGGTCTTACAAGAGAAGAGTGTCGTGAAAAATTAGTAAAAGATTTAGATGAACAAGGGCTTCTTATCAAAATAGAAAAAATGGTACATAGCGTAGGACATTCTGAAAGAACAGATGCTGTTGTTGAACCATATTTATCAAAACAATGGTTTGTTAAGATGCGTCCACTTGCCGATCGAGTACTTGAAAACCAAAAAAACAAAGATACAAAAGTAAATTTTGTGCCTGAAAGATATGAGAAAACAATGAATCACTGGATGGAAATAACCTATGATTGGTGTATTTCTAGACAACTATGGTGGGGTCATCAGATACCTGCATGGTATAAAGATGGTGAAGTTTATGTCGGCATGGAAGCTCCTAAAGAGGATGGTTGGACACAAGATTCTGATGTACTAGATACTTGGTTTTCAAGTGCACTATGGCCATTTTCAACACTAGGATGGCCTGATGCTACAAAGGAACTAGAAAGATATTATCCAAATAATGTTTTAGTAACAGGATATGATATTATACCTTTTTGGGTAAATAGGATGACATTCCAAGGATTAGAATTTACTGGTACAAGACCTTTTAAAGATTGTTTAATACATGGCCTTATTAGAGATAAAATTGGAAGAAAAATGTCTAAGTCTCTTGGAAATGGTGTAGATCCAATGGATGTTATTGAGCAGTATGGTGCTGATTCTCTTAGATTTTATTTAGCAACTTCAACTGCACCTGGTATGGATTTAAAATATGATGAAGATAAAGTAAAATCAACATGGAATTTTATTAATAAATTATGGAATGCATCAAGATATGTACTTATGAATATAGAAGATTTAAACATAAAAGATTTTAATGTATATGAGGGTGCATCAATTAGTGATAAATGGATATTGAATAAGTTAAATAACTTAATAAAAAATGTTAGAAATCACATGGAAAAGTATGAGTTTAATGTAGTAGGGGCAGAAATATATAGTTTTGTGTGGGACGATTTTTGTGATTGGTATATAGAACTAGCTAAGATAAATATGAATAAAACCACACAAAGTGTTTTATGCCATGTTTTAAATGCAGTTTTAAAATTACTGCATCCATTTATGCCATATGTAACAGATGAAATTTATGATAAATTACCAATAAGAGATAGTGAAACTATTGCACTTGCTCCATATCCTATATTTAATGAAGATAGAGTAAATGAATCAAAAGAGATGGAAACTATTATTGAGTTAATAAAAAATATTAGAAAAATAAAATTAGAAAATAATATTGGTAAAGATTATTATTTAGTACATAATAATAAATTGATTATAGAAAATATGAATATATTTGAGAAAATATTAAAATTAGAAAATAAAATAATAGAAAAAGATAATTTTAATATTGATAATTTAACTAATATATCAATTAATTTTAATAATGATATAGTTAATATATACTTTGATAACTCTAGTAATTTAGAACAAGAAAAAGAAAATCTAATAAAAGAAAAAGAAAGATTGGAAAATTCTATTTCAAGAAGGGAAAAACTATTATCTAATGAAAATTATGTAAAAAAAGCACCAGAGAACATAGTTAATCAAGAAAGAGAAAGTCTAGAAAAAGAGAAAAAAGAACTTGAATTGATTGTTAAAAGAATATAGAGAGCATTTTAATTGCTCTCTATTTTACTATTTCCATTTTTATAATTAATTTCAATACCATCTTGAACATTATATACAAAAACATTAAAACTTATTTCATTATCTTCTATTGATTTTGCTTCCATTTGAACACCGGTTGCTAATAGATTATTATTTTCAAAAATTGGTGTGACTCTATATAAAACATGATGTTTTGTTCTTTTTATATATTCAGCTATTTTGTTTTCAAATGGTAGCATTCCAATGGTGTTCATTTGTCTAGTACATGTTATTAAATTTTTTGAATTAGCATTTTCTCCAGTTAATTGATATCCTATTAAGTGACATCTATTGTATAAGTATTTTCCATCAACACTATCATATTTGATTGTGTGCCATCCTGTTGGTCTTATTCCACCAATACTCCCTCTTTCTGTAGTTGGCATCATGTCATAACCTATATTAGCAATAGCGGGTCCGCTCCTACCTAAATTATCTAAGTCACTAAATTTTTGAAATTCTTCATTAGTATTACTAATATTAGTAAAATTAGGAATATTATCATTTATAATAATATGATTATTACCATTGTATTTTGGAATATCACCAATATCATATGAAATAACTATTTCCTTTTTGGTAAAATGAAATATATCATCAAACATATAGTAGCCAGTGTATATCAAGGTCATAAATGTTAAAATAGGTAATAAGTATTTTAGATTAATTTTTTTTAATTTTTTTAGTTTCTTAAATATCTTTTTTCTTTTCATAACAAACCTCTACTCTAAAATTATATCATAAAAAGTTTGTAAAATAAATAATTTTATTAGCACTCATACTTGACAAGTGCTAATAAAAGAGGTATAATGCATATAGTTGTGGGAACAACTAGGGAGGCAAATATGAAACATAAGGAATTTAAGTCTGAATCAAAGAGATTACTTGATTTAATGATTAATTCTATTTATACAAATAAGGATATATTTTTAAGAGAATTAATATCTAATGCTAGTGATGCAATGGATAAGTTGCATTATAAAAGTTTGACTGATAAATCATTGAAGCTTAATAATCTTGAGATTCTGATAGAAATTGATAAAGATAATAGAATAATTAAAATAACTGACAATGGTTGTGGTATGACTGAGGAAGAGCTAGAGACTAATTTAGGAACAATAGCTAAGAGTGGTTCACAAGCGTTTAAAGATGCTTTAAAAGAAGGTGATGAAAATAGTATTATTGGGCAGTTCGGAGTAGGTTTTTACTCTGCTTTCATGGTAAGTGATAAAATAGTTGTTGAAAGTAGAGCAGCTGGTTCTGATAAGACTTATCGTTGGACTAGCACAGGTGCTGATGGGTATGATATAGAACCATGTGATAAAAAAGAAGTAGGAACTGTAATAACTTTATATATAAAAGATAATACAGAAGATGATAATTATGATGAATATTTAACTGAATATAAAATTAAGGAGTTAACAAAAAAATATTCTGATTATATTAAGTATCCAATTAAGATGCAAGTATCAAAAGAAAAATTAAAAGAGGGTAGTACCGATGAATATGAGACTGTTAAAGAATTGGAAACTATAAATAGTATGATTCCTATCTGGAAGAAAGACAAAAAGAAAGTTACAGAGGATGAATATAATAATTTTTATAGTGAAAAATACTTTGATTATGAAAAACCATTAAAAGTAATTCATACTAAAGTTGAGGGATTAACAAATTATAATGGACTTCTTTTTATACCATCTCACGCACCTTATGATTTTTACACAAAAGAGTATGAAAAAGGATTGAGTTTATATACAAATGGAGTATTAATCATGGAAAAATGTTCTGATTTATTACCTGATTATTTTAGCTTTATTAAAGGAATAATAGATACTGATGATTTAGCATTAAACATATCTCGTGAAATGTTACAAAAGACGAAAGCATTAAACAATATAGCTAAAAGTATTGAAGGAAAAATAAAGAAAGAACTTGAAGATTTACTTAAAAATGATCGTAAAAAATATAATGATTTTTTTAAGACATTTGGTATACAATTAAAATTTGGTGTTTATAATAATTATGGAATGGATAAAGATAAGCTACAGGATTTATTGCTATTTTATTCATCTCAAAAGAAAACTTATGTAACACTTAAAGAATATGTAGAGTCAATGAAGGAAGAACAAAAAGAAATTTATTATGTTTGTGGTGAAACTATTGATAAAATAGATAATTTACCTCAGGTGGAACAAGTTAAGGATAAGGGATATGAAATTCTTTATTTAACTGAATATGGTGATGAATTTGTAATTAATTCACTTCATGAATATGATGGAAAACATTTTATAAATATTAATAGTGAAAAGTTAGATTTGGAAACTGAAGAGGCTAAACAATCAACAAAGAAAATAAATGATGATAATGCTGAGATGTTAAAATATATGAAAGAAGAATTAGGTGTATCCGAGGTTAAATTTACAAATAAATTAAAAAAGCATCCAGTATGTTTGACAAATAAGGGTGAAATAACAGTAGAAATGGAAAAGATGATTAATGCTATGCCTACAGATCAAAAGGTAAAAGCAGAACTTGTTCTTGAAATTAATGAAAATCATCCTATAGCCGCAAAAATAATAGATTTATATAATAAAGACAAACAAGAACTTTCTAAATATGCTAAAGTGTTATATACAGAAGCTAGACTTATTGAAGGGTTACCAATTGATAATCCAACAGAGATAAGTAATATTATATGTGATATTATTTCAAAATAAGAAAGAGGGAATGGTTATGTTACCAAGAAGATTGTTTTTTGATGATATGTTAGATGATTTTAAATTTGATGATAAAATGAAATGTGATATTTATGAAAAAGATAATGTTTACAATGTTGAAGTAGATGTTCCTGGATTTAACAAGGAAGATATTAGTATTGAATTTAATAAAGGAACATTAAGTATAATTGCTGAACATTCTGCCGAAGATGTAGATGATAGTAGAAAATATTTGCATCGTGAAAGAAAAACTTATGGAAAAGTTCAAAGATCGTTCTACTTAGGTGAAATAGATGAAGATAAAATCAAAGCTTCATTCAATAATGGAATTTTAAGGATAGAAGCTCCTAAGAAGAATGAAGAAGAAAACAAAAAATACATTGATATTGATTAGGCACTATGTGCCTTTTTTTGTAGTTAATATAATTATCTTTAATAAACTTATACTAAATTAGATTAACATGTGCTATAATTATATTGATAATGCATATAGGAGGTAATTAGATGTATATAGTTTTAGGAATACTTTTGTTATTTATTATTATATTTGTAATTATTTACAACAGGATTGTATCTTTAAATGTTAGGTGTAAAAACGCTTTTGCCGGCATTGATAATCAACTAAAAAGAAGAGCGGATTTAATTCCAAATTTGGTAGAAATTACTAAAGGTTATGCTAAACATGAAAGTGAAACTCTTGAAAAAATTGCTCTTGTTAGAGCAACTAGTATTGGTGAAAAAGCAAAGCAAAGTGAAGAGGTAACAAAGAATTTAAAAAGTTTACTTGCAATATCCGAAGGTTATCCTGAATTAAAAGCAAATGAATTATTTAAAAATTTGCAGGTAGAACTTACAGGAACTGAAGATAAAATTGCTTATGCTAGACAATTTTATAATGATAGTGTGCAGCATTTTAATACTGCTATTATGACTTTTCCAAATAATGTAATAGCTAGTATATTTAAGTTTAAGGAAAGAGAATATTTTGAAGTAAGTGAAGAAGATAAAAAGGTAGTAAGTGTTAAATTATGATTTTAATGGATGTTAGAAAAAATAAAAGAAAGACATTTTTTATTATCACTATATTTTTTGTGATAGTAGCACTTTTTATTTATTTTTTAAGTTTATGGTTGTTTGATAATACAGCATTAGCTGTTATTATAGGAGTGTTATTTTCGTTTATAACTTCATTTATTTCTTATTATAATTCTGATAAAATCGTTTTATCTTTAAATAAAGCAAGGATTGCTACTAAAGAGGAATATAGACAATTAAATGATATATTAGAAGGTTTATGTTTAGGTACTGGTCTTCCAATGCCAAAACTTTATGTTATGGATGATGATGCAATGAATGCTTTTGCAACAGGTAGAAATCCAAAACATTCTGTTATATGTGTCACAACTGGATTATTAAACCGACTTGATAAGTATGAGATAGAAGGGGTTCTTGCTCATGAATTATCTCATATTAGAAATTATGATATTTTACTTCAAACTGTTACTGTCGTAATGGTAGGTTTTATTGTTATGTTGTCTGATGCTTTTTCAAGAGGGTTTTTAAGGTCATCAAGGGATAGTGATGATGACGATAATAAAGGAAATGCTATATTAATGATTATAGGTTTAGTTTTCATTATTTTGGCACCAATATTTGCAAAATTAATGCAGCTTGCAATTTCAAGAAATAGAGAGTATTTAGCTGATGCTTCTGCTATTGAAATCACAAGAAATAAAGAGGGGCTTATTAATGCTCTAAAAAAAATATCTGAAGATACAGAAACATTAAGCGTTGCCAATAAGTCAACCGAATCATTATATATTGTTAATCCTATGAAAATTAAAGGAAAACAAAAAGATTCATTATTTAGTACGCATCCTAATACTTTAAATAGAATTGAGAGATTACAAAGTATTCAATAATTTATTAAGGAGTAATGCTCCTTTTTTTCTATAGAAAGAGTGTGCAAATGGGAAAAGAGAATTTTGAAGATTACATTAGAAATATTTCAAATAATATTGATTTTAATGAAAATATGTTAAAAAGAGTTAATAATATATATTTATCATCAAAGGAAATAGATATATTAAATAAATATAATATTAACTACAATACTTGTTTTAGTTATAATGAATTATTATTTAAAATACAAGATAGTTTAGATGAATTATATGATATTGCTGAAGATTTAGATATAGTTGCTGAAAATATAGCAGAGCGTAATTATTATTCAAATACAAATAAATAGTTATTAATGTCATACTTTGTCAAAGTAAAATAATAATATCGATAATTATAGTTCATATATTTTACTATAGGAGGAAATATGGATAAAATATATGGATTAACGGATAAAGAAGTTATTAATAGTCGTAATAAAAATGGAAGTAATAATATTACAAATAATAAAAAAAATAGCTTTATGAAGCTACTTATTGAGTCATTAGGAGATCCTATCATAAAAATTCTTTTAATAGCGCTTGCTATTAAAACTATATTTTTGATACAAAATTTTGATTGGTTTGAAACAGTTGGTATAGCTATAGCTATTTTTCTGGCATCCTTCATATCCTCTATCTCAGAATATGGTAGTGAAAAGGCTTTTGAAAAATTGCAGGAAGAGTCATCAAAAATAAATTGTCGGGTAAAGAGAAATGGTAAGGTAATATCAATCCCGATTGAAGAAATAGTTGTTAATGATATTGTTTTGTTATCATCGGGTGATAAAGTGCCAGCGGATGGTAAGATAATAGAGGGGAATATTAGTGTAGATGAGTCTGCTCTTAATGGTGAAACTAAAGAGAAACACAAATCTAAATTTGATGATCAAGATGTATATAGAGGAAGTGTTGTTTATTCAAGTGAAGCTATTATGCTTGTAACTAGTGTTGGAAATAATACTATATATGGTAAAATTGCCCTTGAACTTCAAGAAAAACAGCCGGATAGTCCTCTTAAAATAAGGCTTAGAAAATTAGCTGAAATAATTAGTAAAATTGGATATATTGGGGCAGGCTTAGTATCATTTTCTTACTTATTTTCAAGTATTGTTATTTCTAATAATTTTAATATGCCTGCTATAATAGAGACAATTACAAATTTTCAAATAATGATAAAACATATATTGTATGCACTTACTTTAAGTGTCACTATAATAGTTGTTGCTGTTCCAGAAGGACTTCCTATGATGATAACATTAGTGTTATCTTCTAATATGAAACGAATGCTAAAAGACAATGTTTTAGTAAGAAAAATGGTGGGTATAGAAACTGCTGGTAGTTTAAATATCTTATTTACTGATAAAACTGGCACTTTAACTAAAGGAAAATTAGAAGTAGTAGAATTTCAAACTGGTGATTTAAAAAGATATCATAGTGATTATGAAATAATGGGTTACCCTAAATTGTATGAACTTGCAAAGTTATCATTTGTATATAATAATGCAAGTATATATAATAGACAAAAAGATGAAATAATAGGGGGAAACATAACTGATAGAGCATTATTAAATTTTATTAAGGATGAAAAAAATCCTTATGTAACAATCAGCAATGAAGTGCCATTTGATAGTAAAAATAAATATTCAAAAGTAACAGTTAATAACGGTAAGAGAATGGTGCTTATAAAAGGTGCACCAGAAATATTATTAAAAAGGTGTAAGTATTATTATGATGAATATGGATCAAAAAAATTACTCCTTAATATTAATTCATTAGAGAAGGAAATAGATAATAGGACAAAAAAAGGTATAAGAGTAATTGCCCTTGCAACTACAGATTTTGAAACTAGATTAGATAATTTAGCTTTGGTTGGACTTGCATACATAAAGGATGAAATTAGAGAGGATGCAAGAGAAGGTATTGAGTTAGTAAAGAAAGCTCATATTCAAACTGTTATTATAACTGGTGATAATAAGGAAACAGCAATAGCTATTGGAAAAGAAGCTGGTATTATTACGAGTGATAGAGATATTGTTTTAACATCAGATGAACTTAAAATGAAAACAGATGAAGAGGTAAAGAAAATAATACCTTATCTTAAAATAGTTGCTAGATCTCTTCCTCAGGATAAAAGTAGGCTTGTGAAATTGTCACAGGAACTAAATTTAGTGGTTGGTATGACTGGTGATGGAGTAAATGATGCTCCAGCGTTAAAAAAAGCTGATGTGGGTTTTGCAATGGGTAGTGGAACAGAAGTAGCAAAAGAAGCATCTGACATAGTTATAGTTGATAATAATTTTAAATCAATATCCCGAGCTATTCTTTTTGGAAGGACTATATTTAAGAGTATTAGAAAATTTATTGTATTTCAGCTTACAGTAAATATATGTGCGGTTAGTTTATCTATAATAGGCCCATTTATAGGAATAGATACACCAGTAACAGTTATTCAAATGTTATGGATTAATATGGTTATGGATACTCTTGCAGGACTTGCATTTTCCTATGAACCTCCGCTCTTAGAGTACATGCAAGAATTTCCTAAGAAAAAAGATGAACCAATAATTAACAAATATATGTGGCATGAAATAATATTTACGGGTGCATATTCTTCATTATTATGTATTTTGTTTTTGAAGTTGCCGGTTATATCAGATTTATTCAGACCTCACCCATTTAATTTATATCTTATGACAGCATTTTTCGGATTATTTATTTTTATTGGTATTTTTAATTGTTTTAATGCAAGAACGCATAGATTAAATTTATTTAGTAATATATTAAAAAACAAAGTATTTATTTTTATAATTTTATTTATTGCCTTTGTTCAAATAATATTACTATATTATGGTGGTAATATGTTTAGGACAACTGCACTTACTTTTAAAGAATTTATAATAATGATTATATTTTCACTTACAGTAATACCTGTTGATTTTACAAGGAAAATAATTCTTAGAAAGAATGGGATAAAGGGCGGTGTATAATTTGATATAAAAAATTGTATATTGTTAGATGTTAAAAAAGGGGAAAACAAATATTAATTGAAGTAATATTGTGACTACTAATACTATAAAAAATAATGTGTTTTATAATAATTTGCTCTCATTTATGGGAGCTTTTTTGTTTGCCGGTTGTATATTATATAAATTATTTTTATATATTTCATTGAACAATATGGTAAAATGTGGTAATATAATATTTGAGTGTTAACTATTAGCAATCAAGAAGAGGCGGTTTAGATGATTAATTTTATAATATGCGATGATAATTTGATGATAACAAAAAATGTGTCTGAAATTATTGATAAAGTAATGATTAAAAATGATTTACAATATGAAAAGCATATTTTCAATAATTATAATAAGGATTTTCTAAATATTATAAAAAAACCGTTGCTTAATAAAATATATATTTTGGATATTGAAACTCCCGCAGAGTCTGGCATTAATATGGCAAGGAAGATTAGAAAAAATGATATAGATAGTGTAATTATCTTCTTAACGTCACATTATGAGCTTGGCTCTGTATTGCTTGAAGATGAAATTATGTTTTTGACATTCATATCGAAGTTTAATAATCAAGAAGCTAGAATTATATCAGCTATTAATAAGGCTCTAAAAATGATAGGGCATAAACAGGCAATTAGGTTTGAAGATAGAGGAACTGTGTATACAATTCCACTTAAAGACATTTTGTATATAACTAGAGATAGTGTTGATAGAAAAACTATTATTAAAACAGATTATACTGAATTTAAAGTTAACAAGAGTTTTCAAGAAATATTTGGAATGTTAAATAATAGTTTTGTTCAAACCTATAGATCATGTGCTGCTAATAAAGATAGAATTAGTTCTGTAAACCGTAAAAATAATACAATTGTATTTGATAATGGATTGACTATAGATTTATTATCCGATAATTATAAAAAGGAGGTTATATAAATGAAAATTTCAATATACGAGTTAGTTGGTTCTTCTTTGACTGCATTTGTATGTTTTACATTATTGTTAATTTTGTGTAATGTTAAAAAATTTTATAATAGTAAAAGGTTTTGGTTATCACTTGTAATTTTGAGTACATATTTATATATATCATTTTTATTAACTGATAATGGTATCAAAGCCATAATTCAATTTTTTCTTAATCTAATATTGTGTTATTATGTGCAGGATAATAGAACACCTATGTTAAAAATTATTATCACTGGATTTATAGAATGGATTGTTATGTTGTTAATAGATGTTGCTTTATCTTTGATAATTATTAATATTTTTAATATAGATATTTCGATGTTGAAAGAAAATGAAATATTGAAGTTTATTTCCAATGCAATTTTATATTTAATTTTACTCCTATTTTTTTCTTTTAAAAAAGTCTTTAAATTTGTAAATATCGTATCAAGTAGTTATCAAAAATCAAAGAATAGATATATTTTAATAGTAATTTTTCTTTCCTTTTGCTTGTTTACTATGTCAGTTTATTTTTGTTTGTTTCATTATAATATAACTTTTTTGCTAATCATCTTGTTTATAATGATAACTACATATTCAGTAATAATTATTGCAACTATAAAAATTATGGAACAACGAAGTAAAATACAAGTTGAGTATGACATTCTATTAACTAATTTATCTGAGTATGAAAATTTGCTTGATAAGCAAAGAATATCAAATCATGAGAATAAAAATCAATTGCTAGTAATTAAAGGTATGGTTGATAAAAATGAAAGTAATGTTTCAGAATATATTAATTCTATAATAGATACTCAATATAAAGATAATGATACATTAATTATTAAAACTAATCGTATCCCATCAGGCGGTCTAAAAGGTTTAATTTATTATAAAATGCTAACTATGAAGGAAAAGAAAATTAATGTAAATTTAGAAGTTGATAGAAGCCTTAGGGATTTAGACTTTTCTACTATTCCAGTTAAAACTCATCAAGAATTATGTAAGATAGTTGGAGTACTATTAGATAATGCAATACAAGCACTGGAAAATAGTACAAATAAGGAAATCAATATTTTTCTTGAGTATGTAGACAATGAATTTATTATTAAAATTTCAAATACATATGATGGTAATATAGATTTAGATAAGATTGATAGTGCTGGTTATACTACTAAAGGTAAAGGTCATGGCTACGGATTAAGTTTAGTTAAGAATATAATTAGGGATAATAAAGTTTTTAAAAATGAAAGAGAAGTTAATGGAAAATTATTTTCACAAATAATAAAATTAAATATGCAATAATATATATAATCTTGCATTTTAAAAATAGGTAAAGAAATTCCTAACTCAATTAATTTGACAAAATCAACTTTTTGTGGTACTATATGCCGCAAAAAGGGGAAGTACTTGCATTATAGAGTGATATTAGGGGGATTTTATATGACTAAAGAGGAATTATTAAAAACAAAGCAAGAATTATTAAGATTTGAAGAACTGAAATTAAGTGGATATCCAACGATAGATAAACCATGGACTATAAATTATAATCAAGAAGAATTAGGAAAAGAAATTCCAAAAAGGACTGTTTATCAAGAGGTTTATAATAACAATTTAGCTTTTCCAAAAGAATTGGCATTAGAATTTTTTGGGAGCAATATAACTTATTCAACATTTTTTAAAAATATTGAAGCAACAGCAAAAGCTTTTCAGGAGTATGGGATAAAAAAAGGAGATTTTGCTACCATTTGTGCAGCGGGAGTTCCAGAGACTGTTTACTCATTTTATGCTTTATCAAAATTAGGCGCAGTTGCTAATATGATTGCTCCACATTTTGAAAAAAAGGATTTAATTGCAAGGATTAGTGATTGTGAAAGTGATATATTGATAATAATGGATGAGTTTTATCTAGAATTAAAAGATGCAATAAAAAATTCAAGAATAAAAAATATAATTATTCTTCCAACTTTGAATTCTTCAATGTTAAGATTCTTTTCTAAAACATATAAACTAGATAGTCATAGTAATGAATTGTATTGGAATCAATTTATTAAAGATGGAAAGAATAGAGAAGAAAGTCAAACCGTTCCGTATGAAAAAGATTTACCACTAACCATGGTATATTCAAGTGGAACAACGGGTGCATCTAAGGGTATATTATTATCAAATGATAGTTTTCAAAATTCAATTCAATCATATCCGGCATCTGGTGTTGATATTTCAAGGGGTCAAAAATTTTATCAAATTATCCCTCCTTGGTATTCAACTGGATTAAGTACATCAATACATTTGCCATTGTCTTATGGTACTTCTGTATTTATGGATCCAAGATTTGAAAGAGATATTTTTGTAAAAAATATTGTTAAAGCAAAACCAAATTATTGTGTTGCTCCCACAAGTATGTATGAAGGTTTTTTAGATGAAAAGCTAGTTAAAAATAAAGATTTATCATTTTTTAATTACCCCTTCGAAGGTGGAGAACCATTAAGTGATGAAGTTGCAAGTAAAATAGAGGCAGTGTTTAAACAACATGGAAGTGATGCTACATTAAGAGTTGCTTATGGTCAATGTGAGTGTGGGGCAGCAATAACAACACAAACTCAATTGGCTGAGAGTACAAGAGGATCTGTTGGTATACCATTGCCTGGAATTACAATTGGTATTTTTGATGATGAGTTTAATGAATTATCTTATTATGAAAGAGGTCAAATTTTAGCAAATACACCATGTAGTATGTTAGGATATTATAAAAATGAAAAAGCAACGAGAGAATACTTTCATATTGATAAAAATGGTACAAAATGGAATTGTACTGGAGATATTGGATATATTGATGAAAAAGGTAACTTATTTGTTCAAGGAAGAGCATCTGATTATTCAATAATAAATGGAGAAAAAATTTATAATTTTGATATAGAGACTATTCTAATGGAATTAGATGATGTTAAAATATGTGATGTATTAGAATTTGATGATAATGGAACAAAAGAATTGGCTGTACATATAATTTTTACTGAGGAATTTCAGAAATTGATAGAAGAAAATAAAGATTATTTAGAAAAATACTTATATGATATGCAACAATATATTTATGAAAAAACTAATAATAAAAATATGGTGCCATGTAGGTTTAAAATCAGAAAATCATTTCCATATGCTAAATCTGGTAAAAGGGATGTTGTGAAAATAAAACAAGAAAGAGATGGATTTGTGATAATTAATAAGTCTATTAATGAAAGTAAACAAAAAAAATTGTCTCACTAATGAGATAGTTTTTTTTGTTTGAAGTAGTTGAAAAGTTGTTAAAATAGTGTATTTATGTGGTAAGATATTAATATAGGAGAGTGAGTTTATGGTTATTTCAAATCTTACATGGTTAATAATCTTTAGTTTTGTGTATATCGTTGCCTTGTCCTTTTTATATTTTTCGAAGACAAGATTAGATAATGGAGAAAATAAAATATATAAATATATTCTTATTACAAATTTAGTTGGATTAGTATTGCAATTTTTATGTGATTTTGTATCTTATAAGTATGATGTAATACCTACCATTATCAGTGACTTTATACTACGACTATATTTAGTATATTTTATTATTTTCATATCACTACTAATTTTTTATTTAATAGAAATTTCATTTAAATATAAAAAAATTGCCAATATAATAACTTTGATAATTGATATATTAATAACTATTGTAGTATTTTTACTTCCATATAATTTACATAGAGATGTTGTTCAAAGGGTTTATTATACATATGGGCCAGCGGTTCAAATAATTTTCTCTTTATCTGGTATATTAAGTTTAATCATATTTACAATTCTAATTGTAAAAAGAAAAAATGTAGGTTTAAGTAAAAAGGTTTTACCAATTTGGTTATATTTATTATTTGGACTAGGTGTTATGGTTATTCAAATGAAACACCCTGAATTAGTAATAACGACTGCAATGGAAAGTTTAATTTGTTGCTTAATGTATTTTACAATAGAAAATCCTGATTTAAAGATGATAGCAAAATTAGAATTTGCTAAAAATCAAGCAGAAAGAGCCAATCGTGCTAAAAGTGATTTCTTAAGTAGTATGAGTCATGAAATA
>CAKOTD010000017.1 GCA_934120015.1 uncultured Bacilli bacterium
CCTCAGTGGAATATTATATAACGTTGAGACATTTTCGCAAGTTAACACTTAAGACATTATCACAAATTAATCATAAATTTTTTGCTTTTTTTTGTGGTTAAATTGACAAATTATGTCATAACTGATATAATTACTAAGATATGATAGGTAGGGTAGGAGACGTTTATGAAAAAGATAATTTGTTTTGTAGTAATACTATTAACTATGTTTATAGGGATAAATTCTATTTATGCTATGGGAAGTATATCTGTTCAAGATAATACAATTGAACTAAATAAGGGTGAAGAGAAAACCTTTAATTTAATAGCTAGAAATGTAGCTGGAAGAATTGATATCACTTCAAGTGATGATAATGTGGTGAATGTTAGTGAAAACAATAAGTTGTGGATAGATAGTGAAAGAAATGGTGAAAAAACTTATTCTATAACTATTAAAGGATTAAAAGAAGGAACTGCTAAAATAGTTATTAAACCAACAGATTTAGCTATTTATGAAGATGATCCTAAGTTATATAGTGGTGATTTAGTTTTATCTATTGATGTAAAAGATTCTATGAGTGATAATACCAGTAATGTAGATAATAGTACAAATGATAATGTTAATAATCCAAAAACAGGTGATAATATTTATTTATATATTGGACTTGGTTTGTTAATTGTTGTTTTCAGTATAGTTATTATCTATTTTATAAAGCAAAAGAAAGAAAATAAATAAGGAGGAGTTATAGATGAAAAAAATATCATATATATTACTATGCTGTGTTTTCTTTATAGGTCTTAAACAAATAAAAGCAGATACAATAAAAATTGAGAATGACAATTTGCGTAAATGTGTTGAAGTAGCACTTGGAAAAAGTAATACTACTAAAGATACAGAGTTTGATACTAATGCACTTGCAGGTCTTACTGAATTTACTTGTGGTGTTAATACATCTTTTATTGGACATTCAGCGCCTTGTAAAGATAAGACAACTGGTGAACAAAGATTTTATGATTTTGGAAATGAATATAATACATTATTTAGCAAAATGCCAAATGTAACTAATTTAAGATTTGAATGTGGTGGACCTAGCGTAAATGAAATCGATGTAACAAATAATACTAAACTTGAATATTTGTTTGTTTCAGGTAATAATTTATCTAAAATAAATGGTTTAACTAATTTGAAGGACTTGGTATTATTGTGGGCTCCTTATAATAATTTTGAGAATATTGATTTGACGCAAAATGTAAAGTTAAGAAAATTAAATCTACATTTTAACAATTTAAATGCAATTGATTTATCTAAAAATGTATTACTTGACTACATGTGGATAGGTCGTAATAATCTTAATTCAATAGATGTAAGTAATAATACTAAGTTAAAAACATTAGCTGTTGGTACAAATAATTTGACTAGTTTAGATGTCTCAAAAAATCTAGCTCTTCAACATTTATCATTCAATAATGTTGAAGGCGGAAATAATAGTATTGGTAGTATTGATTTAAGCAACAATTTAGAATTATTAACACTTATTACTTCAAATAATATATTTTCATCTAAGAAGTTAGATTTATCTAAAAACAACAAGTTAAAGATGTTGAATGTTGCTAATTGTGGATTAGAAGAAATTAATGTAGATAATACTTCACTTATAATTGGTCCAGGAGATGCAGAAATAAATGATCCTAATAATACATATGAAGATCAATTAAGGTATAATTATTGGATTAATATATCTGGAAATAATTTGAAAACATTTAATATAAACAAGGTTAAAACTTTAAAATTGTCTGATCTTTTAATCACATTAGAAAATACAACAGGAGTTTCTTCTCCATATTATTTAATTAATGGTAATGGTAGCAGATGTGATGTAAATGGGGATGGAGTAATAAATTCATTAGATTATATTCTAATAAAAAATGATGTTAATGCATCTAAAAAAATAGATGATCCTCTATATTATAAGAGAGCAGACTGGGATGAAAATTATATATTAGATAAAAGTGATTATGATGCAATTAAATCAATTTCTATGAGAAAATAATTTTAGTAATAATAAAAACAGCATATGCTGTTTTTATATTAATCTCATTTCTGCTTCTGTATAGAATTTTTTGTTTTTATTAATTCTATCATAGAATAGAATACCATCTAGATGATCTATTTCATGTTGAAAAGCTATAGATAAATCTTCTCTTGCTCTAACTCTAATTTTATTTCCGTCCTCATCAAAACCTTCGACAGTTACTCTTGCGTGTCTAGGTACATGTCCTTCAACTTCTCTATTAACACTTAAACATCCTTCACCGGCCTCAGCTGCTATCATTTCATTAGAATAACTAACTATTTTAGGATTAATAAATACATAATTATCAAATACTCCATCATCAACTTCATGAACAATAATAATTATTCTTTTATTTATACCAAGTTGAGGGAAGGCAAGCCCCATACCAGGTCTTAGTTTATATTTTTCTGAATATTCTTCTATTTGACTATATGTTAAATGATCAATACTTCTTTGGATTAAATTCTTTTCTTCCTTAGAAAGAGGGAAAGTAGCATCTACACTTTTCATTCTAAGTCTTTTATCTTTTTCATCTAAAATATTTACTTTTCTAAACATATACATCAACTCCTGTAAAGTATTTTATCACATTTTGAAAAAAATACAAATAAATTACCATATTTTTGTTATTTACATGTATAAATTTATTTGTTATACTACAGGAAAAAATTACTTTACATATAAATTTCTACAAAATACTATTTTTATTTTGAATAATAGATAATTTATGATATAATTTAATTAGTTTGAAGGATGTGTTTTTATGAAAAATGAGGAGTTAATACTTGAAGAAGTATCGAATGAAACAATTATTAATAAAAAATATGGGTATTTATTTATTAAGAGATTTTTTGATATTATTGTTAGTTTAATAGGAATTGTACCGCTAATTATATTAGCTTTTGTTATAAAGATAGTATATGTATGTAATGGTGATTTTAAAACTATTTTCTATAAACATGTAAGAGTGGGTAAAAATGGAAAAAATTTTGGATTATATAAATTTAGAACTATGGTTCCTAATTCTGCTGAAATATTGAAAGAATTGTTGAAAAAACCAGAATATGCTAAAGAATGGAAAGAAAACCATAAATTTGAAAATGATCCAAGAATAACAAAGGTAGGAAAAATATTAAGGAAAACATCATTAGATGAAGTTCCTCAAATTTTAAATATACTAAAAGGAGAAATGTCAATTATTGGACCTAGACCGGTCCTTGATGAGGAAGTGCAGGAGTATGGTAAGGATAAAGAAAAATTATTAAGTGTTAGACCTGGCTTAACTGGCTGGTGGGCTTGTAATGGTAGAAGTGATACTAGCAATGATGAAAGAATGAAACTTGAATTATATTATGTTGATAACATGAGTATAAAGTTAGATATTAAAATATTTTTCCAAACGATTGCAAAAGTAATTAAAAAAGAGGGTGCAAAATAATATGAAAAAAAGTATATTAATATTTGTTATGATATTGGGAGTTCTTTTTATAACAGGATGTAATAAAAAAGAAGAAAAAAATAATATTCCGGATAATAAGGAAAATGAAATGGTTGAAGTTAAAAAAATATCAATTATAGATGAGAAATCTAATTCAAGACCTTATGCAATTGTTATTAATAATTTCCCAAGTGCTGTAAAAGTTCAAACAGGTCTTCAAGATGCATATATGATTTATGAAATTCCAGTTGAAGGTGGAATGTCAAGAAGTTTAGCTTTCTATAAGGATAAAGTTACAGCTAAGGTGGGAACTGTAAGAAGTGCTAGACATAACTTTTTAGACTATGTTTTAGAAAATGATGCTATATTTGTGCATTTTGGATGGAGCCATTATGCACAAGCTGATATTCCATCATTAGGAATAAACAACATTAATGGCTTATATGATACCCCTTTTTGGAGAGAAAATCCAGAAGGATTAGCAACAGAGCATACTGCTTATACAGGGTTAGATAAATTAATAGAAGTAGCAAAAAACAAAGGGTATAGAACAACTACTGAAGAAAAGTCATTACTTAACTATAGTACTGATAAAATTGATTTAAGCAAAAAAGAAGGAAGTATAGTTGCAAATAACGTTGAAATTCCTTATTCTAATTCTTATATAGTAAAATTTGTATATGATAGTGAAAATGAAAATTATAAAAGATATGTAAATGGAGTAGAACATACGGATTATTTTACAAAAGAACAATATACAAGTAAAAATATTATTGTAGTAAAATTAGGCCTTACAAAAACAAGTGATAATTATTATTTGAATTTACATAATGTTGGTACAGGTGATGGATACTATATTACTAATGGTTATGCTGTTCCTATCAAATGGGAAAAGAGTGATAGATCTTCTAAAACAGTATATAAGTATCTAGATGGAACAATTATTAATGTTAATGATGGCAATACTTGGATAATGTTACAATCAGTTGATAATGCTACTACAATAGAATAGAAGGAATAGAATGAATATAGAAATTATATGCCCGCTATATAATGCGGAAGAATATTTTGAAAATCTTAATAAAAGTTTATTGATGCAAAAAAAAGTAAATTTGAAAAAGATAACATATATTTTAACCGAATCATCTGATAATACAGAAAATCTGTTAAAAATCAATAATTGTAATTATAAGAAAATAAGAAAGCAAGATTTTTCACATAGTCTTGTAAGAGAAGAAGCAGCATTGAATAGTAAAGCTGATATTATTACATTTGTAACACAAGATGTTGAAATAAAAGATGATTTATGGCTTTATTATTTAACTAGAGATATCATTGCTGGAAAATGTTCGGCAGCTTATTCTAGGCAAATAACAAAATACAATAATATTGAAAAATATACTAGAGAAAAAAACTATCCCGAAGAATCAAGAATTGTGGGGAAAAAAGATTTAGAAAAGCTCGGACTTAATACTTTTTTCTTTTCTGATGCCTCTAGTGCTATTGATAACAAAGTTTTTAAAAAATTAAATGGCTATGATGGTAAAAATTTACCTACAAATGAGGATATGTATATTGCCTATAAATTGATAATGAATGATTATAAAATCAAATATGAATCAAAATCAGTAGTTTATCATTCACATAAGTTTAAGTTAAAGGAACTATATAACAGGTATAAACTTACAGGTAAATTTTTTAAACAGAATAATTACTTAGATAAATATGGGACAAATAAAGCGGGTGGTGGACTTGCTAAATATGTGATAAAGAGAGCTATTAGTGATAAGAATTTTAAAGTGATATTTAGATTTATACCAGATATGGCAGTAAGATATATTGGAATGAAAGCTGGAAAAAGATAAGCAAAAAAAACAAAATATAAATTTGTTTGTGAGGTGGTTCTGTTGAGCAAAAGTAATGGTTTTGAAAGAAAATTTATAAAAGTAATACGATTGCCTTTCATTTTTTATTTAAAATTAAGAGGAATGAAAATTTCTTATAGTTCTTCAATGCCTATTAACACTGTAATTGAGAATTGTGGCATGATTTCTGTTGGTAAACATTGTAATTTTGACAAAAGAACAATTTTACGTTGCTTTGATTTTAACCAACAGCATTCACAAATAATTTTTGGAAACAATTTTTGCGGTGGAAATGATGTTAAAATATTATGCAGTGGGAAAGTTATCATTGGAGATAATGTTTCATGTGCTGGAGGAGTATTTATTACTTCTGAAAACCATGGACTGAATCCTTTAACTGAAAGCTTTAACGATAATATGTTAGAGTGCCATGTCACTAAAATAGGGAATGGTGTATGGATTGGTGAAAAAGCTATTATACTTCCTGGAGTTGAAATTGGTGAAAAAAGTGTTATTGGCGCAGGAAGTGTAGTAACAAAGAGTATTCCTCCATATTCAATTGCAGTTGGTAACCCAGCTAAAGTGATTAAAACATGGGATTTTGAGAAAAACATTTATGTGAAGGTTTAAAGGGGAAGAATAAAATCATGAAGTTTACATTATTTGGAATAATTTTAGTATTTTTGCTAGCTATATATATTTTTAAAAATATTAAAAATCCTAAATTAGGAAATGATATGTTCATTTATAGCGTTTTGGGCCTTCTTGTTTTAGATATAGGCTATGTTGCAAAGATAGGAAGCTTTACAGTTGAATATAATTACATTTTTTCTATTATAAATTTTATCTTTTCGGTATTTTTTCTTTTTAAAAATCGTCCAAGTAAAAAAAATGTAGTTCTGTTTTGCATTCTTTTTGGTTATCTCTTCATTAGTATGTTTTTACCGTTTATATTTAATATTAAGCTTAATAGTGTTGCATTTAATGATTCTTGGGATTTATATTTTGGTGCAAAAGATTTGCAAATTATTACTTTTTCAAAACATTCATTTATGATGTTTGCACGGACTGTTATTTTTATACTATCATTCTATTGTTTTTGTAAAAATACTACGAAGGATGATTTAATTAATTATTCTAAAAAGATATTTTATGTGTCAAATTTTATTATAATTTTGTCTATGTTAGAATTTCTGATTTCAAATTGTATAAACGAATTTGCCTTTAGAAGATTTTGTTTAAATTTTTTTGGCCATAGTGATTCTACCTATGAATTATCGAGAATGACAAATGATGGTATCTATTTACCTATGGCTTTCATGCGTGAACCATCATCATATGTTAGAAGCCTTTTTATTTTTTGTATTAATAATATTATGTATATTCTTTTTGTTAATTATAAAAATAAAATCACAATTTATAATATTGTAATTTTAATAGTAATCTTATTATTATCAAAATCTTTAAGTGCTATTATATATCTAGTTGGTATTTTTATTTTGTTATGGTGTTTAATTAAACAAAGAAAACGAAGAGTTATTGTTTTGATTTTCAGTATTATTTTATTACTGTTTGCAAGCTTTATTATGAAGGATCGATTTTTAAAATTTTTTGATAGTTTTTCTTTATTAAGCAAAAGTCCAAAAGATTTATATAAAGGTAGTGAACTTATAAGACTTTATTCAATTAACAATAATATACAGTATTTCTTTAAATATTTTATATTTGGTTGCGGATTTGGAACTATATATTGTTATTCTTCAATTGTTACATTACTAGTAAATTTTGGTGTTATTGGTACTGTTATATATATATATATAATTTATCATATAACTTCAATAATGACAAAAGACAAGAGATTCTCTTGGCTGACTATTTTAATTATAGTTTTAACTCATCTACTTATTGGTCATCTAAGTTATTTAATTTACTTAGAAACAGCAGGATATTTATATCTATGTATTAAACAAATTGATATTTTAATAAGGAATCGTGATAAAAATGAAAAATAAAATATATGTAATTTGCCCTTATGGTTTAGTTACTGGTGGGCCTGATGCACTTCATCAAATGGTGTATTATTTAAATAGGAATGGATATAATGCTTATATTGTATATTGTGATATAAAATCATATAAGTATTCTATCCCAGAATCTTATAAATGTTATGTTTCTAAATATTTAATTTTAAATGATATAGATGATGAACAAGGGAATGCTATAATTATTCCTGAAACGGAAACACATTTGTTGAAAGATTATAGCAATTTAAAGAAATATATTTGGTGGTTGAGTGTAGATAATGATATTAATTCATCTGGTTTTGTTAATAAATGTAAAAAAGTTATCAAAAAAATAAGATTTAAAAATTTCAAGAAATTATATAAAGTACTAACTTTGAAAAATTTTTTGCAACATAAAAAGTATGATTTTAAAAATGATAAAGATATTATTCATTTATGTGCTTCTTATTATGCATATGATTATGTTCTAAATAATTGCAATTATAAGGATAATGTAAAATTATGTATTGAGCCAATTAGTAAATATTTTTTGGATAATGTAAATTTTAATACTAAAAACAGGAAAGATTTGATTTTATTTAATCCCAAGAAAAACTATAAATTTACTAAGAAAATTATGAAATATGAAAAAAAATATACTTTTTTACCATTAAAAGGTTTCTCTCAAGAACAATTGATAAATCTTTATTCATCCTCTAAATTATATATTGATTTTGGAAATTTCCCTGGTGCTGAGAGGATACCTAAAGAAGCTGTTATAAATGGATGCTGCATATTGACAGGAAAATTTGGTGCTTCTGCTTTTTTCAATGATGTTCCAATTAATGATGAATATAAATTTGATGGAACTGTTGAAAATATTCCAAAAATAATAAAAACGATAGATCAGATAATGGAATGTTACGATAAAAAAATATTAGATTTTGAAAATTATAGAAAGACTGTTTTAGAATTAGAAAAAAATTTTATTGTTCAGATAAATAATATTTTTGAAAGTTATAAAGTTAAATCCTAAAATATGGAGGTTGTAGATATGAATAATAACATAAAAAAAGTTTTACATAATTATAAAAATTTTGGCTTTTTATACGGAACATCCTTTTTAATGACTAAAACGATTTTTAGAAAATTTGAATATATGACACGCAGAAGAGCTATTAATATTTTAGACAACAAATTTGGGTACATTTTTAAAGAAAATCAAAAATATGGCATTAATAAAAACAAATTTACTAAAAATATTTTTGTCTTTTGGGGACAGGGATTTGATAAAATGCCTGAAATACCTAATGTTTGCATTAAAAGAATAGAAGAACTTTACCCTGATTATAAAATATATAAAATAACTTTAAATAATTATAAGGAATATGTTGATATCGATGATAATTTAATTAGATTATATGATGACAAAAAAATTTCTATTCAAACCTTTTCAGATATTCTAAGATATAAATTAATTTATAAATATGGTGGTGTTTGGTGTGATGCAACGCTATTATTTTTTGAAAGAATTGATTTTGAAAAAGAAATTATGAAGAATGATTATTATAGCTTAAATATAGACTGTGATGAGAAAGAAAAGCTATGGGGAAAGGTGTATGATGTTAGTTATACAACATTTTTCTTTGCAACGAAGAAAAAAAGTCCAATATTAAAGGCAATTAATGAGGCTTATATTGAATATTATAAATTGTATGATTTTGTTATTGACTATTTTTTAAATGACTATTTTATGATATTGTCAATGAAATATAATATGGAGGATAATGCACTAAAAAAAATTGTTAAAACAGAAGGCAATCCATTTTACCTACTAAATAGAATTAATAATTCTGCAAAAAGTGTTGACTTAAATAAATGCAAGCAGTGTCCCCAAAAATTAACATGGAAGAATATTACATTAGAAGGAATTGAATTCAATGGATAAATTATTAAGAAGAAATTTTGTTTACAATTTTATAACTCAGGTTTTGACTGTATTAACTCCTTTTATTATCTCACCATATATTTCAAGAGTTTTTAATGTACAACTTATAGGTGATTATAATTATTGTTATGCAATTGTATCAATATTTGCTCTATTTGCTAATATGGGAATATCTATTTATGGTGTTCCAGCAATTGCAAAATTCAAGGAATCTAAAGAAGAAAGAAGCAAAATCTTTCTCGAGCTATTATTAATTAAATTAATTTTTGCAATGATTTCAATTGTAATATATTTCCTTTTTATTGTCTTTGTTTTTGAAGCAAGATATAGAATTTATTTTTCCCTTTTTTGTATATATATATTATCAACTCTTTTTGATATAACATGGTTTTTTCAGGCAATGGAAAATTTTAAAATTATATGTATTAGAACAATTATTATTAAGGCAATATCATTATTTTGTATTTTTGCTTTTGTAAATGATATTGGTGATATGAATTTATATATCTTTATTAATATGATTTCTATTTTGCTGCCAAATATATTGTTATTTCCAACTTTAAAAGGAAAAGTGTTTTTTAAAAAATATAAACTAGATATAAAGAAGCACTTAAAACCTATATTTGCCTTATTATTACCAGGTATTGCATATACGTTTTATGCAATGATTGATAAAACAATGATTAAAATGATAACTGGTAATACTATTGAGGTTGGTTATTATGAGCAGGCATATAAAATTGCTTTTATTGGTGTTACAATAATATCCGTATTTGCAACCGTGCTTGCTTCAAGAATATCATCTATGAAGAATGATGATGAAATTAGAGATTTACATAAAATTTCCTATTGCATAGTAACATATATTACAATACCTATGCTGATAGGAATGATGCTGCTTGCAAATTATTTTATTCCAGCATATTATGGCCTGGGTTATGAAGGTTCTATTAATATATTAAAAATATTTGCCCCTTTACCATTTATAATGGGAATAAGCAATTTTGTTTCTTATCAATATTTTATTCCTAAAATTATTACAAAGCCGCAAATCATAGTAATATTTAGTTCGATAGTTTTAAACATAATTTTAAATTTCATTTTTATAAAATTGTATGGAGGATTTGGAGCAGCATTAGCTACAATAATTTCAGAAACATTTATATCCGTTTGTTATATTATAGTATATTCAAAATTTCAAAGTATTTCAAATATATTTAAATATACATATAAATCTATTATTTCTGGTATTATAACTTTTTGTTTAGTTTCTTTTTTAATTAACAATATACCTTGTATATCATTATTTTTGTTTATAATTTATATATTGATAATTTTGATTTTATTTTTCTTTTCTCTTTTTTTCTTACAGGATGTAATGTTAATTAAAATTTTAGAAAATTTGATGAATAAATTTAAGGAGGTAAAAAATGACAAATAGTGCAGTTGTAATTGTAAATTATAATGATTCTGAACGTATATCTAAATTGGTTGATATATTACAATCTTATAAATTTCTAAGAAAAATTATTATTTCTGATAATTCTTCTTCTGATTCTGAAAGAAAAATTATTGATAAAATTAAAAATGATGTGGTTGAAATAATATATAATAATGAAAATTTGGGTTTTTCGGGCGCAAATAATGTTGCTTTAAACTACTTAAGTAAATTCAACGTTAATTATGTATTTACAATTAATTCTGACGTAATAGTAAGTAAAGAAACTATGTTACAATCTATAAAGTTTCTTGAAGAACATAATGACATTAGTCTTGTTTCAGCGGAAATGAATGAATATGGAGAAAAAAAACAATGTTTTTATAATTTTCCTACAATAACAAGATGTGTGTGTGAAAATTTAGGATTTATAAAATTATTTAATGTAAAACCTAAAGTGGTGAAAAAATGTAACGGTTATTATTTGTGTGATTATATAAGATCATCTTATTGGTGTGTTAATTATAATGATTTTAAAGAAATTGGTTTTTTTGATACAAATACCTTTTTATACCATGTTGAGACTTGTGTTGGTATAAAATTCAAAAAAAATAATAAGTATTGTGCAATTTTGGAAAATATGTCTTATGAACATAATCATATTTATAAAGATGGTTATAAAATGAGAGGATACAGAGATTCATATAAATCGTTAGTATATATATTTGAAAAATACTATAATAAAAATAAATTTCAAATGTTTATGTTGAAAATTTCATATAGTTTAGGACTTTTAATAAGAAAAATATTTAAAGTAAAGTAGGAGAGGTGTATTATGAAAAAAGTTTTAGTTACTGGTGGAGCAGGTTTTATTGGTAGTAATTTATGTTTAAAATTATTAAAAATTGGGTATGATGTTGTAGTGTTAGATGATTTAAATCAACAGATTCATGGAGATGATGTTAATAAATCATATACTTATAATTTGATTAAGGATAAAGTTAAATTTATAAAGGGAAATGTAAAGGACAGAGAGGCATGGGATTTAGCACTTACAAGTGATATAGATTTAGTCATTCATCTTGCTGCTGAGACAGGTACGGGTCAATCAATGTATGAAATCGAAAAATATATTTCTACAAATATTGGTGGAACAGCAATTATGTGGGATAAAATTGTAAATGAGAATCTTAATGTGAAAAAGGTGATTGTTGCTTCATCTAGGGCAATATATGGAGAAGGTAAATTTAGTTGTTCAGAGCACGGTATTGTGTATCCAGAAGCAAGAAGAGACTCTGATATGCAAAAAGGTGATTTTAATGTAAAGTGTCCAATTTGCAACAAAAATGTCAAGATGGAATTAACGGATGAAAACTCTAAGTCACATCCAACTTCTATATATGGTTATACAAAGAAAGCACAAGAGGAAATATCATTATTAATAGGTAAAGCAATAAATTTACCGGTTGTAGCTTTTAGATTTCAAAATGTATATGGCCCTGGACAGTCTTTGAAAAATCCATATACTGGGATTTTATCAATATTTTCAACACAGATACGAAATAAAAATAATATAAATATTTTTGAAGATGGTCTTGAAACTAGAGATTTTGTTTATATAGATGATGTAACTGATGCTATTATTTTGTCTATAGATAATGATAGGGCTGATTACGAGGTGTTTAATGTAGGATCTGGTGAAAATATAAATGTTTTAATGATAGCAAATACTTTGAAAGAAAAATATAATTCAGCAATTGATATAGTTGTTTCAGGTAATTATCGCTTGGGTGATATTAAAGATAATCAAGCAGATTTAACAAAAATTAATAAGTTGTTAGGGTATATTCCTAAAGTGAATTTTAAAACTGGAATTTCAAATTTTGTTGACTGGGTAGAAGGACAGGATATTGAAAGTGATAATTATGATAAATCAATCGAAGAAATAAAGGCAAAAGGTTTGTTTAAATAATTGACATTTATAAATTTTATTTATTAGTTAGGAGAGTAGTTATGAATAAAAAAAATAAGAAAGGTGGAATAAATAAAAACATGAAAATATTTTTTTTGATATTTTCTCTTGTTTTAATATTTTTTTCTCTATTATTTGATGTTTTTATTTTAGTAGTAGATATTTTACCTTCAAAGTATTTATTAATTTTATTACTTGGTACAAACTTTTTTGTGATATTAAACGTTTGTATTATGCTGAAGAGATTTTTCAAACTATGGTTTAAATTTATTATTATGTTTTTTAGCTTGATACTTATATTATTATTTATTATGGGATGTATGTATATTAATAAGACATATAATTTTATGGATAGAATTAAATCAAATGGGATGATAACAGAAACATATTATATAATTACAACTAAAGATTCATCCTATAATAAAATAAGTGAATTAGATAGTAAGGAAATTGGCACATATAATGAGAATGTGGAAATTTATGATAAAGCTATTAGTGAATTAAATAAGAAAATTAATGTAAATTTGAAAGAGTATGATTCAATATTTGAAATGACTGATTCATTATTAGATGAAGAAGTAGATGCTGTTATGATTAGTGCTTATCATAAAAACTCAATCAGTGAAGTAAGGGATGACTTTGATGATAAAATAAAAATTATTGATACTATTGAGGTTAAGGTAAAAAAAGAAACAGAGGAAACCGTTAATGTTGATGTTAGAAATGAAACTTTTACCGTATATGTAAGTGGAATTGATCAATATGGTGATATTTCTACTCGTAGTCGTAGTGATGTTAATATGCTTGTAACAGTGAATCCTAAAAATCATGAGGTCTTACTCACTTCTATCCCAAGAGATTATTATGTAAGACTACATAATACGACTGGTTATAAAGACAAACTAACTCATGCAGGAATATATGGAATAGATATGTCTATAAAAACTATAGAGGATTTTTTAAATGTTAATATTGATTATTATGTAAGGGTTAATTTCTCTACACTAGTAGATGTTGTTGATGTTATTGGTGGAATAGATGTGTATTCTGACTTAACCTTTGTTCCATGGACAGATAGAAGCTTTGTAATATATGAGGGTGTAAATCATATGAATGGTCCTATGGCACTTGCATTTGCTAGAGAACGTTATTCATATAAAGAGGGGGATAGACATCGTGTTCAAAATCAACAAGATGTTATAACTGCAATCATAAAGAAGATTACTTCCTCAAGTACTATTCTAACTAAATATACAAAATTGTTAGATGAGTTATCTAAATCATTTGAGACAAATATAGATTTTAATTCAATAAAACCTTTAATAAAATATCAAATTGATAAAATGCCTTCGTGGACGATTAAATCATATAGTTTAAATGGATCGGATGCTTATGATTATACTTATAGTGCCGGTATGCAAGAGCTTTATGTAATGATTCCAGATGAGGCAACTATTACTAAAGGAAGAGATTATATAAATGGTATGGAATCTGGTCTTTCATTTAGTGAATTAGGTATTAATTAGTTTTAAAATAAGATAGTTTTTTATCTTATTTTTTTGATATTTAATATCTTTTTAGGTTAATTTAGGTTATAATATTGTGTAGGGTGGTTTTATGTTTACTAAAGATGATACTAAGATGATAAAAGGGATTGCTGTTATGCTTATGCTTTTTCATCATTTATTTGCATTCCCAGAAAGAATCTTTAACGATTATGTTGATTTAAATATTAAGGGATATTCTGTTTCTGCACTTATTGGTTCTTTTGGAAAAATATGTGTTATGATTTTTATATTCTTAGCTGGGTATGGTATTTATTTATCTTTGTTAAAAGATAATGGGGATAATGTTATAAAGAAAAGAATAAGTAATTTATATAAATTGTTTTGGCAGGTATTTATTATTTTTGTGCCCATTTGCATTATTTTTAAAAAAATTAATTTTAACATAATAGATATTATACTTAATTTTGTTGGATTTAAATTAAGTTTTAATGGTGAATGGTGGTTCTTAGCTCCATATATAATTTTAATATTATTTTCACCATTAATATTTAAATTATTTAAAAAATTAAATCTTTCGGGTAGTATTGTTCTTGTTATTTTTGCAAATGTTATATGCTTAGAGATTATACCTATTATCCAAAGAAATAGTTGGACAAGTCTTTTATATGGCAATCAAATATTTCAAAATATTCATTTGACTTTAAATTTATTATCTGGATTTTTAATGGGTATGCTTTGCGCTAAATATGACATTATATCTTATTTTAAAAATAAATATAGTAATAATTATTTATATGTTATAGTTTCTATATTTGGTCTTTTAGTATTATTTTATGTAAGGCTTAAACTTGATTATTTATATGACTACATTTATGCTCCTATATTTATTATTTTAGTTACAATTATATTAAGTACTAAAAATAAATTATTAAGTAATGTAAGGAAATTTACTATTAAAGTAGGCAATGAAAGTACTATTATTTGGCTTGTACATAGTTTTTATTGTTACACATTATGTCAGAAATTTATTTTTATGCCTAAATTAAGTGTTTTAATATTTGGATGGCTATTATTATTATCTTATACTACTTCACTTGTTATAAAGTATATATTTTATAAATTAGGTATAATCTGTAAAAAGTTATTATTAAAATTAGAGGTAAAATAAAATGAAAAAAGTTGTATGTAAATTTTTATTAATTATTATATGGTTATTAGTAATTTTTATATTTTCAAATCAAAATGGTATCAAATCAACAGGATTAACTAATAATTTTTTAAATACTTATTTATCTTTTGTTGATTCTGATGTTGTATTTATTTTGATAAGAAAGATTGCTCATGTTACAGAGTATTTTATACTTGGAATATTGGTAATAAGTTTATTATATGACTTTAATATAAATAAAAAGGCTACTATAAGTATATTAATATGTATAATATTTGCTACTATGGATGAATTTCATCAATTGTTTGTTGATGGCCGTACTGGTAGATTTGTTGATGTTATTATTGATAGTATTGGATTTGGTGTTGGTATTTTAATATATAGTAAAATAAAAAAGAAGAAACCTTAAGGTTTCTTTATTGTTAATTATTACCCCAAGCTCTAGCACCTATGATAATAACTAAAAGAATGAATAATACTAATATAATTGCTGCTCCATATCCAGAACCATATCCGATTCCAGTATTTCCATAACATGGGTTATATTGTCCGCATCCACCAGAACCATATCCTTGGTATCCACCATAATAATACATATAAATACCTCCAATCTATTTTCATTATATTTTATTAATTAATTTATAAATTGATAGTGCAAAAGTACAAATATAGTGAAAAAAGTTTATACTTTAAAAAAATATAATATTATGATATTATATATAATAGGTGAGGAAGATGAAACGAGCAATAAGAAATTTATTTCACAATTTAGGACTGATGGATAAGCCTTTATTGATAGTTTCTGCTACTTTAATTATATTTGGTTTATTTAATATAGTAACTGCCTCAAGTAGAGAAGCAGTTAGTATTGATGCACCATTGTATTATTATTTTTTTAAACATGGTGAAATGCTTATAATTGGGCTTATAATTGGGCTTGTGATTATTAATACTGAAAGTAAATATTATAAGCCTATTGTTACTATATTATATATTGCTTTAGGAATTTGTCTATTTTATTTAACATTTTATGGTGTTAGTAATAGAGGTGCTAAAAACTGGCTTTCAATTGGACCAATTACATTTCAACCAAGTGAATTAATTAAACCTGTTATTATAGTTGCTCTTGCTCTTCTTTATGAGAAATATTATAATTTTTTTAGGAACAAAAATGAAAATCATTATTCAAAAATTGGATTAATTTTCTTTATAGGATTAGCGCTTGCCGGTCTTATATTCTTGCAAAAAGATCTTGGTACAATGTCTATAATTGCTATTATATTTATTGTTATGTTTTTAGGAAGCCCTATATTAAAAATAGAAAAAATAAGAATAATAGGCTTATTTTGCATTTTATTTGTGGTGATAGTAATAATGTTATTATCAGGGGTAAAACTTTTATCAGAAGCTCAAATGGAAAGATTTGATTATTTTAACCCATGTACAAAATATGAAACAAGTGGTTATCAAATATGTAATGGTTTTATAGCAATCAATGATGGTGGCCTATTTGGTCTTGGTATTGGGAAGAGTAAACAAAAGTACTCTTATATTCCTGAACCTCATACTGATAGTATATTTGCTATTTTTGTTGAAGAATATGGCTTAATAATCAGCTTCTTTGTTTTTGTAATATATGGTTTAATCTTATGGAGAATACTTGATATTTCATCTCATGCATCTACTCTTAGAGGACGTTATATTTGCCTAGGGGTTGCAACTTATTTGTTTGCTCATATATTTATTAATTTAGGAGGTTTGTTTGGACTTATTCCTTTAACAGGGGTTCCATTACCATTCTTATCCTATGGTGGGTCTTTCCTTATTTCAGCGGTTGCATCTCTTTGCTTGGTTCAAAGGGTAAGTATAGAAACTAAATTAAATAAAAATGTTTAATATTAAAAAATATAATTTTTGTGAAGATTATATTTTTTTCTTTTCTCAAGGAATTATGTTTTTTTTGTCGTAATATTTATATGGGTGATGTAATGAAAAAAATAATTCTATGTATTTATTTCTTTTTGATTATTATATTAGGTATAATATATCTTAAACTTGATAATAAAGAAAGTAATTATGAAGTAGTAGCAAATGAATTTATTAATGTTGATCTTAAGGGAGCTGTAAATAATCCAGGTGTTAAAACTATAAAATATGGAACTACCATAGATGAGCTTATTAGTAATAATGGTGGTTTATTAGAAAATGCGGATACTAGTATGATTAATTTAAGTAAAAGACTTGAAAATGAAGAAGTAGTCATTATTTATACAATTGATGAAATTAAGGATAATAATGCAGTTAAGATTATTGATAAGCAATGTGTTTGTCCTGAAATAAAGGTAAATAGTTGTATTAATAATAATTCTTTTACTAATGTATCAGATGAAAGCGGTAAAATACATTTGAATAGTGCTTCAAAAGAAGAATTAATGACTTTAAAAGGAATTGGAGAATCAAAAGCTGATTTAATTATTGAATATCGAAATAACAAATTATTTTCTAGTATTGAGGAAATAATGAATATAAAAGGAATTGGAAAGTCAATTTTTGAAAAAATTAAAGATAATATTAGTCTTTAAAATAATATTTTTAGTCTTAAGTATTTTCTATATATTTGGATATTATTTTAATCATAAAAGCAAATATTTTGGTAATGAAAAAGAATTCTATGGATATATAAAAAGTATTAAAATAGATGGTGATAAGCTTAATTTAGTTATATCTGCTAAAGAGAATTTAAATGTAAATTATTATTTCAATACAGAAATAGAAAAAAATAATTTTGATTTAAAGATTGGTGATTACGTCAAAATTTATGGAGAATTAGATGTTCCTAGTTCGAATACTAATTTTAATCTATTTAATTATAAAAAATATTTACTTAGCAAAAAAATATATTATTCTATAAAATGCAGTAAGATAGAAAAAATTAAAGATGGTAATATACTTTATAAAATGAAAAATCTTTTTATCGAAAAGATAGATAAAATACCTAATAATAGTTATATTAAAGCATTAATAATAGGAGATAATTCAGATATTGATACTGAATATATAAATAGTTATCGTAGTAATGGAATTAGTCATTTATTTGCTATTTCTGGTATGCATGTTAGTTTTATAATTTTGTTTATTAATAAATTGTTAGAAAAAATTATTAAAAATAAAAAAATATGTGATTTAGTTATAACTATATTTTTAATTTTTTATTCTTTTTTGGCTTCTTTTGCTGTATCTATATTAAGAGCAGTTTTAATGCACTTATTTGGGCTTATCTTTAAATATTTAAAGATAAAGATTAGTACTATAGAAATATTTGTTTTAACATTAATTATTATTATGATATATAACCCATTTATTATCTATAATATTAGTTTTAAATATAGCTTCGTTATAAGTTTTTATCTAATTTTATTTAATAAATTGATTAGAGAAAAAAAGAATTACTTTACTAAATTATTTATGACATCATTAATTGCCTTTTTAGCAAGTGTAGCAATACAGATAAATAACTTTTTTAGTATAAATATTTTATCACTATTTTTTAATTTATTTTTTGTTCCATTCTTTACTTTTATAATTTTTCCATTTTCTATATTTGTATTTATTTTTCCATTTTTAAATCCTATTTTTATCTTTTTTATTAGTATTTTAGAAAATATATCATGTTTTTTAGAGACAATAAGATTTGGAACTTTTATTATGAGTCATGTACCATTCTTTATAGTAATTATATATTACATAGCAATAACACTAACATTATATAAAATGAAAAATAAAAATTATAGATATTTATTATTAATTTGTTTTATATTATTGGTTCATCATAACATCAATTATTTAAGAAAATATTTAATGATTACAATGCTAGATGTTGGACAAGGTGATTGCTTATTAATTAGTTTAAATAATAGTAAAGGTAATATTTTAATAGATACTGGTGGTAAGTATAATTATAATGAGGTAGCATGGAAAAAAAGAAAAAACAAATATGATATTTCAAGTAATATAATTATACCTTATTTAAAATCAGTTGGAATTAGGAAGATTGATTATTTAGTAATAACACATGGTGATTATGATCATATGGGTGAAAGTATTAATTTAATTAATAATTTTAAAGTAGAAAATGTTATTTTTAATTGTGGTGAGTTTAATGATCTAGAAAATGAATTAATTGATGCTTTAGATAAAAAGAACATTAAATATTATTCATGTGTTAGTGAGTTAAATATTAATAAATATAAATTACAATTTCTAAATACAGGTATCTATGATGATGAAAATACCAGTAGCTCTGTTATTTATCTAAATTATGATAATTATAAATTCCTTTTTATGGGAGACGCCTCTATTGAAAGAGAAAAAGATATCTTAGAAAAATATAATTCATCTAATATTGATTTCTTAAAAATTGGACATCATGGATCGAATACTTCTAGCAGTGAAGAATTTATTAATAGTATTAACCCTAAATATAGTTTAATTAGTGTTGGAAAAAATAATAGATATGGTCATCCAAAAGAAGAAGTTTTAGATACTTTAAAAAATAGTAAAATATATAGAACTGACTTGGATGGAAGCATTGAAATTAAAATAAACAAAAATGGTTATAAGATTAGAACATGTAATCCGTAGGAAGGAATAATATATGAAAGATAAATATTATGAAAATATAAAACAATACTTAATTGATAATGAGATTTATAAAAGAGTAAAAGACTATAGCAAAAATAAAAATGATTTAATTACTTATTACAATGTTGGAAAAGAACTATCAGAAGCAGGCAAACATTATGGAGAAAGCATAGTTAGAAAGTATGCTGAAAAATTGAAGGAAGATCTAAATAAAGTATATAGCTATAGAAGTTTAAATTATATGATTAAGTATTATGAATTTCAAAAAATGCAGTCATTGACTGCAAATTTATCTTGGGGCCATTGGATAGAATTATTATCTATTAAAGATGTAAATGTAATAAAATATTATATTCATCAATCTGAATTAAAACAGCTGACAACTAAAGAATTAAGAAGTGTTATAAAAAATAAAGAATACGATAGATTATCAATGGAAACTAGAAATAAGATGGTTAATAATAGTAAATTAGAAGTAAAAGATTTAGTACCTAATCCGATATTAATAAAGAATAAAAATAATATAGAAATAATAACTGAAAAAGCATTACATAATTTAATTCTTGAAGACATTGAATTATTTATGAAAGAACTTGGTAATAATTTTAGTTTTATAGGAAGTGAATATAAAATTAAAATAGGAGATACTTATCATAAAATAGATTTACTATTATTTAATATAAAATATAATGCGTATGTAGTGGTAGAACTTAAAGTAACTGAATTCAAAGTAGGATATATTTCTCAAGTACAAAAGTATATGAATTATATTGATAAGAATATTAAAGAAATAAGTAATAATAATACTATTGGTATATTGATTTGTAGGAAAGAAAATAAATTTGTTATCGAATATTGTTCTGATGATAGAATTGCTGTTAGAGAATATGAATTAGTATAAAATTTTAAAAATATTTGTATTAGTAATGTGCATATCTGGTAATTACTACATGGAGATTAATCATATGGGAGAAAGTATTAATATTAGAAAAATATAATTTTGGTAATATTGATTTCTTAAGAGTTGAACATCACGAATCGAATACTTTTAGTGTGAAGAGTTTATTAATAGTAAATAAATATGGTTATTCAAAAGAAGTTTAGATACTTTAAAAAATATATAGAACTGATTTGAATGAAAGTATTGAATTTAAGTTAGACAAGAATGACTATAAGATTAGAACATGTAATCCGTAGGAAGGAATAATATATGAATTATTAGAATTAAATAATTGATGTTTTTAAAATTAACGGTTTGAAAAGATGCTGCACTAAAAGTTATTTTAGTCACAAAAAATTATTTTATGAATATACTATTACAGGTAGTATTAGTATGTTATAAAAAAATAGTAATTTATGCATATAAAGAGTGAATATTGGATATATTAAAAGTAGGACATCTAAGGTTAATGCAAAGGATAAAACTACTTATATATTTTAATTTTGGGTTGATATAAAAAATAAGTATAGTATCCACAAAAATTGCAAGTATATATTAAATGTTATAACACTAGTACATGTTAACAAGTATTAAAGTTTTTTCTTTATAACTTGTTTATAATTGTACGCTAAGGCTTTTAGCGTTTAAATATAGATAGGGTGGATCAGTGATCCATCCTTTTTTTAAGAGGTGATGATAATGATAAAAATTTTAATAATAGTTCTTTTTACTATACTATCAATATGGCCTATATTTATTATATCTGGCAAATGTTCTCAAAATGAAGAAATAGAGGAACTAGAAAAGTATTTGCACAAATAAAACTTTAGATTTTATAAATGTTTATACCATATTTTTCATTTTTTGTATCATAAAATAAATTACTTTTTATTGGGTTGTATGTTAAATATCCAAAGATAATAAATCCTATAATTATAAATATAATTGCAATTATATTTATTTTTTTTGCTCCCTTACTACTTAAAATTTTATAACTTATATACTGATTTAATATAATTATTAAAAATAGTAATGTAATAGCAAACAGACTATTATAACCTATTAAGCTGTTAACTGGCAAGTAAATGATTAAATATGTAATTATGCTTATAAGGCTACTTAGAAAAATAGAAATAAATAAATTATTAAATTTAATATTTTTTTTAATAGAAATAATCATATCAATTACTCCTGATACTATAACTGGAGTATATAATAATTTCATATGTTCCCATATACTTTCATTTACAGGAAATAATATGGTAAATAGTTTGTTTGGAAATAAATCATAGGCAAAGTGAAATAAAAATGTAAGAATAAAAATAATAAAAATATCTATTATCTTTAAATTTTTTAAGGTCATAAAAAAACTCCATTCTATCCATAATATGATTAGGTGATATTATGGAATTAAGATTAGGTTATGTTGCTATTGCAACATCATTAGATGGTATTACGACTTCTAAAACTATAACTTTAACAACTTATAAAAAGATAGGAAAAAATAGAGCAATAGAAAAAATTAAAAAAATTATTGATAGTAATTTATCTAGTTTAATGGAAATATTAAAATATAATGTAAAAAACGAAATATATTTTTATCGTATGTCTTCCAATATTTTTCCTATTATAAAAGAATTAGATTTTGATGTTTTAAATTATTCTAAGGAAAAACTAAAAGCTATTGGAGAATATATAAATTATAATAAAATTCGTACTGATATACACCTTGATCATTATTATGTTTTAAATAGTACGAAAGAAGAAGTAGTCTCATCTACTATTAATATACTCAATTTTTATAAAAATATTTTTAAATTTATGGGAATTTGTGGTAAAATAATAATGCATGTAGGTGGGGCTACTAATGGTAAAAGAGAGGGTATTAAGCGTTTTTGTAATAATTTTAAATTATTAGAATTAGATACACAGAAAATAATTATTTTAGAAAATGATGATAAAATATATAATATAAAGAATGTTTTAACTATTTGTACAAAATTAAATATACCAATGGTGCTTGATTATCATCACTTTATGTGTAATAAAACTAATGAAAAGATAGAAGACTATATTATTAAAATATTCAATACTTGGAGTGAAAAACCTAAGATACATTTTTCATCCCCTCTTGATAAAAAACATTATAGAAGTCATCATGATTATATTAATGTAGATGATTTTTTAAAATTTATTGATAAAATTAAATTTTGTAATATAGATTTTGATGTTATGATTGAAGCTAAAATGAAGGATGAAGCACTTTTTAGGTTAGTAAGACAGATTAAGTATAAAACTGATTATAGGTTTATAGGGAATACTCAATTTTTAGTTTAATTACTTTATAATATTTGTGTAGGAGTTTGATATTATGGATAGAATTACAACAGCTGAAATAAATAATGTAAGGAATAGTGTTGATATAGTTGATATAATTTCTGAATATGTTCCTCTTGTAAATAAAGGAAGAAATTATTTCGGGGTTTGTCCATTTCATGATGATAATCATCCTAGTATGAGTGTTTCTAAGGAAAAACAAATATATACATGTTTTTCTTGCGGTGCAACTGGTAATGTTTTTACATTTTTAATGAATTATAAGAGTATTACTTTTTCAGAAGCATTAAAGGAACTTTCTGATAGAGCTGGTATAATTATAAATGTAAATATTAAGGAAAAAAAACTTCCTAATGCTGAAATATATGAAGCTTATAATATAGCATGCAAGTTTTATCAAAATAATATTAATACTGCTGAAGGAAAAAGTGCTAAAGAATACTTAAAAAAAAGATTAATTGATGATGAAATTATCAGAGAGTTTGGTATAGGGTTGTCCTTAAATAAAAGGGATTTATTAACAAAAATATTTATAAATAAAGGATTTAGTCAAAAAAGTCTTATTGATAGTGGACTTATTTCATCAAATGATGGTGGGCTTTATGATATGTATCATAATAGAATTATGTTTCCTTTATATGACACTTTTGGTAAAGTAGTTGGTTTCAGTGGTCGTATATATAATGGTGAAGATATTTCGAAATATATTAATACTAAAGAAACTGAAATATTTAAAAAAGGAGAACTTCTATATAATTTTCATAGAGCAAAAGATGAGGCTAGAAAAAATAAGTTTGTTATTGTTATGGAAGGATTTATGGATGTTATCAGGGCTTATACTATTGGTATTAAAAATGTAGTTGCTACCATGGGGACAGCAATTACTAAACAACAGGCCATTTTGTTAAAAAGATTATCACCTAATATAATCTTGATGTTTGATGGTGATAAAGCAGGTGCAAAGGCAACAACTTCCTGTATAAATGAACTTCAAAATATAGGTGTCATACCAAAAATTGTTAGACTGGAGGATAATTTAGATCCAGATGAGTATATACAGAAATTTGGAAAGGAACGTTTTATTTCTAAACTTGAAAATCCTATTAATATAATGGATTTTAAATTAATGCATTACAAAGAAAATATTAATTTGGAAAGTAGTATTGAAAAAGCAGATTATGTAAAAAACATATTAAAAGAATTAATTAAAATTAATGATCCTATATTAAGAGAAGTTACAATACAAAAGTTAAGTGTTGATAGTAATCTATCACTTGATTTTTTGCATAAACAACTTGAAAATATTGAACCTCATACTGAATCCATAGTAACTGAAAGTAATATTGATATTACAAAAATTTATGACAAATATGACCAAGCTCAAAGAGCACTTATCTATTATATGCTGAAGAATAAAGAAGTGATTAAAATATATAATAATAAGAAAATATTTCTACCAACTGAAAAATATCGACATTTAGTGCAAGAAATTGTTTCATATTACAAAATTAATGGTATAATAAATATCGCAGACCTCATTACAGAGTTATCTAAAAATAATACCGATTTAGTTTCTCTTATTGGGAATATTGAGTCCAGTGATTTTAAAGAAGAGTTCACATATGATGAAATTAATGATTATATTAAAGTAATTACTGAATTTAATGTTAAGCATGAATTACAAAAAATTAAGGAACAAATGAAATCGGAACCTGATCCAATTAAAAAAGCTCAAATAGCTCAAAAAATAATTGATCTGAAAACGAGAGGGGAATAAAAATGATAAATGAAATTAAAACTTTTGAGGAAAGAAAACAAGAATTAGTTAAAATAGGTAAGGAAAAGGGGATAATTACTTATGAAATATTAGCTAATAGTTTAAAAGGCTTAGAACTTGATGCTGATGCTTTAGATGAATTGTATAATTTATTTAATGAAAATAATATTGTTGTTGTTTCTGATGAAGATTCTGATGAAGAACCTGATGGAGATGGAAATAAACTCTTACTTGATGATAATATATTAACAAAAGATTTAACTATTAATGACCCTGTTAGAATGTATTTAAAAGAAATTGGTCAAATTAAACTTTTAACTTTAGAAGAAGAATCTGCTCTTGCTGATCGTATCCTTGCTGGTGATGAGAGTGCTAAGACTACACTTGCTGAAGCAAATTTACGTTTAGTAGTTAGTATTGCTAAAAGATATGTTGGTAGAGGAATGTTATTTTTGGATCTAATCCAAGAAGGAAATATTGGGCTTATGAAAGCTGTCGAAAAATTTGATGTTTCAAAGGGATACAAGTTTTCTACATATGCAACTTGGTGGATTAGACAAGCTATTACTAGAGCTATTGCAGATCAAGCAAGAACTATAAGAGTTCCTGTTCATATGGTTGAAACTATTAATAAATTGGCTCGTGTTCAAAGACAACTAACACTTGAACTTAATCGTGAACCATCTGAAGAGGAGCTAGCTAAAAAGATTGGTATGTCTGTTGAAAAAATAAGAGAGGTTTATAAGATTGCTCAAGAACCTGTTAGTTTAGAAACTCCTATTGGTGAAGAGGATGATTCACATTTAGGTGATTTTATTAAAGATGAAAGAAATATGAGCCCTGAAGAATATGCTACTAATGAGATGTTAAAGATGGAAATTAGCAATGTTCTATTAACTCTTACGGAGAGAGAAGAAAAGGTAATTAGGCTAAGATTTGGACTTGAAGATGGTAAATCAAGAACACTTGAAGAAGTTGGACAAAAATTTGGTGTTACGCGTGAAAGAATTAGACAAATAGAAGCAAAAGCTTTAAGAAAATTACGTCATCCATCAAGATCACGCAAATTAAAAGATTATATGGGTGATTAATTTGAATCTTTCAAAGAGACTATTTATTATTAGTAGTTTAATTGAGGATAATAGTAATGTTATTGATATAGGTTGTGATCATGCTTTATTAGATATTTATTTAACGAATAACAGAAAAAATATAACTTGTACTGCAGTTGATATTAATGAAAATGCTTTGAAAGTTGCTAGAAGTAATATAAAAAGAAATAAATTGGAAAATAAAATTAAAACAATTAAAAGTGATGGACTTTTGAATGTTGATGTATCTAATAATTGTATAATTGTAATTTCTGGTATGGGTACTGGTACAATAAAACATATATTAAATTGTAAAAAGAGTATGTGTGCAAAACAAATAATAATTCAATCTAATAATCAGCTATATGAACTTCGAAAGTTTATGACAACTAGAGGATATGTTATTTCTTGTGAGTATACGGTTGAAGATAAAAATAAGTATTATGTTATTATTTCTTTTATAAAAGGAAATAATAAATATAAAAAGGATGAATTATTATATGGACCTTTCATTACTAAAAATGAAAATGGTATTCATAATGATTATTTGAAACACTTGTTAAAAAAAGAAAGAAAAATTTATGACAAAATGCCTAATAAACATTTAATCTTGAAACTAAAAAAATATTATTCATTAAAAAAAATAATGGGCTACATTAAATAAAAAATGTTGGACCATTATTTTTTTCTGAATTATTCTCTATAGTTTCATTCTCTATAGTTTCGTTTTCTGCAGCACTATTATTGGTTGCACCTGTATTATTATTTTTAGTGTTTGAATTTGCCTTAGGTGAGTCTGTCTTTTTAAATTCATTCATAACTTTAAAAATTGTTTTGGCATTTTTTACAACTGGTGAAACTTGCTTTATGACTGGTATTGCTTGATTTATAACTCCTAATGTTTTTTGTGTTCCTGAAATTATTGATCCTAAGCTAAATCTTCCTCCACTTCCAAATAGACTTCTAAAAAGTCCTATTTTTGTTTCAGGCATAGAGTAGGGAATAAAACTATAATAAGGGTTATAAAAATTCATAATTATATTCCTTTCTAAAATATTATATGACAATTATAAAAAATGTTTTACAAAATTAAAATATGTGTTATAATAATATGTAGAATAGGAAGTATATAAAGGGGCCTTTTTATGAAGTCAAAAGAAAATAGAAAGAATAACTTGTTTATAAATATATTGAAATTCCCAAAATATATATTTTTAGGAATTTATTTTGTTGTGCTTACAATTTTTAAAATTATTATTTCTGTTCCTAAAAATTTTATATATGGGATTCTATTTATTTTTTCTTTCCCCTTTAGAAGGAAAGCTTATAATGATAAAAAAATTATTGAAAGAAATTTTGATGGTAATGTTATAAATGATCAAGATGCAATTGATAATATTTTTAATGATAAGAAAAAGAAAACTATTTCTGCTAAAAAAAACAATCAAAGAATTTTAATAAAAAAGGAAAAGAAAGAAAAGGAAAAAGCGGAAAGATTAGCTAAAAAAAATGAAAAGAAACAAGCAAGAAGAGAAAAAATAGAGGCTAAAAAAGAAAAGAAAAATGAAATACTTAGAAAGAAGAAAGAAAAAAAACTAGATAAAATAAATAAACAAAGACTTTTGAAAGAAGAAAAAAACAAAAAAAATAAAGAAAATGTAGATAAAATTACAGAAGAAAGAAAACAAACAGAAGAAAAAATTAAGACTATAGATAAAGAAACAGAAGATTTTGAGAATGAAAAAAATAAAAAAGCTGATACTATGGCTGTACTTGAAAATATAATAAATGAAGATAATAAGGAACCAGAAGTATTAGAATTTGAAAATAATAGTCAAAAATTAACTGAGAAACAAAAGAAAAAGAAAATTGAAGCACAGACAAGGCAAGAAAAAAGACGACTAGCAAAAGAAAAGAAAGCAGAGGCTAAATTAAGAAGACAGCAAAAAATAGAGGAAAAGAAAGCGTTAAAGGAAAAAGCAAAACTAGATAAAAAGGAAGCAGAACTTGCTAAAAAAAGAAAAAATGAAGATTATATTAGTGATAAATATGCAGAAGTAAAGAAAAAAAGAAGCTTAATGTCCGTTTTGAAATCTATAAATAATTTGCCTGAAATTATTAAAAATAAAATAAAGGGATCTTATGAAAATAGTTTGCTATATAAAAATGCAAAGAATAAAAGAGATAAGAATCATCAAGTATTATTAATTAATTTTGATGGTGAAGATGCTATTAAAAGTGAAGAAAAGCAAGTTTATGAATATACAGGTAAAAATGCTGAAGGAAAGATTGTTAAAGATTATTTTCCGGCTTATTCCAGAGTTGAAGTTCATTCGTTTTTACTTAGTGAAGGATTTGAAGTATACAGTATAAAAACTTCAAAATTAATTAATTTCTTACATAGGTCTTCTGCAAGTATTAATACAAAATTTAAAACAAAAGATTTATTGTTTTTTCTAACTCAATTATCTACATATATTAAAGCTGGTATTCCATTGGTTGAATCATTAAAGATTTTGTCTAGGCAATTTAAGAGAAAGGGATATCAAAAAATATTTAGATCACTGATATATAATCTTACTATTGGTGATAGTTTTAGTATAGCTATGGAAAAGCAGGGTAACGCATTTCCTAAATTGCTTGTTAATATGATTAAAGCCTCTGAAATGACTGGTGAACTTCCAGAGGCTTTAGATGATATGGCTGAATATTATACTCAAGCTGAAAAAACTCGTAAACAGATGATTACAGCACTTACTTATCCTACAATTGTATTTGTTTTTGCTTTGGGTGTTATAACTTTTATTATGCTTTATGTTGTTCCAAAATTTGTTGATATTTATAACTCGATGGATGAAGCAGCAATCCCAGAATTTACAGTATTTGTTTTAAATGTTAGTTATTTTTTACAGGATTATGCATTATATATTTTTGCTGGATTGGTTGCACTTATAATTGCTAATATTTTTGCTTATAAAAAAATCAAGGCTTTTAGATTTGCTGTTCAGTGGGTTGCAATGCATCTACCTATAGTTAAGGACATTATTATTTATAATGAAGTGACTATGTTTACTAAGACTTTTAGTTCGTTACTGGCTCATAATGTATTCATAACTGATACTCTTGAAATATTAAGCAAAATAACTAATAATGAAATCTATAAAATGCTTGTTAAAAATACTGCTGCAAACCTTGAAAGAGGAGAGAAAATATCAACGGCATATAAAGATCAATGGGCATTCCCTATACCTGCCTATGAAATGATTGTTACAGGAGAAAGAACTGGTCAATTACCTGAAATGATGTCAAAGGTATCTACATATTATCAGGAGTTGCATGAAAATACTGTATCAAGAATAAAGGCATTCGTTGAACCAATATTGATTGTTGGGTTAACTGTTGTTGTAGGATTTATTGTACTTGCTATTGTAATTCCAATGTTTAATATGTATAATCAAGTTATATAGGAGTGTTGTTATGGATTTGTACTATGCAATTGTATTATTTGTTTTTGGGATAACTTTGGGATCATTTTATAATGTTGTTGGCTATAGATTGCCTAATGGGCAATCTATAGTTAAACCTTCATCACATTGTCCAAATTGTAATCATAAGCTTAAAGCTTATGAGTTGATTCCAATTTTATCTTTCATATTTCTTGGGAGAAAATGTTCGAATTGTAAACAAAAAATATCATGGTTTTATGCAATATTTGAATTTGCAACAGGAATTTTGTTTGTAATATCATACTTTGTATTTGGAATGTCATTTGAATTGTTACTTGCTGTTACATTTATTTCTATACTTTTGATTATAATTATAAGTGATTATTTTTATATGATAATTCCTGATGAAGTTTTAATTTTTGGATTAATTACCATATCTATAGAAATACTTTTGATTAATAATTTTAATTTTGGGGTATTATTTAATTCTTATTTAAGTGGAATTATATGTTTTTTATTAATGTATGCTTTGAAATTATTTGGTGATTTTGCGTTTAAAAAGGAATCAATGGGTGGCGGAGATATTAAACTTATGTTTTTAATAGGAATGGTTTTAAATTGGAAGATTGGTATTGTGACTATATTTTTATCAGCTTTTATAGCTCTTCCTGTTGCCATTTTTATTTTATTATTAAAAAAAGACCATATTCTTCCGTATGGGCCTTTCCTTAGTATAGCTGCTATATTGTTGTTCTTAAGTAAATTTAATATAGAATGGTTAATTAATTTATTTTAAATTATGGTTACTTTGGTATAAGTTTTACTAGTTATTATACCTTTGTCAAATTCATAAATATAAAAGGCATTTGGTGCTTTTTTTATTATATGATTTGGCTTTAAATCATAAATTATCTTGATTATTTTATTTTGTTTATCGGTTACAATAACATCAATATTTTTATACATAAAAAAAGTATGGATTTGTTTACAATTGGGAAAACAATATATATTTTGCCTGTTTTTTCTCTCAAACATCATTCCTTTAAGTCTAGCAAAAAAGGTAGTGCAATATTTGATATTTTTTTCTTTAATATATAACATATTATCCATAAAATCACCAATAATAATATAACATAATAAAAAGTATTGTCAATAATTTAGGAAAATGTCTCAAAAAATTTTAAACATTAACGGGAAAATATTCTCGTTTTTGTTTGTAATTTT
>CAKOTD010000018.1 GCA_934120015.1 uncultured Bacilli bacterium
ACCGAAATCATCTATTTGAATCCATTGCCTAAACTCTCTCTTTTTTATTTAGTCCTTGACAAAGGTTACATTTTATTTGATAATTATCTTTTTTTCTTATGTTTGACTAAAATATTTAATTTGTGATAGAATATTAATGTTTAAGGAGAGTAATATGAAAATAAGTAAAATAATACTATTTATGAGTATATCAATTTTCATAATTAGTGTTGGTATAATATATTTTTATAAAAATAATTTTTATAAGATTGATGATAATAAATTATATACACTTATAAATAATCATAAAGAATCTTATGATTTAGTTATGAATGATTTTATTTTGGAAACTTCAAAAAAGATGCAAATTGTATATGATGGTCTTACACTTGATGAGTTAGCTGCAAAATTAGATAGATATCTTGCTTCAGATCTTTCTGGTAAAGGCTATTTATATGCCTCACATTCACTTGAAATTGGAATTGATCCATATTTAGCTGTTGCTATTTCAATGCATGAAACAGGTTGTAGATGGGGATGTAGTAGACTTGTAAAAGAATGTAATAATGTTGGTGGACAAAAAGGTTCACCTGGATGTAATGGTGGTTCATATAAGTCTTATGCAACATTAGATGAAGGTATAATAGGTTTTTTAGATAATATTTATAGAAATTATGCTGCCTATGGTTTATATACAGCTGAACAAATGAATCCAAAATATGCTGAAGATCCAAATTGGTCTTCAAGAGTTAATAATTATATTGAGCAAATAAGAAAAATTTAGAGGAGAATTTATATGTATAAGAATAAAGTTAATTATCGTTTTGTTAATATATTGTTTATCTTGCTAATTATATATATACTATATTTAACATTTGGTTTGTGGGGGGGAATTGTTAGTACAATATTTAAAATTCTAGTACCATTTATAATTGCGTTTACTGCTGCCTATGCTCTTTATCCTTTTGTTAATAAACTTATAGAAAAGAATATTCCAAAAGGAGCTGCCATATTTATAGTGGTAGCAATTATATGTGCTGTATTTGTATTGCTTATATGTTTAGTTATTCCAGTTTTAATTGATCAACTTGTTGCTTTTTCAAATTGGATTATAGATTTTGCCAAATCTTTATCTACTAAATATAATATAGATTTAAATGCCCTTCAAAACTATGTTGGTGATGCTAAAAATGTTATCAATAGTTTTGGAAAATCAATTAGTGATTTTTCAATTGGTGTTATTAATAAATCAATTAGTATATTAACAATTACTGTTATAGCTTTTATAGCTGCAATTTATTTTTTATCATATATGCCAAAAGTAAGAAAAGGGTTAAAGAGGTATTTAAATAGAAAAAATAAGAAGACATATAACTATGTAAAGAGATTAGATCATGAGGTTAGTCAATATTTTGTAGGATTAGAAAAATTTATGCTAGTTCAATTTTTTGAGTATACTATCATTTACTTTCTAATAGGGCATCCATATTATTTGTTATTGGGCGTTTTGTGTTCTGTTACAACAGTAATACCATATTTTGGAGGTATTTTCTGTAATATATTAGCTTGTGTTACAGCATTCTTTATTTCGACTAAGTTATTTATATTTACCCTTATAGTAACATTTATTGTTCCAAATATTGATGGATATGTAATATCTCCTAGAATTTATGGAAGTACTAATAATGTTCCAACATTGCTTACTATATTTGCAGCCTATGCGGGCGGAAAACTATTTGGAATTATTGGTATAGTTATAGCTTTGCCTATGACAATAATTTTACTTTCTACATATAGATTTTATGAAGATGATATAAGTCAAAAAATAGAAGATATTAAAAATAAAATGTAACCAAAGGTATCTTTGGTTTTTATATACTAGTAAAGTTTTTAAAATAGTAATAACAGGTATGACTAAAACGATAATCAATAAACTAGACTTATTATATGATATACTATTAGATATCTAAAATTTATTTTTCATTTTGCTTGTATGGATTGTTTATTTGCACTAATTATATTATAATTAATATGTTTTACGGAGGAATTATATGTTAGAGGTTATAAAGGAAACTATTATAGATTCAGTTAAATTATTGCCATTTTTAATAGTAACATTTATTTTAATTGAATTAATTGAACATAAAATAAATAATAAAAAGCTTGTGAGTAAAGCTGGCAAATTTGGACCATTTATTGGTGGAATATTAGGAGCTATTCCTCAGTGTGGTTTTAGTGTGTCAGCAACTCATCTTTATGCAACTAAAATTATTACCATGGGAACATTAATATCTATTTATCTATCTACTAGTGATGAAATGATACCTATTATGATAAGTGAAGGAACTGATGTAATTACTATTGTAAAAATAATTGGAATAAAGATATTTATTGGTATGATTTTTGGCTTTATTATAGATTTAATATTCAAAAAGAAAGAAGAAATTAGCTTATCAAAAATATGTGAAGATGAACATTGTCATTGTGAGAATGGTATATTTTTCTCAGCAATAAAACATACAATACATATATTTCTATTTATTATAATTTTATCATTTCTAATAAATACATTATTATATTTTATTGGTGAGGATAATTTATCGAAAATATTTACAAATAATATATTTATAGGACCATTTATTTGTAGTTTATTTGGGCTAATTCCCAATTGTGCATCTAGTGTTGTTATTACTGAATTATATTTAGATGGTGTGCTTACACTTGGTTCAGCAATGGCGGGGTTACTTACGGGTAGTGGTGTTGCTTTAATGGTATTATTTAAGATTAATAAAAATATAAAAGAGAATATAAAAATTATTTCACTTGTATATTTTATAGGTGTTGTAAGTGGAATAATTATTAATTTATTAGGATTGTAGGTGAAATAATATGCCTGAGTTACCAGAAGTTGAAACTGTTAAGAATACCCTTAAAAAATTAATAATAGGTAAAAAGATTACGAATGTAACTGTAAATTATAGTGGTATTATTGAATATCCATCTGTTGATGATTTTTGTACAAGTATAGTTGGAGAAGTAATAAACGATATTAGTAGGCGTGGAAAATGGTTGATGTTTGAGCTTGACAACTATTATTTACTTAGTCATTTGCGTATGGAGGGAAGATATTTTTATAAAAACAGTCATGATGAACATTATAAACATGAACATGTTATTTTTGAACTTGATAAAAAGATGGAACTTCGTTATATTGATACTAGAAAATTTGGAAAGATGCATCTCATAAAAAAAGAATTAATTAATTTACGAAAACCCTTATCTGAACTTGGGTTGGAACCCTTTGATATGATGCTTGACTCTGATTATTTAATAAAAAAATATTGTAATAAAAAATTACCAATAAAAACAGTACTTCTTGATCAAAGTATAATTGTTGGTATTGGTAATATATATGCAGATGAAATTTTATTTTTAAGTAAAATAAATCCTTTAAAAAGGGCAATGGATTTAAAAAATGATGAGTGTAATTCTATAATAGAAAATGCACGAAATGTATTAAATCAAGCTATTAAAGCAGGTGGTACTACTATAAAAAGTTATGAATCAAGTGAAGGTGTACATGGTAGATTTCAGACAATGCTTTATGTACATGGAAAAGAAAAATGTCAAAAGTGTAATCAAAAAATAGAAAAAATTAGAGTTGGTGGACGAGGAACATATTATTGTCCTAACTGTCAGAAATAGGTTTTTAACTTTATCAACTCCGATGAAATAGTTGGATTTGGGTCATATTCTTTAATTGTATGAAGGATATGATTCCTTTTTTTTCTTGGTATTGTAATCATGTATATATCCTTATCTTCATTGTTTTTAATACCTTTTACTCTAATGAAATTATATTGCTTTAGATTTAGAATGTTGTATAATTCATTATTAGAATCTTTTGTAATATAAGTTATTAAACTATGCCCCATAGCTAACTTTTCCTCTAGTATCCCTCCAACGTAAGAACCGACTAAAGAACCTAGAATGAAAAATATAACTTTTAAAAAGTCTTTTGTTAAGTTAGTAACAACAGCTCCTGTAACTAGTACCCATATTAGTGATATCAATAGTTGTAAAATTGCGCCTAATCCTTTTTTACCGTTTGCAACTACAATTAGTCTTAATGTAGCAAGAGCGTTTTCTATTATTTTTGATATAAATATAAAAATATATGTAAGCATATAAAAATCCTTTCTTTTTATATGTTGTTCAAAATGTTTATTTATATGCAGGTGATATTAAGGTAAGGTTGTATAGGCAGTTATAATTTGGTATAATTTATATAGGTGATTAATATGTTTATTGAGCAAAATAAATTTGATATAAAATGGGATTATAAATATAATTTGGCCAAAAAATATTATGAAAAATATAATGATTTGCAAGTACCACAAAGCTTTAGAACAATTAATGGAATAGATTATGATGAAAATGGTGCAATGCTGGGTAACTGGGTTGATAGACAGCGTATGTTATATAAAAAAGGAATGTTGGATAGTGATAAGAAAGATAAATTAGAAAAGATAGGAATAAAAAATAGTATTCAATTGTCCTGGGAAGAAGTTTATACCTTGGCTCAAAATTACTTTAGAAAAAATGGTAATTCAGAAATACCTAAAGGTTTTAGAACAATTAATGGAATAGATTATAATGAAAGTGGTATTATGCTAGGAAATTGGATTAGTAACCAAAGAAAACTATATAAAAAGGGTACATTACTCCCTGATAGATTTGAAAAACTTAAGAATATTAAGTTAAGATTTGATATAAAAAAAATAAGTATGTCTTGGGATGAATGTTATAATCTTGTATTAAATTATTATAAAAAATATGGTAATACTAATATGAATAAAGAATTTAAAACTTTAGACGGAGTAAAATATGATGCAAACGGATTAAACTTAAGATACTGGATAGATAATCAGCGCCAAAAATATAAAAGAGATGAATTGACCAGTGTACAAATATCAAAATTAAAATTAATTAAAATTAGTTTTGAAAATATGACATTTTCGTGGGATAAGAGTTATTTGATTGCTAAAAAATATTATGAATATTATGGTAATTTGGATATTCATATAAATTTTAAAACTTTGGATTGTATAAATTATGATGAAAAAGGCATAGATTTAAGAAATTGGGTTAATAAACAAAGATCTTATTATAATAAAGGAACTTTATCAGATGAAAAAATTAGTCTGTTAAATGATATTGGAATGATATGGAATAAAGAAGATAATAAAAATAAAATAGAAAAAATATGTAAGTATTACAATATTAATTATGAAAAATATAAGAATTTACTAGATAGTTTTATGGCAGAGGAATTATTTGCTAAACTAAAGTATTTAACGGAACACAATATTGCTATAGTAAATGAAGATGGTGTTTTAAATAATATTTTATTTATGAGTAAATTCAGTTTACAAATGCAGTATGCAATAAATATAAATGAAATGATAGATAATACTTCTAAAGGTAAGAAAAAATAGTGTTATTTTGTAAAATAAGCCAAGAGATTCTGGTTATCTCTTGGTTTTAATGGTATAATAGTGTTGGTGATTGATATGTATGGTTATATCTGTGGAACAATTGAAAAACAAGAAAGTAATTATATAATTTTAGAAAATAATAAAATAGGTTATTTAGTATATACTGCTAATCCTTATTCTTTTAATATAGGTGAGGAATATAAAATGTATTTGTATCAATATGTTAGGGAAGATGAAATAAGTCTGTATGGATTTAAGGAAGAGAAAGAAAGAGATTTATTTTTGAAACTGATTAATGTAAAGGGACTTGGATGTAAAATGGCTTTACCAATGCTTGCAACTGGTTCCATATCTGGAATTATTGATGCAATAGAAAGGGAAAATATTTTATATTTAAAGAAGTTTCCTAAAATAGGTGATAAAGTAGCAAGACAAATTATTCTTGATTTAAAGGGAAAACTGGTTACAAGTAGTAATATTAATAATGAAGGAAATACAAATGATGAACTTGTATCAGCACTTACAGCACTAGGCTATAAATCCCAAGATATTAAAAGAATATTACCTTCTATTGATAAAAATCAGAAGATTGAAAGTCAAATAAAAGAAGCTTTAAAATTATTATTGAAGTAGGTGTTATATGGCTAAATTAAATTTTAAATATGCAACAATGAATTCTGGAAAAACACTCGATTTAATAAGAACTGCACATAACTATGAAGAAAATGGTTATAATGTTCTTTTATTAAAACCAGCTATAGACACTAAAGGTAAAACATATATTGAATCACGTGTTGGTTTAAAGAGACAAGTTGATTATTTAATAGAAAAAAACGATAATATAATAGATAAAGTATCTAGTAATCTTAAAGATATTACTTGTATTTTTGTAGATGAGGTACAATTTTTATCTGAAAAACAAATTGATGAGTTATTTTTGATAAGTAAAGTATTTGATATAGATGTTATATGTTATGGACTTAGGCTTAATTTTATGATGGAAGCATTCGAAGGAAGCCAAAGGCTTTTAGAAATTGCCGAGGAATTAGAAGAGTTAAAAACAATATGTAAGTGCGGTAATATTGCAAGATATGTTGGAAGAAAAGTTAATGGCAATTATGTTTTAAAGGGTGATGAAATTGTTATTGATGGTACTGATAATGTAGAATATATTCCTCTTTGTGGAGATTGTTATTTAAAAGATGTAAAAAAATAGATTATGTTAAAGTAAAAAGGTTGGTGAAATAAATGAATGATGATAGAATTGTTACTTCAAATGAACTTAAAGAAGATTCTTTTGAAAAAACTATTAGACCAGTTAGTCTATCTGAATATATTGGTCAAAATGAGGTTAAAGAAAATCTTGATATATTTATTAAAGCTGCCAAAATGAGAGATGAAGCATTAGATCATGTTTTATTATATGGCCCTCCTGGGCTTGGTAAAACAACCCTTGCATTTATAATAGCAAATGAAATGGGTTCTAATATAAAAACTGCAAGTGGTCCTGCAATAGAAAAGAGTGGTGATTTGGCGGCAATTCTTTCAACTCTTGAACCAGGGGATGTATTGTTTATTGATGAAATTCATAGAATTCCAAGATATATAGAGGAAATATTATATTCAGCAATGGAAGATTTTACTTTAGATATAATTGTCGGAAATGACTCTAGTAGTAGGAGTATAAAAATAGATCTTCCTCCATTTACTTTGGTAGGAGCAACTACTAGAGCAGGTGATTTAACAGGTCCTCTTCGTGATCGATTTGGTATTGTTTCAAAACTTCAATTTTATAATGAAGATGATTTAAAAAAGATCATTGAAAGAACGGGTAGAGTTTTAAATGCTAAGATAGATGAAGATGCCGCTTATGAACTTGCAAGAAGAAGTAGAGGAACACCTAGAATAGCAAATCGTTTATTTAAAAGAATAAGAGATTATGCACTAGTTTTAGGTAGTGGAAATATTGATTTAAACATAACAAATGTTGCTCTTGATAAACTTAGAGTTGATAAATTAGGGCTTGATGATACAGACTATAATTTATTAAAATCTATTATTGAAAAATTTAATGGTGGTCCAGTCGGAATTGAAGCACTTGCTTCATCAATAGGTGAAGAGCAGACAACTATTGAGGATGTTTATGAACCATATTTATTACAACAGGGATTACTAAAAAGAACTAGTCGAGGAAGAGTAGTTACGGAAAAAGCATATGAGCATTTAGGAATACCATATAATGAAAAAAACAAATAAAGGCATGGTGAAGTATATATGAAAACAGATGATTTTGATTTTAATTTACCAGAAGAGTTGATTGCTCAAACTCCTCTTGAAAAAAGAGATTCTTCTAAACTATTGGTGCTTGATAAAAAGACAGGTGAAATAGAACATAAACATTTTACTGATATAGTAGATTATTTAGTAGATGGTGATGTACTTGTTATAAATGATACTAAAGTTATACCAGCAAGATTACATGGAGTAAAAGAATCAACAGGAGCACATATTGAGATTCTTATGCTTCATGAAACTGATAAAAATAAATGGCAATGCTTAGTAAAACCGGCTAAGAGAGTAAAGATAGGTGACAGCATATCATTTGGTAATGGATTATTAAAGATGGAATGCGTAAATATTGAAGAAGATGGAATTAGAGATTTTTCTCTTATCTATAATGGTATTTTATATGAAGTATTAGATAAGTTAGGAGAAATGCCACTTCCTCCATATATACATGAAAAATTGAAAGATAAAAATAGATATCAAACAGTATACGCTAAAAATGATGGTAGTGCTGCAGCTCCAACAGCAGGGCTTCATTTTACTACTGAACTATTAGATAAAATAAGAAACAAAGGAATAAAAATAGTAAATGTAACATTGCATGTTGGTCTTGGTACATTTAGACCTGTAAATGTAGATGATGTAACTAAACATAAAATGCATAGTGAATTTTATATGATGAGTGAAGATGCAGCTAATGAGTTAAATCTTGCTAAAAAAGAAGGAAGAAGAATTATTAGTGTTGGTACAACATCAACAAGAGTTTTAGAAACAATTATGAATTTATATGGGACATTTAAGAAATGTAGTGGTAATACAGAAATATTTATATATCCAGGTTATGAATTTAAAGCTATAGATGCTTTAATTACAAATTTTCATTTACCAAAGTCAACTCTTGTCATGCTAGTTAGTGCCCTTGCAGGTAAAGAAAATATATTAAATGCTTATAATGAAGCAATAGAAAGTAAATACCGTTTTTTCTCATTCGGAGATAGTATGTTTATAAAATAATGATAGATTATAAAATTTTAAATGATAATTTATTTGAATATTTGAAAGATGCAAGGTTAGAAGACCTTAAATTTATAAGATCACTAAATGATATTGTACTAAGAAACAAATTTAATCAGAAAATACTTGGATATAAAGAAAAAATGGATTTAGATTATACTACTTCACTAGTTTATACTTTTTTCAAATGTATAAGTAATGATTATGCTTCCTACTTTGAAGAAAGATTAAATGATGGAACAATTAGATTTAGTAAAGATTATTTAATTGGTCGGTCATATTATAATCATGAAGAGCAAAAAAGGGTTGTAGAAGTGCCAATTACTATAACAATAGAAGATGCCTTTGTTATGGTTCATGAAGTTTTACATGATATGAATTTGAAACCAAAATGTAATACTTTAGTTAGAATGTTATATACAGAAACTATATCTCTGCTTGGTGAAATATTATTTGAAGATTTTTTGATTAAATATAATTTACATGTAAAAGATGGTAAACGAAATATTCATAATATGTTTGCATCCGTTAATACAATGGCAGAAAGTAATGATTTTGATATAAAATTAATAAGTGAATTTATTAATAATGGGTATGTTGATATAAGTTGTTTTAATAATATATATTTTAAATATGATAGTGAAATTGTTGAAGATTCAATACATTCAATAATAAATAGTTCATTACTTCAAATTGAAATAAATAAAAGATATATTATAGGTTCAATACTAGCTTGCTACATGCATGATAGAATTAAAAACAACTCAAAGTATTTATGTGAATTTATAGAGACCAATAGTATGATGACTGATAATCATTTTGAATCTTTAATTAATTATTTAGATTTAGATATTGAGGATAATAATAAGTATCTGTTATTTACGACAGAATCTTTAAAGAAACTAGAGAAATGTTATAAAAGTGAAATTAAAAATAGGTGATATATGAATAAAGTAATTGTTATTGTAGGACCGACCTGTACAGGAAAAACCAAGCTCAGTATAGAACTTGCAAAAAAATATAATGGTGAAATCATTAATGCGGACTCAACGCAAATATATAAAAATAATGATGTAGCAACGGCAAAAATTTTATCAAATGAAATGGAAGGAATAAAGCATTACTTATTATCGATAAAAAATTTATCAGAAGATTATACAGTATATGATTATCAAAAAGATGCAAGAAGATGCATTAAAGAAATTATTAGTAAAGGAAAAGTTCCAATTTTAGTTGGAGGTACTGGACTATATATAAAAGCAGTTTTATATGATTATAAGTTTGATGTTATAACTAAAAAAAATAATAAATATGATGATTATAACGATGAAGAGTTATTTAAAAAATTACTTGAGGTAGATCCTAATACAAACATTCATCCTAATAATCGAAGAAGAGTGGAGAGGGCTCTTGATTATTATTTTACTAATAACAAACCAATGAGTTCTAAAGAAAAAGCTGACAAAATGTTGTATGATGCAATTATAATTGGTTTAACAACTGATAGAAATATATTATATGAAAAAATAAATGAGCGTGTTGATAAAATGATGGATAATGGTCTTTTGGAAGAAGCAAGAAAAATATATGAGAGTGGTATTAGAACAAAAGCTGTATTAACTCCTATAGGTTATAAAGAGTTATTTTCATATTTTGAGGGGAAAGAAAGCTTAAATAATTCTATAGAGATAATGAAACAGAATAGTAGACATTATGCTAAAAGACAATATACATGGTTTTTACATCAAATGAATGTCAAATGGTTTAATGTTGATTATAGTGACTTTTCTATTACTATTAATGAAGTAACGAAATATATTGAGGGAGGTAATATATATGTTTGATATGCATTATGATTTATTAACAAAATTATATATGTGTTATAAAGAAAATAATTTTACTTATATTGAAAATTGGGTAAAGAATTATAATATTAATAATGTTCATGGATTAATTGCTAATCTTTGTTTTATGAGTATAGATGAAATGGAAGAAGAGTATCATAAAGAGTATTATGATCCAAATGGTAGTATTCTTGAGATGTTTAAAATATGTATGGATTTACTACATAAGTATGTACCAAATGATATAAAGGTATTAACTTCTATTGAGGGCTGTGATTATTTAAAGATTGATGAATTAGAAGAACTAAAAAATTTGGGGCTTAATTGTATTGTTCCAGTATGGAATAATAAGAGTATATATGGATCAGGAAATAGGAGTGATACTGGTCTAACACCTCTTGGAATTGAACTCATTAAAAAAGCCATAGAATTAAATATAGGAATCGACTTATCACATGCTAATGAAAAAACATTTTATGGAATTTTAGCAGTTGTAGAAGATTATAGAAAAAATGGTATTAATCCGGTAATTTATGCCTCACATTCTAATGTAAGAAGTTTAAGTGACATTCCTAGAAATTTAACTGATAAGCAAATAAAAGACTTAATCCAAGCAGGTGGTAAAATAGGTTTGTTTAACAATTGTAATTTTGTATTAAAAGGTTCACTATCTAATAAGATTAAACTGATAGGAACTGATGATTATAATAGTTATATTGAATATTTAAATGCATCTTATATAAAACATATACTTTATGTTAAAGAGTTGACTGGAAGTATTGATAATATTTGTATAAGCACCGATGATATGGATTTTTCATATGGATGTATGGAATATAAATATACATCAAACTTTGATTATTCCTGTATAAATAAAGAAATAAGAAGGAGGTTAGAACCATATTTTACTGAAGATGAAATAGATAAGATATTATATAAAAATGCTGAATTAATATATAATAAACTTGATTGTAAAGATACTAATATTATGAGTAATAAACATTCATCTATTATGAATGATTTGATAAATACTGGTTCTAATGCAACTGAAAAATTAAATATTGAAAAAGAGCTTAATAATACTAGAGTACATATTAAATAAAATTAATTATCAACTTGAAAAATTATACATGATTTCTTATATTAAAAAAAACCGTTTCATTGAAAACGGTTTTTAGCTTTTAATAATTATCTTTTTTTATATTCATTATAACAGGCAGAATAATAGGTTTTCTTCCTGTTTGATCATATATGTATGTAGATAATTCATTTATTATTTCGGATTTTATTTCAGTATAATTTAATTCTTTGTTTAGTTTGCTTAAAATAGCATTTTTGCTTATATCTTCTAATTTTTTTAGTAATAATTCATTTTCATTAACTAAAACAAATCCTCTGGTTGTAATATTAGGCTTTGTAAGTAGACGATTATTAATTGTATCTATATTTACAATTACTACAACAATACCATCACTTGCCATGATTTTTCTGTCCTTAATTACAGCACTACCTATATCACCAATACGATTTCCATCAACATATATATCATTAGCAATTATTTTTTGATCTCTAGTAATTATTCCTTTATTAATAGAAAGAACATCACCATTTTCTAAAACAAAAGTATTTTCTTTGGGAATTCCACAATCAACTGCAACATCAGCATGACTTTTTAACATTCTGTATTCACCATGAAATGGCATAAAATATTTTGGTTTAATTAGATGTATCATTAATTTTAACTCTTCTTTATTTCCATGCCCTGATGTATGTATATCGGATAATGAAGTGTTTGTATAAACTTCAACTCCCTTTAAATATAATTTATTTATAGTTTTAGAAATACTAAGAGCATTTCCCGGAATTGCTGATGAAGAGAAAATTACTATGTCATCTTGTTGAAGTTTAATTTGTTTGTGACTACCATTAGCTATTCTTGTAAGAGCAGCAAGAGGTTCACCTTGACTACCTGTACATAGTATACAAACTTTACTTGGTTCTAAATTTTTAGCTTCTTCAGGTGTAATAAAAATATTTTTGTTTTTAATGTATCCACCTTCTATAGATATTTCAATATTTGTTTCCATACTTCTACCAAATGTAACAATTTTACGATCATTTCTTTTGCAAGTATCAACAATGTGTTTTAATCTATAAATGTTTGAAGCAAATGTAGCTATTATAATTCTTCCTTTGTGTTTAGTAAATATTTCTGATAAAGCTTCATCAACTTTTGATTCACTAATAGACATTCCTTCATTTAAGGCATTTGTACTATCACTAAGCAAAAGTGTTACACCCCTTGAACCGATTTCAGCCATTTTATGTAGGTTTGCCATAGGTCCAATTGGTGTAAAGTCAAATTTAAAATCTCCTGTTGTAACAACAATACCATCAGGTGTTGTAATACAGATACCATGTGAATCTGGAATAGAGTGAGTAGTTCTAAAAAATTCTACTGTTATATTTTTAAATTTAACTTTAGTTTTTTCCGTATATATCATTAAATTTTTATAATTTATTGCTCTTTCTTCAAGTTTTTTTCTAATAAGCCCAACAGCTTGATTAGGAGCATAAATATATGGAATATTTACTGTTTGTAATAAAAATGGAATAGCTCCAATATGATCTTCATGACCATGAGTTATAAATAAAGCTTTAATTTTCTTTTCATTTTGCTTTAAAAATGTAAAATCAGGAATAACATAATCAATTCCCATTAATTCTCCGGCAGGAAATGTAATTCCGGCATCCGTTATAACAATTTCATCACCATGCATTATACAATACATGTTTTTTCCGACTTCTCCAAGTCCTCCTAAGGCAAATACTTTTGTTCCCTCAGGTTTAAAAAATTTCATAAAAACTCCTTTCTTAATTAGTCAATAAGCAACTCAATAATTATAACCTTTTTTTTGAATTTTGTCTAGTATATGTTATAATATAAATGGTGATTGTATGAATTATACTGATTTTTTAATCCCTAAAAAAGGCAGAGAACTTACTGATTATGTTTTAAATAATTCTGATAGAAAAGATTTGCTTGGTAATAAAAATATTAAAGATTATTTCTTTGAACCTGATAATCATTATCCTTTTGTATGGTTAATTCAAAGTCTTACAGACTCTGAATTATTGATTTTTTTTGATAAATATGCCATAGAGAAAGTTATTGATGATATAAAGGTAGTTGATAAGATAAATGCTATTATGACACTACATAGTTATGTAAAAAATGATATCTTAAATGATGATAGAATTATTAAGCTTATTATGGATAATGGATTTTTAAATTCAAGTATGAACTATTTAGGTGGTATGGCTTGTAAAAGTATTTTTGATAAAATAATAGAAAAAGGAAATATAAATTTATTTGGATATATGAATAATAGTGAACTATATACATTAGTCATGAACAATACATATAAGTTAAAGCAAATGACTGGAAGTAACTATTTATTATGTTACTTACCTATAGAGGCTGTAAATAAGTTACTTGATGACAGTTACTTTGAATTAATGCTTTATAATTTTGATATTTCTACAATAAATGATCTAATTGTTAAAGGATTAGTGGTATCATCTAATTCTAAATATATTAAAAGATTTATAGATAAATATTTAGATATTAATGATATAGGTAAATATAGAATCTTTGCTCAGAATTTAATTTCCAATAATTATTATTTGTATGAAACAATAAATAATTTAAGAATAAAAAGTTATGATACTAAAATAAATAATATGCAAGGTGTTTTGTTTGATGATTATAAAGTTATTTTGAATAATTTTAGATTTAATCAAAAAATAGAAACTAGTGATTATGATTTTTATACTTTATTATATAATAATAAAAATAATTTGGATTCTTTTTTAATCAATTATACTGAAAAGCAAATGCTTGAAATGTTAATAGATAAGTATTTTGGTGATGTTTGTTTTAATGTATTAGCTAATATGTCTAGTATAGTTAAATTTAATGATAGTATAAGTGCAAATGTTGTACCTTTAGATAGAATAAATATATATAAGAAAATACTAGAGTTCAATGAATTATCTTTAATTGGGAAAAAAGATTTATATAATAAATTATCTTTGGATTTGAGTAGTTATTTTTATGATGATTTTAGAAATTGTCAAAATTATGCTTATGATCTTATAAATAAAGGCATACCATTATTTAATGAGAAGAAGTTTGAACTTAATGATGGTATAAAGATATATGAACTATCTGGTGAAGAATTTATTATGCCAATTCATTTAACTGGAAATAAACGATGTGAAAGTATTAGATGGAATGATAGATCCAATACAAAAACTTTATCTATATCTATTATAGGTAATCAACATTTGGGTGCCTTTCAAGATGTGAAAAAGTATACTGCTGTTGGTTTTAAGCATTTAAATATTGATTATATTATGCATATGTTTCATGCAGATTCTTTTACAAGTCAAGAATATTCAACAAAGAGGGTAAATGAAATATTTACACCTGATGAATTACTTAAGAAAACTATGGATTATAACGAAATTTTAATAAATCAAAGAGTAAATGAAAATATAGCTGTAAATAATATGAATCCAGATTTTTTGATATGTTATGACTCTGTTACTACTGATGATATAAGAATTGCAAAGGAATTAGGTAATATAGATATAGTTATGATTAACACAAAATATTATAATAGTAAAATGATTAATCATGCGAGAAATGTAGAAAATTATATATGTGATTATTCTGATTTGAAAAATCATAATTCATTCAAAAAAAAGTAATTTAAACTAGTATTTTAAATAAATATAGTGTAGAATTGATAGTGGTGATAATATGGGATTATTTGACAAATTTAAAAATATATTTTCTAAAAACAAGGATAATACAGAAGAAATTAATAGTTATGAAAAAGGTCTTGAAAAGACTCGTGAAAGTGTTTCTTCTAAATTAAATTTACTTAGTAAGAAACATAAAAAGTTAGATGATGAATATTTTGAAGAATTAGAAGAAATTTTAATTGGTGCTGATATTGGAGTTAATACGGCTCTAAAATTTGTTGATAAATTAAAAAGAAGAGTTAAAGATGAAAATATTGTTGATGTTAATGATTTAAGAGAAATAATAGTTGATGAGATGTTTATCATATATGTTAATAATGAGGTTATTGTTAATAAAATAAATTATTCTAAAGATGAAAATCCGACAGTAATTTTGTTTGTTGGTGTAAATGGTGTTGGTAAAACTACTACGATTGGTAAAATGGCAACTAAATTATCCAATGAAGGTAAAAAGGTTATGCTAATTGCTGGTGATACATTTAGGGCAGGTGCTGTTGAACAAATTATTGAATGGGGAAAGAAATCTAATACTGTAGTAATTTCTAAAGAAAATGCCGATCCAGCAAGTGTTGTTTATGATGGACTAACAAAAGCAAAAAATGAAAATTTTGATATTGTTTTAATAGATACAGCAGGTAGACTTCAAAATAAAGTTAACTTAATGAATGAACTTGAAAAAATTAATAAGGTAATTGGTACAATTATTCCGTCGGCACCTCATGAAACATTGTTAGTTGTTGATGCTACAACTGGTCAAAATGGTATTAGTCAAGCAAAGAGTTTTAAAGAAATAACAAATATTACTGGTATTGTGCTTACTAAACTAGATGGCACAGCAAAAGGTGGAATAGTACTTGCTATTAAAGATAGTGTTGCTATTCCAGTAAAATATGTTGGACTTGGTGAAGGTAAGGATGATTTAAGAATATTTGATATAGAAAAATATATATATGGATTATTTAAGGATATGGTGAGTAAAAATGAAAAATAAAAATATAGGTTTATTTATACAATTTATATTAACTTTATGTTCTGCTATTATGCTTTTTATATCAATATTTGAAAAATCATTTCTAAATATTGTATATATACTTCTTTCTTTTACATTATTTACAATGGCTTATAATAATGTAAAAGTTTATAAAAGAAAGTATTTAACTATTGTTTATATTATATTTGGGATACTTATTTTATTATCAATGTTATTGGAAGTGTTATTTTGATAGAAAGAGATGTTTATTTAACTCAATTATATGATTGTTATTTTAAGTTATTAACTGAAAAGCAGAGATTATATTTTGAAGATTATTACTTTAATAATTTAACTTTATCAGAAATGAGTGAGTCTTATAATATAAGTAGAAATGCAGTTCATAAACAATTAAAGGATGTAAATGATAAATTAATTGACTTTGAAAGTAAACTTAAAATATATGAAAAAAATAAGAAATTAGAAGAAATTTCCTATTTAATGGATGAAAATTTAAAAAAAAGAATAAATGAAATAATAAATGATTAAGGGGCTTGATTAATATGTTTGGTAAGATAGTTTATATGAATAATAATGTAGCACATATCAAAATAGAAGGTGGACTTGATGCTACATCTAATTTAATGAATATGCATGTTATTTTTGAAGATAAAAATAGTAAGTTTGTTGCCGAAGTAGAGGATGTTAGTGAAGATTTAGTTAAGGTGATTTTTTTAGGGGAATTTGTAGATGGAAAATTTATAGGTGGAATTATTAGAAAACCGCCATTATCATCATCTTTAAGATTAATTAATGATAATGAACTTGATTTAATATTAAGTAATAAAAAAGATAGTTTTCAACTTGGAATATCCCCATTATATAATAATCATCCAATTACAGTTAATATAAATGATTTATTTGGTCATCATTTAGCTGTATTTGGAAATACAGGGAGTGGAAAATCTTGTTCTTTTGCAAGTATGTTACAGAGTGTTTTTAAGTCACCGAATTTACTTCCATATAATGCTAATTTTTTAGTATTTGATACTTATGGAGAATATCGTAATGCTTTTAAAAATATCAATGAAATAAATCCAAATTTAAATTTTAAGGTTTATACTACTAATAAAAAAGATGGATGTGAATTACTTAGGATTCCATTATGGCTTTTAAATGTTGATGATATGGCTTTACTCTTATCAGCAACTGAACATTCTCAATTACCAATAATTGAAAGAATGTTAAAAATAGTTTCAATATTTTCTCAGTCAGATGAAAAAGCAGAGGATTACAAGAACCATTTGCTAGCTAAGGCAATTATGACAGTTCTTTATACAAATGCACCTGCTGCAGCAAAAAGAAATGATATATTTGCTTTAATATCAACTTGTAGTACAAGTAAATTTAATTTAGAAGCACCAGTACAAGGGTTAGGTTATGTAAGAAAATTTAGGGAATGTTTTTTAATAGATAGAGAAGGTGGATTCTCTGAAAGTAATTTATTAACAAGCTATGTTGCAAGTTTTATAAAGGATGATTTGGATAAGTATGATCCTAAAACTATGAATTATTATACTCTTAAAGATTTAGAAAATGCTCTTGAATATACACTTATTTCTGAGGGATTACTTCAAAATGAAAAAGCATATAGTTCGGCAATTAGCTTAAAAGTTAAATTACATTCTCTTGTTATAGGTGAATATGCTGATTATTTTGCATATGATAAATATGTTACTTTAGATAATTATATAGCTAGTTTGGTTAGTTTCAATGGTAGAAAAGCTCAAATTATTGATTTTAATCTTGAGGATGTAGATGATTGGTTTGGTAGGGTTATTACTAAAATATATTCTCACTTGGTTTTTGACTTTGTTAAGAAGTTACCGAATAGAGCTTCAATACCATTCCATATTTTCTTAGAAGAAGCTCATAGATATGTACGTAATGATAATGACAATTTGTTAATTGGTTATAATATTTTTGAGAGAATAGCTAAAGAAGGTAGAAAATTTGGTATTATTCTTAATTTAATATCACAAAGGCCCGTTGAAATATCTGAAACGGTAGTTTCACAGTGTTCAAACTTTTTAATATTTAGGATAAATCACCCAAGAGATATTGATTATATTAAAAGAATGCTTCCAAATATTAATGCTGAAATAGTAGAAAAACCAAAAAGTTTTCATCCAGGTGTAGGTGTAGCATTTGGAAGTGCTTTTAAAGTTCCAACAATAGTATCTATACCAATGCCAAATCCGGCACCGGGTAGTTCAAATTGTGATGTATTTGCCAGATGGAATGTGAATAGATAATCTATGTAACCATAGATTTTTTTCATGTTTTATTATATAATAAATGAAGGTGATTAAAATGTTTGAAAGTTTAAGTGAAAGATTACAAAATGCAGTTAACAAAATAAGAGGTTATGGAAAGATAACTGAAGATAACATTAATGAAATAACTAGAGAATTAAGATTAGCATTACTTGAAGCAGATGTAAATTATACAGTTGTTAAAGAATTTATAGCAACTGTGAAAGAAAAAGCTTTAGGTGAAGAAGTAGTTAAGAGTTTAAAGCCTAGTGAACAATTTATTAAAATTGTAAAAGATGAACTAGTAGAGTTATTAGGTGGTGAGAAAAAAGATTTATATATAAATGGAAAACCTTCTATACTAATGCTAGTTGGGCTTCAGGGTAGTGGTAAGACAACTACGATTGGAAAGTTATCGAGATTGCTTAGAAAAAAGTATGCTAAAAAACCACTACTTGTTGCCTGTGATGTTTATAGACCAGCTGCTATTGATCAGTTAAAACAAATAGGAAAAGAATTAAATATTGAAGTTTATTCAGAAGGAAAGAATAATCCTGTCGAAATTTCTAAGAATGCTGTTAGCTATGCCAAAGAAAATGGTTTTGATTACGTTCTTATAGATACAGCAGGTAGACTTCATATTGATGAACAATTAATGGATGAACTTAAGAATATTAATGAAGTAGTAAAGCCTAATGAAATAATATTAGTTATTGATAGTATGATGGGTCAAGATGCTATTAATATTATAGAAGGTTTCAACAATGCTTTAAGTTTAACCGGAGCCATTCTTACAAAATTAGATGGTGATACAAGAGGTGGAGTTGCTTTATCAGTAAGACATTTAACTAATGTGCCTATAAAGTTTATTGGTGTTAGTGAAAAGATGGATGGATTAGAGGAATTTTATCCAGATAGAATGGCAACAAGAATTTTAGGCATGGGTGATTTGATGTCTATGATTGAAAAAGCCGAAGAGGTAATTGATCAGGATGAAGCAATGAAAGCAGCTAAAAAAATGAACTCTGGTAAATTTGATTTGGAAGATTTTTTATCACAATTAAAGCAAATAAGAAAATTAGGACCTCTTGAAAATTTAATTAAATTAATTCCAGGGGCCTCTAAGATGGGTTTAAATAAGGTAAAGATTGATCCAAAAGATATGGCACACATTGAAGCAATAATTTTATCTATGACTCCTGATGAAAGAAGAAACCCAGATATATTAAAAGCAAGTAGAAAGATTCGTATAGCAAAGGGATCTGGAAGAAGTGTAGAAGAAGTAAATAGACTTTTAAAACAATTCGAGCAAATGAAATTAATGATGAAACAATTTAAAAGTGGAAATTTTAAAATGCCATTTTAAATAAATATTTAAAATAAGGCAAATAACATATTCAATATTATTATGACTTCATATTATAAAACAGATAGGGGGAAATAATAATATGTTCGGAAGAAATTGTAATTGTAACAGACAACCAAAAATGATGGGTGGATGTTGCAGACAGCAAATGCAAATGGAACAATGTGTAATGGAACCAACTATTACTAATTGTATAGAAAAAGAGTTCTATCATGAAGTTCCACACGTTTGCCCAATTCATACTCATGTTGTAAATAAACATATATACAATCATAGTTATACTCCACAATATACTTGTTCAGAAGAAACTCAAGTAAGCAATATTGACAATGGACCTTGTTGTAAATTTGTATAAAGATAGATAAATTTTCTATCTTTTTTCTATAGAAGGCTAGACTTTTATTACTATCATAACCTATAATAAATATAGGTGATTGTAATTGAAAGTATTAACTATAAAAAATCCGTGGGCCACACTTATTGTTTATGGACTTAAAACCTATGAATTTAGAAGTTGGAAAACAAATTATCGTGGAAAGATATTAATTCATGCTGGGATGAATCCTGATAAAAATGAAATAGCCAAATTTAAAAATTATGGTTTAAATTATATATATGGTGCAATTATTGGGGAAGCAACTCTTACAGATTGTATTTTGGTAGATACGAATTTAGATAAATTATTAAGAAAACAAAATAATAATATATATTATAATAATCATGTTAATTTATATGCTTGGAAACTAGAGAATATCGTTAGGTATGATAACCCAATCTCTATAAAAGGTAAATTAGGATTATGGAATTATGAAAAATGATAGATTTTAAGCTCTATCATTTTTATATTCTTCATAAGTAATATTAAGATCGTTAATTTTAGTAGCATCACTAATTCCCACATATCTATAATGCCATGGCTCATATTTGAAGCCAGTTATATGAGATTTACCATCTGGATATCTTAAAATAAAACCATATTTATATGCACTCTGTTTCATCCAAGCAAATTCTTTGGTATTTAAAAAATCATCATAGGTACCATTTGAACCTTCTACATCAATAGCAAGTCCTGTTTGATGTTCAGAGTGACCTGGTCTTGCTGAACAACTATCTGCGTATTCTAATCCTTTTTCTGTTATGTAATTATAATATAGTTGTTTTTGATATGAATAACTTCTATAACCCGATGCTCCTAAAATTTTATATCCTTCTTTTTCGGCGTCCTTACATAATTTTTCGAAAGCTTCTTTGGCTTCTTTTTTTAAATAAATTGGTTTAATTGTATATTTAGCATTAATTAATTCTAAATCATTTGGTATGAAGTTATCTGGTAATTTATTACTTTTGTTGACAAGTATATTAATAGCTTCAGGATTATTTATTACTTTAATGCATTCATAAAACATTCTATCACCATAATATTATATGAAAAAAATAGTATAAGATACTATTTTACATAATATGTGTAATATTCATCAAAGGTTATACCTAAATCATTTATTTCTTTTGCAACATCTATACCAACATATCTATAATGCCAAGATTCATAACTATAACCGGTTATTGCTTCTTTACCTTTTGGATATCTTAAAATAAATCCATATTTATAGGCATTCTTTTGCATCCATTTGAATTCGTCTGTTTCTTCAAATTCTTCCATTACAACATCATATGTTGCAATATCTAAACATAATCCGGTTTGATGTTCTGAAAAACCTGGTCTAGCAATTAATTTGTCTGTTTCTTCTGTTCCATATTCATCTTGTGATTCTACATATAAATCTTTTTGCAAATCATAATCACGAAATCCTGATGTAATAATAAGTGTTAATCCTTCTTCTTTAGCATCATTAAACATTTCAATAAATTGATCATATACTTCTTCAATTATTGTATTTTCACCATAAGCATACCAGTTTCTAACATCATATAAATTATCAGGTTCATATTTTTCATCTAAAAAGTTATACTTATTAACAAGTAATAGTTTTCCTTTAGAAAGATCTGCTTTTTGAGTTTTTGTGTAATGTTCATAATCTCCGTTTACGTTTACAATTGCAACTACATTAGTACTATCAATTTCTTCATTTTTAAGATGATAATTAAGATATCTATCAGTATTATCAAATATAAAGTATTTTTCTTTAAATAATTTAAGAAGAAATTCATTGTAATCAATAGATAAAACTTTATCTATATATTTTTTATCAAGTTTTACTATTTCTTTTATTTGATTATTATTATAACCTAATTCTTTTAATTTGTATTCGTTAGTATTATGATATATAATTTGCTTTATTCCAAAAATTATACAAATAACTAAAATAATTATAATAATTAATTTACTAAGATTTTTATAATTTATCTTTGTTTTTTTCTTTTTCATATTCTCACCATAATAATTATAAACTTAAAATAAAAAAATTACAATGTTTAAAAGTGTGCAAATGTTTTTTTACTAGGAAGGATTATTTAATTTTTAATTGTATTATATATATGAGGTGAAAAAACAATGAATTTAAGGAATATTGGAATAAAGTTAATTATAATAGTAGTATTTCTAATTTCTATAGGTAAGGTAAGTGCTGCAGAATTAACAACATCATTTTCTGGATACTATTGGGATAGAAAAAGTGATGGATACCATGGTTCGGGTTCGTTTAGATATTATTATTTAGATGGAATTGATTCATATTGCTTGGATCCAAGTACACATGAAGGGGGACCACTTACATTAGGTGATTGGAATAGTACAGGTATACCAGATTCTATTAAAGAAAGAGTTTTATTAATTGCTTATTATGGATATAATTATCATGGTCATCAAACACTTGAATATAGGGCCGCTACGCAAGCAATGATATGGGAAACTGTAAAGGGTGGTAATACAAAGGTAACTTTTTTCACTCAAAGATTTGGTGAAGGTGATGAACTTGATATTTTAAAAGAAAAAGGGGAAATAGAAAGATTAATATCTAATCATAAAGTTAAACCAAGTTTTGATTCTAAAGAGTTTAGTGTACTAGTTGGAGAACAATTAGTACTAAATGATAGTAATGGTGTACTTAGTAATTATAATATTAACTATGATTCAAATTCTTATTTGATTGATAATAATAAATTATCAATAGTACCAAATAAGAGTGGGAAAATAAATATTAAATTGGAGAAAAAAGAAACTTATACTTCAAGTTATAAAATATTTGTAAGTGATGTATATCAGGATCAAATAATACCTGGTATTGTGGATAATATCGAGGGAGAGTTTATTATAAATGCTGAATATGGTAAGGTTAATATTCAAAAGAAGGATTCTGAAATAGGTGTTAGACAAGGAGAGGCAACATTAAAGGGAGCAGAATATGGCATATATAGACGTGATAATGATATTCTTATGGGAACTATTACAACAGATGAAAATGGTTATGCTGAAAGTGAAAATATTTTATCATATGGAAATTATTATTTAAAAGAATTAAAAAGTTCAATGGGTTATAAATTAGATAATAATAAATATTACTTTGATATAAATAGTAATAGTAAAAATGTTCATGTTGATGTATTTGAAGATGTTATAAAAGGAAAAATAAAAATAACAAAACAGGATAGTGAAACAAACACATGTAAACCATTAGGAGAAGGAATTTTAAGTGGGGCAAAATATCAAATAGTAGATATAAATAATAATGTAGTTGATACTATTACTATAAATGATAACTGTATTGGTACTTCTAAAGAATTACCATATGGAAAATATAAGGTAAAAGAAATAGAAGCACCTAAAGGATATAAGGTAGATAATAATATATATGATGTTTTTATAGATAGTGATAATTTGGAAATTAATGTTATATCTAGAGAAGAAATCATAAAAGGAAAAATAAAAATAACAAAACAAGATAGTGAAACAAACACATGTAAACCATTAGGAGAAGGAATTTTAAGTGGTGCAAAATATCAAATAATAGATATAAATAATAATGTAGTTGCTACTATTACCATAAATGATAATTGTATTGGTACTTCTAAAGAATTACCATATGGAAAATATAAAGTAAAAGAAATAGAAGCACCTAGTGGATATAAGATAGATAATAATATATATGATGTTTTTATAGATAGTGATAATTTAGAAATTAATGTTACATCTCGAGAAGAAATCATAAAAGGAAAAATAAAAATAACAAAACAAGATAGTGAAACAAACACATGTAAACCATTAGGAGAAGGGATTTTAAGTGGTGCAAAATATCAAATAATAGATATAAATAATAATGTAGTTGACACTATTACCATAAATGATGATTGTATTGGTACTTCTAAAGAATTACCATATGGAAAATATAAGGTAAAAGAAATAGAAGCACCTAAAGGATATAAGATAGATAATAATATATATGATGTTTTTATAGATAGTGATGATTTAGAAATTAATGTTATATCAAAAGAAGATATAATCAAAAATCGTATAAGTATATTAAAACAATATGATTATGTTGAAGGAAATTCTATGTTTGTTAATGCTGAAGCAAATATTATATTTGAAATATATGATAGTAATAACTTTAAGTATGATACTATTATTACCGATAAAAATGGCTATGCTTTAGTTGATTTACCTTATGGGACATGGAGATTTCATCAAAAAAATGTTGTAAATGGATATCAAAAAATACATGATTTTTATGTTAATGTAGATGACAATAGCCCGCTTAAGCATTATTATAATATTCTTAATAATAAAATAGCTGCTTATTTAAAGCTAGTTAAGAAAGATTCAACAACAGGTAATGTAATTAAATTATCAGGAACAAAATTTAAAATATTAAATATGGATACAAATGAATATGTTTCACAATATGTTGGTGGTAAGTTATTAGATACATTTGAAACAGATGAAAATGGTATAATGACAACATATTTAAAGTTAGAAGCAGGTAATTATAAAGTAATAGAAATAGAAGCACCAAAGGGTTATTTATTAAATGATGAAGGTGTAATGTTTTCAATTAATGATAATACAGAATTTGAATATACATCATATGGAACATTTGTTATTGTAGAGTACATGAATAATCAGGTAATGGGGCAAATAGAAATTAAAAAGTATGGTGAGATTTTTAAGATAAAAGACGATAATTATTCTTTTGATAAAATACCACTATCATCTGTTAAATTTAATATATATGCAAGTGAGGATATAATATCTCCAGATGGAACAACTATTTATTATAGAAAAGGAACGCTAGTAGACAGATTAACAACAAATGAAGATGGGTATGTAATTAGTAAAAAGTTACCACTTGGGAAGTATTATTTAGTTGAAACAAAAACAAATAGTAATTATATCCTTAATAAGGAAAACTATTATTTTGAATTAAAAGAAACAGATGCAACTACGCCTATTGTTTTAGAATATTATGAAGCAACAAATTATTTAAAAAATGGTAATCTTGAAATAATAAAGAAAGATGCAGATAATGGGAAAGTTGTACCTAATACCAAAATAGAAATTTATACGGAAAATGATGAATTAATTTATACTGGTATGACAAATGAAGATGGGAAAATTATTTTAAATAAGTTGCCAATAGGAAAATATTATATTATCGAAACTGATGCAAGTGATGGTTACAGGATTAATAGTGAAAAAGTATATTTTGAAATAAAAAGAAATAATCAAAATGTTAAAGTAACTTTAAAAAATGAAAAGATTAAATCTAAAGTTATAATTCATAAGGTTGATGAAAGTAATAATTCATTAGATGGTGTTCATATAAATATATATGATGAAAATGATAAAATAATTTATAAAGGTGTTACTGATAAAGATGGAAATATTGAAGTAGAACTTAGTTATGGAAAATATTATTATAAAGAGATAAGTACGATAGATGGATACATTATTAATGATGAAAAAGTATATTTTAATATTACTAATGATAATGAAACATTAGAATTTAATCTTGTTAATATAAAGAAAGAAATAGAGGTACCAAATACAGGTGCAAATAAACAAAATTTTTTATTACCAAACCTTTTAATTATATTGGGAATTTTATTAAATATATATGGTAAAAAGAAAATATTTATGTAGTTTTATTTTAATAATTATAGGTTTGTTATTAATTGGTTATGGATTTATGACGCATTATCATTTTTATAAAGAGAAAAATAATTATATAAATGAAAGCAAAAAAGAAATTATAAAATATTATGATGATACAAGTATAAAAGATGATATAACTGATAATACTGATAAATCTATAGAGATAAATGATACAAATGATAATGTTAACAATGTATTTGCTGTTATAAGTATTCCTAAAATTAATTTAGAAAAAAGTCTTTATAATATTGATAGTACTGAAAATAATGTCAAATATAATGTAGAAATATTAAAAGGTTCAACAATGCCTAATGAATTCTACAGCCATCTTTTTCTTGCATCTCATTCGGGATCTAATTATAATGCTTATTTTAATAATTTATCTAAATTAGAATTAAATGATAAAATATATATTCTATTTAATGGGGTTAAATATACTTATGAAGTAAATAGTATATTTGAGGTAGAAAAGGATGGAAAGATAGAAATAAATGATACAAATAATGTAAAAATGCTTACATTAATAACTTGTCATATTGGCACTAATAAACAAATTGTAGTAAATAGTTATTTGATAAAAGAAGAGATGTATTAATGTAAGTAAAATTTATTTTTATGCTATTTATAAGTCTTTTCTTTTATGTTCTTGAGTGTTTATGTTTAACGTGGTATATGATTTTATAGGAAGGTTAAATTATGGTTTTAGTAAGATTGATTGCAATATTATTAGGTTCTTGATTATAACACTATGTTGATTTTATAAAATAAATTATTTCTTAACTATTGTTAAGTTTCCATTTTGTACAGCAATTGGTATGCTTTTATCATCTGAATATTCTTTTATTACAATAAATGGTTTATTTTATAAATATTATAAAATTAGTAATGATGGTTTTATTGAGAAAAGACTAAGTCAAGGGACGAATACTTGAAATTTTAAAAGAAATAGTTATTGATTTCTTTTAAATATCTACAAATATATTAATAAATATACATAAACAGACAAATATTTCATAAATTCTAATAGAGGTGAAATTATATATGAAAAAAATATTTTTAATTTTATGTATTAGTTTATTATTTTTAACACATGTAAAAGCCGAAACTGTTGATTTGGCACCTAATGCTAAGAGTGCAATTTTAATAGAAGCATCAACTGGTGAGATTATATATGAAAAAAATTCTCATGAAAAATTAGAACCAGCATCTATGACAAAAATGATGTCAATGTTATTAATTGTTGAAAATATTGAAAAAGGTGTAATTGGATGGGACGATATTGTAACAGTATCTGAAAATGCATCAAGTATGGGTGGTAGCCAAATTCTTCTTGAAACAAATGAACAAATGAGTGTTAAAGATTTATTTAAGGGGATTGCTGTTGCAAGTGGTAATGATGCTGTAGTAACAAAAAAGCAGTTATTAGTTTATATTAAAAGAAATATAAAACTACTTTTAATGTTATATTTTAAAGCACTATTGTAAATTATATATTAAGCTAAGTGATTGGCTTTTTTTGTTAGTTTTATGTCATTTTTTATGAAAACTGAAATTTGTAAAATAATTCTACCAGAATCTACCAAAATAAACCATTAAGTGGTTTAAAGAAATAACATATTTGGTTATAATTTTCTTGAAAAAGTTATGCTAATAGATTATATTTTATAAAATTCCCAAATGTTTTAAAAGTTTAAATATTTATAATTATTGAAGGGAGTGATTGTTAAGTAATGTGATTGAAATGTGAAGGCAGGTGATATTACAAAATTATTTAGTTTAAAAGGTAGTAAATTAGAAATTAAAATATTATAAAAGAAATGTAAAATAAAATTAGAAGGGAAAATATATGATGAAAAAAGGAATTTTATTTATAATATTTTTGGGGATGATGATAGCATTACCAAAAAATGTATTTGCATTAAGAAATGATAACAACGTTGAAATGACACAGGAACAATATAATAGATTAGTGGAAATATTTGGAGAAGCTTCTGTAGATGGAATGTCTCAAGAAATATTTGATATTGAAAAAGATAAGACCTATGAATATGTTGGTAAACAAACAATATATGTAAAATCAGAATACGATATAGATTTTTATGGTAATGTATCAGATTATGTTGAACGTTTGGTGACACAAGAAGAATATGAAATGGCATATGAGTCTTTTAGTGATATTGCACTTTATGGTGTTAATCATGAAACAACTTACAAAAAATTAACATTAAAACAATATATTGTAAATGTGTCTTCAAATGGAAGTTATTCATTGCAATTTGTATTAAATAATCAGTGGAAAATTATGCCTAAAGTACGATCTTATGATATCATGGCATTTAGGTTTAGCAATATTGTACCAACAGAAAGTACTATATGGGGTCAATTAAAATATAGTTCTAGTTCTAATTCAAATAAAATACAAAATTATGATATAAGTAGTTCCGGTTATAATGCTCCATATGTTATCGGTGGTTTTGGGATTTCTATGAAATTACCAACAAGTACAAGTGTTATTAATATGGAAAGTACATTGTCTGTTACTTGTGACTATCGAGATAATACTTATCAAGTTTTTGGCACATATCAACATGCATCAACTGCCGTTGGTGAGGCTGTTTCAAAAGAATATATAATTTCATCATCTGGTCGTGGAGGAGTTGTAAAATTCAATAATAGTACTGTTGATTCATATTATGATCATATGCAAGGAGTTTCTATTTCAATTTCAGATAATTGTAATTAAAAAATTTAAAATTTAATATAAGAAAATAATAATGTAATCTAACGAGAGTGTAAAAAACTTTGTGTAAAGTTACCAATCCATGGTAATAAAGATATTTGAGATTGATTATATCAGTCTCTT
>CAKOTD010000019.1 GCA_934120015.1 uncultured Bacilli bacterium
GATGATTTTCATCATCCTCCATATTCACAATTCATTTATCAAATTTATTGTCCACCAACACTATTTGACAAAGAACCCATAAATGAGTTTTTCAAATTTAATATATTCTTTTACTATCTACATGCTACTTTTTTCACAACTATACTACTACATAAAATCAACGCAATACCTAAAGATATATATATTATAATATTATCACCAGTGTCTGGATTAATATTTTGTGTTGTTCTACCATATAAATATACATCTTCATAACCTATTACACAATTATTTGAGTCTTTTTTCTCCACTACATCTGAATCACTTATATCATTTGCCTCTAACTTTATTGTCATTTGTGAATCTCTGTACCATCCATCAAGATTTTCTATGAATGGGGAACTTGTTATACCAACATGACTTTCATATACTCTTTTATCAGTTGCTACTTGTTTTCCATCAACTATGAAATAAACTGTATACTCTTTGTTTACCTCATTTGTACATACATCATCCTGCACTGGTTTTCCATATAGATAAACATCTTCATAACCTACTACACAATTGTTTGAGTCTTTTTTCTCTACTATATTTAGTGCACTTGTATTATTTGTGCTTAATTTTGTTGTCATTTGTGAATCTGTATACCATCCATCAAATTTTCCTGATGTTGGATTGCTCATTATTGTAGTATTAACTCCATATTCTCTTGTTTCACTTGCTACTTCTTTTCCACTTACTACATAGTGAATTGTATATGTTTTATTTATCTGAGTTGTACATACATCATCTTGTGTTGGTTTTCCATATAGATAAACATCTTCATAACCTACTACACAATTGTTTGAGTCTTTTTTCTCTACTATATTTAGTGCACTTGTATTATTTGTGCTTAATTTTGTTGCCATTTGTGAATCTGTATACCATCCATCAAAATTTCCTGATGTTGGGTTACTCATTATTGTAGTATTAACCCCATATTCTCTTGTTTCACTTGCTACTTCTCTTCCACTTACTATGTAATGAATTGTATATGTTTTATTTACTTGATTTGTACAAGTACTATTACATTTTGCATAAACTTTAGTTATATAATGAACACCAGTTACACATTGAGTACCTGGTTCATATGTAATTTCTCTTGTAGTTATAATGTCACCAACTTTATTTCCTGTTATTGGCTGAGTCATAGATGAATCTGAATATAAACTAAAATCAACACATGTAGTTGTTGATGTTACAAGTGGTGTTAATGGGTTATCACAACGCCATATTTCATTCCCGTTTTCATCATAATATACAACTATTGCTGGTGGAACCAAAGATGAATTGGTGTCAGAAACACAATCAGCTGGATCGTATTGCAAATCATAACTAGCATTCTTCTTAGCTGAATTTACGCTATACTTTTCAGTACTAATTAGTTTAGACCCTCCAAATAAAAACATACTACCAATTAATGAAACAAACAAAACTTTGAATGTACTTTTCATAAAACCAACTCCTTATTCTATTAAAATTATAACACTAGCACATTAAATGTCAATACTCCCTGTACACAGATTGTAAATCTATATTAATGATGTCCTTGTATATATATCAACATTAGGTATAGTGTATAAAGTTATCTTACCAGAATTAGTTACTTTAATAAATCCCAAACCATCAATAACTATATCTTGATTTTCAAACACAATCAAATCATGTCTTTGCAAATCAAGCATTTTTTCACTTTTATTATAAATTCTTTCGATATTTAATGAATTTGAAAAATACAAAGTTAAATTATTATACATCTCACAGTCTACTCTTAAGAATTTATCAACAAAAATAGTCTGTTTAGAACGAACTTGATAAGTTATGGTTCTAATTTCATCTCTAGGTAATATTCTTTTTATATCGTCTGGCTCTAAATAATTGATAATATTTCCATCATCAATAATACCAGGAGTATCAATAAGTGTAAGACCATCATTAACATCAACTAATACACTTGATAAAGTAGTTGAAGGCAATATACTTGTAGTTACATCAAGAGTTGTATCTGAATAATTATAGATTATTTTATTTATCATCGAAGATTTACCGGCATTTGTATATCCTACAACATAAACATTTTTACTCTTTTTATATTGATTTATCATATTCATCAAGGCATCAAAATTGAAGTTCTTTTTTGTACTTATGATTAATTTATCAATAAAATTCAAGCCTAATCTTTCAACATAAAATAGTAAATTACTATTCTTTACAGAAAGCGGTAATACATCTCGTTTATTTAATACTAATAAGACATCATTATTTTTAAAATATGAGCATATTTCAGTTAAGTCTTTATTTATGTTAAATAAATCAACAACTAGCACTACCAAATCTCCAGTATTACTAATCATATTTAAAATATCAAAAAAATCGTCATTTTTCTTAGTTATTTTTTGGTACTCCCCATAGTTTCTTATTTTAAAGCATCTTTCACATAATGTACTCTTTCCGTAATTCTCTTCTTTAATAAAGCCTTCATTTAAAGGCTCACTAGTTTGAAAACTAGCACCACATCCACGACATTTTTTATTCATAATATTTCCCCTTTATAAATAAACCCTTACTACTAAGTTTTTTAATAATTATTTTCTCTATCAAACGATTAAATTTAGTAAATATATTATCTCTTTTACTAACTGGATTAACTAAAACAGTTAATATTCCTACTTTATTACCACCTAAAATATCAGTAAGGATTTGGTCTCCTATAATTGCAACATCATTTATTGTATACCCATATTCAGATAGAACTTTCAAAAACTTTTTCTTACAAGGCTTCCTTGATGATGCTGAGCAATCAACTTCTAGTGTTTCCTTAAATGGTTTAACTCTTTTTTTAGGACTATTCGAAAATATAACTATTCTAAATCCCATTTTCTTCAATTCAACAAACAATTCTGATACTTTTTTTGTTGGTCCTTTTATTGAAGGAGGCACTAAAGTATTATCTAAATCAAATAATAAACATTTAATTCCCTGAAGATATAGTTTTTCATAGTTAATATTATATATACTTTTTTGATAAACATCTGGAATATACTTTTCCATATTGTTGCCTCCTACCTACTATATAATTCTAACATATAAAAATTAAAAATTCAATTATAAAGGAAAAAAAAGTAGCACTAGCTACTTTAATAGAGATTTATAAACATTTATTACTGGTCGAATTCCATTATCATAAGATGTTACATATAGTCCCTCTAGTGAACCAGAATTTGTTACTCCCCAAATTCTATTAGTTGTAGTTTCCACAGTTGTAGAAGTCCAATATCTAGTATTTCCAAGGTTACCATTTTGCTCACAACCATTATTCGTACAATTATTTGTATTATTAAACAGCCAAGAAAATTTAGCATTACCAGTTGCTGGTCGACAATTTGATGAGTAATTTGAATAACTACTTAAATCTTCAAAACATACACCATTAGTATTCAAAGATTCAACACCAATAATCTTCGAAATTTCATCAGCCGTAATTAATCTTGCATAATAATTTGTATAATCAATTCCATCAATTGTTGCATCAATCTTATTTGCTCCAATCCAGGCATTAGTATTAATTTTTAACTCATTTAAAATAAATTGTTTATCCATATCTCTAGTAGAAAATGAGTCTGTTTTAGATATATCATGATCTAATATTAAATTCACACTATAATTTTTTTCATTATCTAAAAATGCATACCATTTCATACATCCAGCTTTCCTATTACTACTATTTACTACATCAGATGCTGTACATTTTTTTCCTGATATAGGGTTGAAATAGACTATTTGACCATTACTATATGTAGTATATTTTGTGGATGTTATATCAATATCCCTCTCAGGTTCACTTGGAAGCGTACTAATACCATCTTCTAATTGTTTTTTAGTAATTTCTATGACCGGTCTTACTCCATAAGTATTATTATAATATAAATTATTAGAAGAATACGTGCTAATTGCACCGGGAGCATTGACAGCCCATACACTTCCATCAGTACTACGCATTGTAGATGTCCAATATCCGGTTATGTATCCTTTTGAATCACTTTCACTATAAACATGATCATACTTATTATATATGTGCTGATTACTGTCTGGTTTTGAACAATTACTCCAACAATTTGTATAATTATTTAACCATGAAAAAGGTGAATAACTTCCAGTTTCATAAGTGTTAGATTTATTAGTGTTAGTATCGAAATACAAATAATAACTAGTAGTATCATTATTATATGTTTCAAAGTTTTGGTTATTAGTGATTTCAGCAAGTTCATAAGCAGAAATTAATCTTGCACGATAATTTGAATAGTCAATTCCATCATATTCATAATTATCATATCTTGCAACACCAACCCAATCATTGGTACTATCCATAAGAGCAAGTGAAATATCGTTCATTGGTTTAATTGTAATATCTTGTGCATACTTACTATTTGCCCACGCTACTAATGGAATGGTATTATGATCTAAGATCAATCTTATATTCTCATTACTTTCACTATCTAAATATGCGTACCATTTTAAACAACTAGTTTGATTGTCTGTTGTTTTTGTAGAAGTGCTTCCATTATAACCAGAAAGGCTATTATCATCATGATAATTATTACATGGTTGTCCTGTAAGCGGATTAAAAAAGACTTCTGTTCCAGTTTCATATAGTGTATATTTTTGTTGTTCATCTGTATTAGAAGATTTTTTCTGACAATTAATTTTACCAGAATTTGGAATAGGACATCTATAATTATAAACTATTATATATGATCCATCTTTTATGGTACCATCTTTGTTAATCGTCACATTGCCACTTGTTGGTCTAACTCCATCAAAATCAAAATTTTCAGGCAATTCTTTACTAAAATCTATTACAATTTCTTCGGTTACTCCTTCAACATCCTCAATCAATCTTGCTTGATAATAGGATTGTGCAGTCTTTCTTATTCCATAGGCTGAATCCTGTGCAGCACCTTTTCGTGATTTTTCAATCATTCTTAAAATAACAGGGGTTGCTATTAAAAAAATAATTGCTAGTATAATAATAACAGCTAATAGTTCTATAAGGGTAAATCCTTTTTTCTTTTCTTCCATATATATACTCCTTTATCTTACAAATATATTATACATAAATTATTTTAGAAAAGCAATTATATTGTCAAAATTTTTATTGGAAATTAACTATTATGATATTTTAAAAGTATATGAAATGCTAACTATTTAAATAATATATTGCGTAGTAAGATTGAAGATATTTTTCTACTTATATTTTTATTCACATGCATATTTTCTTTCTTAAAGTCTAAGAAAAATTTCATAATATATAAAAAAAAGACTGAAATCAGTCTTATGCTCTTGACGCATATTTTCCATCTTTTGTAGAGATGACAATCATTTCGCCTTCTTCAATAAATAATGGCACTCTTACAACCATACCAGTTTCTACTTCTGCATCTTTTGTAGCATTATTAGTAGTATTACCTTTTACAGCTGGTTCAGTTTTTGTTACTTTATATTCAATCTTATCAGGTAAAGAAATACCAAGTAATTCACCTTCATAGAAAGTTAAATCTAAACTTAAATTTTCTTTTAAATATTTAGCATCTTCTCCAATTTGATCTTTAGAAATTTCAAGTTGCTCATAAGTTTCCATATTCATGAAACAATATGTATCACCTGCTGCATATAAATATTGGACATTTGTCTTTGTCAAATTTGCTTTTTCAAATTTTAAACTTGTATTAAAAGTTTTTTCTAAAGTTCCACCTGTTCTTAAATTTTTAAGTTTGGTTTTCATAAATGCAGCACCTTTACCAGGTTTAACATGTAAAAACTCTACAACTTGATAAATTTGTCCTTCTATTAAAAGTGTCATTCCATTTTTAATATCATTAACTTCTATCATAATTATATACCTCCTTTTTAATAAGATTAAGTCCTATTATTTTTTTTCTGTATGATCAACAGTTGCTTGACATTTTGAACAATATTTTTTCATAGTTAATCGTTCAGGAGTGTTCTTTTTGTTTTTACTAGTACGATAATTTTCTTCACCACAGGCTGTACATTTTAATGTAACTAGACCACGGGCTTCATTCTTTTTAGCCATGATAAATCCCTCCTTCTTGCATTTCTTTTTATATTATAACAAATTATTTATAAATTTCAAAGAACTTTTTTGCAACTTCATAAGATATTTTCTTATTTACACTAGTTCTATAAGTACTATTATTGCCATAATGCGTAACATCAGGTGATAAAACTGCATATGAAAATACCGGATTATCATATGGTGCATAGCCAATAAATGTATTAGTAAGAGTTTCTGTATCTATTATTCCATCTTGATTACTATCAACAAAACTTTGACTTGTTCCTGTTTTTCCAGCTGGTTTGATATTATTTGGCATATAACCATACCCAGTCCCATCACTTTTAAGAACTTCTTTAAATCCTTCTTTAACTCTATCTAAATATTTATCTTCTGTATTTACTTTATTTAATATTTGAGGTTCAAATTTATAAATTAGTTTATCAAATGGAGCAGATGAAGATGAATATACTTCCTTAAGTAAATGAAGCTGATACCTATTACCACCATTTGCAACTGTTGAAACATATTGGGCTAGTTGTACTGGTGTATATGTGTCATATTGTCCTATTGCAAAGTCAAGTAAATAACCAGACATCGTATTACTACCAACATAACCTATACTTTCTATAGGTAAATCTATTCCTGTCTTTGTCCCAAGTCCAAATTCCTTAAAAATATTTCTATAAGTTTCAAATGCTTGTTCATTGAGATTTAGTGGTTTATTATATTTATAAGTTCCCCCACCTACTTTAATTGCGGTTTGATACTGAAAAGAATTTGATGAATATTTCAATGCAGTGACATCATTTAATCTTCCTAGTTTTGTCCAGGAACATTTTTCTGGAGTTGCTTCTATTTTAATACAAAAATCATTTCTATTTTCTCCTATTTTTAAGGCACCCGTGTTATAGCCAACAATATTTGATGCACCTTTTACAACAGAACCAACTACGACTGGTGATGTAGTAACACCTGGAGTATAATCATAAATCTCATAACCACTGCCAACTTTTACGATTTGCTTTCCAGCCATTGCAAGTATTTCACCATTGTTAGGGTCAGTTATCACAACAAAAGACCTATTATAATACTCAGTATTTGGTTCTTTTTTAGCATTTCTTAATTGTTCTTCTAATATTTTTTCTACTTCTTGCTGCAATTTTATATCTATTGTGAGAACTATATCATTACCTCTACTACCCTCTTCTATCAATTTTTTTGTACCATCATCTTTCAGTAAATATTTATTTTTTTCTCCTTTTAAATAGTTTTCATACTGATATTCTAAATATGTAGTGCCAACTCTATCATTTAACACATATCCGCTTTCCATATATTCTGCTTTTTTTTCGGCTGGTATAGTTGAAACACTACCTAATATAGTTTTAAAGGTATTTCCATACAAGTATTGTCTTTCCCAATCTAGTTTTGTATTGAAACCCTTTAGTGTATTAATTTTTTCAGATATATATGCATATTCTTCATCTGTTACATTCTCACTTTTAATTATTTTTTCATCATAGTAGTAACCTTTATTCATAAGATAATATATATATGCAGCTTTATAGTCTAATAAGGAAAATTTATTTAAATCTTCCTCAGTAATTCTATCTCGTTTAAACGATTCTATTTCATCTAAGGATAGTTTTCTATTTTCATATTGTTTCCATTCTTCATCTGTTATTTTATTATTTGCTTCAGTAGGAAATTTTTTTATCCAAAAGTCTTTTAAATCATAATCATATAAATTAGAATAGTCAATATCAATAATAGAAGCTACTTTATAAGCATTTTCAATTTCTTCCTTCACGGTAATTCCTATTGGTGTTTTATAATAAATTATTTTTATAGGTTTATTATCAACAATTAAAACATGATTTCTATCATATATTCTACCTCTTGGAGCAGTATCACCCATAATAATCGTTTCTGTTAAATCTTTAAGTTTAACTTTATAAACATTATGTTTAAGTACTTGATAATAGAATAGCCCTATCATTAAAATAAACGTTATAACAATAATTAGTATAATTAATATATTAAATCTTTTTTCAATTATCTTTTCAACATTTCTTTTTTTATTCTTTTTTCTACTTTTGGAATGCTTGTTTATAGTTTTCATTTACAACATCAAAAGATAAAATTTTGAAAAAATTATTAATATATTCATTTCTGCGGTTTTGATAATCTAAATAGTATGCATGTTCCCACAAATCTATTGTCATAATAGGAACCATATTATAATAATATGGAGTTTCTTGATTGCTAAAATTAATAATATCAAGTTTATTATTATTTTTTAATACCAAAAATGTATAACCTGAACCTACTAAAGAATTAGCTTTTTCAATAAATAAATTTTTAAAATTATCAAAATCACCATATTCATCATTTATTGCATTCTTAATATCACCAACTGGCACATGTGAATCATCAATATTTATATTTTGAAAATATAATTCATGATTAAGAACTCCTCCTGCATTATATAAAACCTCATCTCTTATATTAATAGGAATTTTATCTATATTTTTAACTAAATCTATAATATTATTATCAAAATTATAGTTAATATCTTTCAAATATTTATTTAGTTTATTTAAGTAGCCTTTATAGTGCTTATCGAAATGCACAAATATAGTTTCACCACTGATATATGGAACTAAAGAATCATAATTGTAATTTAAAGTAATTTGATTATACATAAAAAACCTCCTAGTTATATTCTACTATATTTATTTTACATTATTCTCAATATAAGACATATAATGTTATGAGGTGAAAAACTTGATACATAAACTTATTGAGCAATATATTAATAAATTAAATGAAGAAGATATAATTAATTTTTCTAACAAGAATGGGATTGAACTAACAAAAGGAGAATTAAAACTAGTCTACAATTATATTAAAAATGATTGGAAAACTATAATTTTTGGTAATCCTAAACCAATCCTTGAAGATATTAAATCAAAAATTGAACCTATAAAATATCAAAAAATTGAGAATTTATACTATGCATTTAAAACTAAATATGAAAATTACTTATAATAATTTCTAATATCATCTATTAGATTGTTATTAAATTTTTTATTTTTAATCATCTCAATTTCTTGTTTATATGGAGGATATATTTTTTCTTTGCTATCATCAGTTTTTGTTACAAAAGGTGTTTCTAATATTTTAGGAATGCCTTTTAATTTTTCATGATAAATTATTTTTAATAAATTTTCAAAACCAATGGTTCCATATCCAATATTTTCATGACGATCTTTATGACTACCAATTATGTTTTTACTATCATTAATATGAATGCATTTTAGATATTTAAGACCAATTATTTTATCAAATTCATCTAAAACTGCATCAAAATTATTTAAATCATATCCCGCATCATTAATATGACATGTATCTAAACATACACCTATTTTGTCTTTTAATATTACGCCATCTATCATTTGTTTTATTTCTGAAAAGCTTTTGCCACACTCACTACCTTTACCTGCCATTGTTTCCAAGCAAACAATAATATCTTTATCAGGTTCTAAAACCTTATTTAAAGCATAAATAATATTTTCTATACCTACACTTTCACCTAATTTTACATGACTACCTGGATGCAACACAATTTTTTTTATGCCAAGTTTTATTGCCCTATTAATTTCTTCTTTAAGAAAGGAAATTGCAAAATCATAGCTATCGTTTTTATTTGCCAGATTAATAATATATGGAGCATGAATTACTACATCTTCTATATCAATATTATTATCTATCATCATTTGTTTTGCTTTGTTTATCAAGTTATCATCAAGTACTGTTCTATTAGTATTTTGGGGAGCACCAGTATAAAACATAAAAGTATTAGCTCCATAATCTAGTGCTTGTTTTACACTACCTACTAATTGATCATCTTTATTAAAATGGACATGACCACCAATTATTAAATCTTTCATATAATCACCATTTTAATTATAAATAAATAAGCAAGTTAAATCAAGAATAAAACTCAAAATTAATTTTTCTATTTCATCAATTTTGATTCATAATTGTTTCACATATTTAAAATATATATAATAAAAGTCAAAGCATTAAATATTAATACTTTGACTTTTATTAATTTGTGCATTACCTAAATATAATACTTCCAAGTTTAACGCAAACTCTTGTGGTACTACCTTTGTAGCTTATATGAAAATATATACGGTAATCAATATATATTTTCTAAAGATATTGTATGTAAGATTTTATTTTTTATTATTGGTATCTTTTTCCATTTCATATTTATTCACATTTATTGCAATTCCTATAACTAATATATATGCAAGTATATAAATCCACATCATAAGTATAATAATATTTGAAAGTCCTCCATAAAAAATATCATAATTTGCAAAATGACTTACATAAAATGAATAAATTGCAGTTACAATAATCCATCCAATTGTTGTAAATTTAACCCCTCGATTTACATATTTACTTGGTATTTTAGAATCTGGAGCAACAGTAAATATTATTTTTATACAAAAGAATATTAAAAAATATGATAATGGCCATTTAAGAAGAGCAAAAACATTATATATATATTTTATATTCTTAAGCATACCTATATTCATAATAAATGCTAATATATGATTTCCAAAGGCAAGAACAACTACTACAAAGATAAAAAGAAATACCATCAAAAATGTCATAAAGATTGCTTTTATTCTACCTTTTATATATTCAGGATTTGAAATTTGATATAATGTATTACTTGTGACAATTATAGAGTGTGCCCCATTTGATGCAATTATAAAAACAATTATCATTGATATACCTATATTTAAATCAATTCCTTTTCCTGTTATATATGGTAAAAGTAGATCATTAATTTCCCTAGGTAGAGCACTTTGCATAGCATTTACAATACTATCTAAGGATAGTGAGAAAAAAGACGCAATAAATCCAACTAAAGCTATAATTGGAACTACTGACATTACCATAAAAAAAGCTATATGAGCGGGCAAAATTTTGATTTCATCCCTATTTATTATAACCAATAATTTTTTTATAATTTCCTTAAATCTATTCATAAGTTCTCCTATCATCTAATTACATTATAAAGCACTTAAAAAAATTTTTCAAGAATTTACTAAATTATAAAATGAAGAAGAAATCAGCCTTGGATTTCTTCTTTATTGTTACGCATATCAAGAGTTGCTTCATTAACAGCATCGTCAATTGTTTTAATAGCATCACTAATAATACTATAGCCTATAGCAGCTCCAAAGCCGTGTGCTAATTCTTTGAACTCTCTATTTAATTTTCTAATATAAGATATAACTTGTTTTTCATCATATCCAACCATATATACTAAGAATTCATTACCATTAGTTCTAATAATTTCAGTATTACTAATTTGTGTTTTTATTAATATATTGGCTGCTTCTTTAATTAAGGAGTCTCCTTCTTGATGTCCATAATTATCATTTATATAAGCAACATTATTAAGATCAATTACAATTATTGTCTGTGGATATACTTCACTACTATCCCACTTTTCAATATTATCATTTAAATAATTTCTATTCTTTAAAGAAGTAAGCATATCAACATATTTAAGTTTATGTTCTTTACTTAAGGTATTTTTCTTCTTTCTACTAATTAAAAATAATGATACTATTTTATATATAAACGTTGCTAATCCTATTAAAGCAAAGAAATATAAAACAATACTAGTAATAATACTTTTCTTTGTTTTAACAGTCATAAGTTTATTATATGATGTACTAACTAATGATTTTTCATCCACAAATGATAAATAAAAATTAAAGAAATCACTAAACACATTATTATCATTTATATCTCTAATAGTAAAAGTATATTCTTTATTTAATGTATCAATAAAATCTATTTTATACTTTATTAAGGAAGATCTAACATAATAATTATATGTATCATAATTTATTGCAATTATGCTATTTGCATCAATAGAATCTAATAAATCATTAATGTTATTATATTCTTTAACCTTAACTTCTCTATCTTTCAAATATGAACTAATTATACTATCTTTAATAACTTTTACCTCATAAGGAATTAATGAATATACTGAATTAACAATAATATCATTATCAATATGAGAAACATATACAATCTTCTCGTCATATGATGATACGGTATTTCTAACATCCATATCATATTCTTCTACACCCATATCATTAAAGAAAAAATCAATTTTATTTTCATTAAATTTCTTTAATAAATCTTTCTTACTACTAAATTCTTCAAAACTTATTTCAACTCCAGATATTCTAGAAAAACCACGAAGTAAGGATGCATTAATCCCTATCAGATTGTCATCTATAAGAATATTATATGGAGCTTCTGCCACAAAGCCATAAGAATATCTTTTACTTGTAAAATCTACTTTATCTCTTTCAGAAATACCATTGAAAATAAAATAGCTATCTGAAAAATTATTTTGATATGATTTTTTATAGTTCTCGGCATACCACTTTTTAAAATATTTTTTTATTATTGAATTAAGTTTATCAACATTACCAAGTGTTAATACATAATCTTTTGTATAATCAGATAAATTATAATTAATATATAAATTATTATCAATAATGTCACTTAAATATAAGTTTTTTAATATTAATATATAAGAAGTTTCTGGTACTTCACTTGTTATACTAGCAAGTAGGCTATCATAGTCATCATAAGCCTTAAAAGTAATATTAGGAGAACCATCTAAATATTTAGCAGCATTTTCCAAATCCTCTGTTAAAACACCAACAACAGCAGTACCTATTGCTGAAACATTAGAAAAATTCCCTTCAATACTAGAAACTAGTACATAATTATCTCTATACATAAGTAGATCATTTTTACCAGCTTTATCAACAATTCTAAAAGCGTATGTATCTTTACTATCTTGTTTTAGGGCAACTCTATTAAATTCTATTCCAATATTTTTTTCAAAAGATGATAAGAAATCAAATAATACGCCTTCCCCATTATAATTAAATATAGGTACATTGTTAGTTATCTCAATATCTACTAATTTATTTTTATTTGCCTCTATCCACTGCTTATCCATAATATTTAAGGTAGTATTACTATCCTGTCTATTTAATATAAAATAGAAAATAACAGCTGAAATTAAAACAATAATTGAAACTATACCTATTACTATACCTTTTTTAGTTTTCATCACTTCTCACCTTAACCAATATTCCATTTAAATCCAACGCTTGTTTTATGTTTATAACCAATTGTAGGATAAATTTCACTTTCCTTATCTTCACTAGTTAAAAAAACCTGAATATCATAAAATGCTTTATAATCATCATTAAATTGTTCTGCAATTTTATCTGCCAAACCCCTAGAAGTAGTTAAATCAACATCTGTCTTAACCTCAATAATAAAATTAATTATTCTACCTTCTAAATCATAAGAAACACTATTAACATTTCCTGTTTCTTCAAGCATATTTTTAATATCATTTACGAAAGAATCCTCAATTGGATATTTTTCAATACCATCTAACCTATTTCCATATTTACTTTCACTCATATTGGAAAAAAAGGCACTTTTTATACCTAAAATTATTAAAACAAACAAAATTAAACAAACAAAACTTACTATAATACCTATTTTGTGTTTTTTTACGAAATCCATATATTCACCTCATCATAATATACACTATTATACTATATTTATTTTATTTTTTCAAATTTACTTCAAACTTGACATTTGTTTAACATTAATCAAAAAGTAATTATTTCTTTTTTCATAGCCTAATGTTGTGCTACTTCCATGTCCAGGATATACTTTTAAATTATCATCATATTTCAATATCTTAATTAAACTATTCTTCATGTCTTTAAAACTTCCTGTTGGCATATCAGTTCTACCAATAGTGTCTTTAAACAAAAAATCCCCAGTAAATAAACAATTATTATCTTTAAAATAATATGTTACTGAATCAGTTGTATGCCCACTTGTATAAATTACTTCAAAATCAAAATTACCAATTTTATATTGTCTTTCCTCTAAATTATTATAGTCATAAACTTTTACTGAATATTTACTTAAAAAATCTTTAATTGCACAAATGTGATCATCATGATTATGAGTCACTAATATTCCTATTAAATTACCTTTTACTTTATCATCAATTAATTTAAAATCGTCCCCGGGATCTATTATAAGAGTTTGTTGATTATTTGTTAGTATATAACAATTAGTTTCAAGTTTTCCAACTTTAACACAATCTATATTCATTAGTCTTTATACTCAAACTCAAAATCTAATATACGAATATTATCCCCAGTTTTGGCCCCAAGTTTACGAAGACTATCATCTACTCCCAATCTCTTTAATTTATTTGCAAAACGAAGAGCTGATTCATCAGTATTAAATTTTGTCATTTTTAATAATTTTTCTACATTATCTCCTGTAATAACCCAAGTATCATTATCCTTATGTATTTTAAATGGTTCTTCTTCTACATATTTATATAATACATGACTCTCAAATTTTTCTTTATTATATAGTGGTATTTTTTCCGTATTATCAAGAATATCACTTAATTCATTTATTACGTCTTTTAGTCCAATTTCATTTAATGCAGACACTTCAAATATTTTTATGTCTTTAACTTTTTCTCTAAATTCTTCAAGATTCTTTTTAGCCTCTTCACAATCCATCTTATTAGCAATTATAATTTGCTTTTTGTTTAGTATTTCCTCGTTAAATTGTTTAAGTTCATTACATATTGTGTAATAATCATCATAAGGATGTCTACCTTCAGTACCAGCCATATCTATTACATGAGCAATAACTCTTGTTCTTTCTATATGTTTTAAAAACTTTTCCCCTAAACCTTCACCTAAGGAAGCACCTTTAATTAAACCAGGTAAATCAGCAACAACAAATGATTTATTTTCACGAACTCTGACAACTCCTAAATTTGGAGTGAGAGTTGTAAAATGATAAGCTGCTATTTTAGGTTTAGATGCTGATATTTTTGATATAATAGTTGATTTCCCAACACTTGGCATTCCAACAAGACCAACATCAGCAAGTAATTTTAATTCAACTTTTACTTTTCTTACTTCACCAGGTTCACCATTCTCACAATAAGAAGGGGCTGGATTACTTCTCGTTGCAAGAGCAATATTTCCTCTTCCTCCACGACCACCGGTTGCCACTACTACACTATCATTTTTATTGACCAGATCAGCAATTATTAACCCTGTATCAACATCTGTAATAACTGTTCCAAGAGGTACTTTTATAATTATATCTTTAGCATTAGCTCCTTGCTTCCCTTTACCAAGACCATTTTCTCCTTTATCAGCCTTTATAATACGCTTATAACGAAGATCAACCAAGGTATTTAATCCTTCATCCACCTCAAATATAATGCTAGCACCCTTACCACCATTTCCACCATAAGGGCCTCCCATTTCAATATATTTTTCTCTTCTAAATGCCATACAACCATTTCCACCATCACCGGCATTTAACTCTACTATAACCTCGTCTATAAACATATTATCACCTCATTTTAATTATACATTAGATAGAAAATATAGTAAATATATTTATTTTATTAAAGTTTTAACACTTTTATATGTTGCTTTAAATTTTAATACCCTAACTTCTCTATTATCAACAAATTTTCTTTCTATACCATTTAAAGACCAATTGTTTTCAAGCATATCAATAATTTGATTAATAACCATAACTTCAGTCTCTTCAATATGAGCACAAGCATCAAAAAAACTTAAAACAGTTCTTTCTATTCTCGTTGTGTTTAATTTATTTAAAATATTATATAATATACAAACATCATGTTTATTTTCAACAATCGGAATAGTTTGATTCATAATTATGACTACTGGCTCTAAAGTATCTCTATCACTTGATACAGACAATGTATAATCTTTTTTTAAAGCAGCAAATACTTCATCCAAATTATCAAGTTCTTCATCTGTTATTACTTTTTCTAAATCCAATATATTTAGTGCAACTAACATTATTCGTTTATCATTCATACATTGACTATGTTGTATATTTCTTTTTATTATATTAATAAAATCACTCATCTAAATTCTCCCTTTTTTATTTTTATGTATTTTTTATAATTTTTTTCAGCTAATTCTTTTTGCTTATCTAAATTATTCATTATTGTTTCACTATGACTTATAACCTTAATAAAACTTTCAATTAGCAGTGGATTATAATGAATACCCATACCTCCACAAGACTTTGATATTGTATGACAAACTAAATCATCAAATGCCTCAGTTGCACTTTTAACTTTGTTATATGATCTTTGAGATGTCATTGCATCAAAACTATCGGCAATGGCAATTATTTGTGCATATAATGGAATATTACTACCTTCCAAGTTATCTGGGTACCCTGTTCCATCATATTTTTCATGATGGCCTCTTATTGCTGCCTTGATATTTAAAAAGAGATTGTCTGGTAAAATAGATGCTCCAAGTTCCACATGTTTTTTCATAAGGCCAAATTCAAAATCAGTTAGACCACTTGGCTTCGTAATAACTGCATCCGGTAAAGCTATTTTCCCTATATCGTGTAAATAAGCTGCTAGGATAATATCCTCGATTTCATCAGATGTCATACCAAGTTCTATAGCAAGAGCTTCTGAATATAAGGCAACTCTTTTACAATGATTTGCTGTATAATGATCTTTAAAAGAAATAAAATCATTTAATATAAGAGCTATTTTGAATAAGTACTCTCTTGTTACTAATTCTTTAGAATCATCATATTTTACTTCTCTTTGCAATGTATCATTACTAATAATTTGGTCTGTTCCTCTTGTTACTATTTTTTGTATTTTAGCTATATTAGCAAGCTGACATATTTCTATTATCTTATTTATAGCAAATACACTTTTGGTAATTTCATTTGTTACCCATTGTCCACTTTTTTTATATGTTATACTAATAAGCTCGTCACCCAATTCAAAGAAACTACCATTTACATTTTCTAAACTTCTTTCTGATACATTAACTAAATAACAGCATGAATCAAATAAAATTTTCTTAACCTCACTAGGTATATTTGATGATGCATCACAAATAAATACATCTGGTTTATCCAACATATAATATTTTTTAGTAATGTTTATTCTTTCAATATCATTTTCCAAATTAATAATAGTAAAATACTCTGTAGGAAAAGAATTATTTAACACATTAAATTCATAACTATTTAAATTGTAAAAACATATTGTATATTTACTATTCGTACTATCATTAAACATATATTTTTTCCCTTCTTAAAACAAACATTAATATAATATCATATATTTCAAAGAATAAAAAGAAAAAAGTATCGTATGATACTATAACTTTGTAAAAATATATTGGTTATATTTTCTTATTACACCTATTTTAAGAGATATGTTTAATAGATAATTTTTTATTCATAATATATAAACTAATTAAAAATGAAAAACAGCATATAATACCAATAATCAATCTCATTATTATTGGTAAATCAATCAAAACGTTAAAAAATAAACTAACTGATAAATTTGCACTTATATGGAAAATAATTGCACTTCCTAGATTATTAGTTTTCACATATAATATAGTTATTATGTATCCAATAACAAAAGCATATAATATTTGAATTATATTATTATGAAATAAGCCAAATATTATACTACTTAATAAAATAGAAGTATTTAGGGAATTAAACTTTTTCAATCTTTCAAAAACAATTCCTCTAAATAATAACTCTTCCAATATTGGTCCAATTATTCCTGATAAAATTGCTGTTAGTAAAATATTATCATAAGGTATATTTATCATACCAAGACAATTATTTAAACATATTATGCCTATATTCAAAAAAATTGCAAGTGAAATTCCAACTAATGGAATGTAAACTAAATCTTTATTAAAAGCTAAAATAACTTTATTTTTTTTATTCAAATATATGAAAATCGGTAAAAAAATAATTAAAGTAATAAGTGTAGAAATTAGTAAATTATTAAGCATACTTTTTTCTCCAATTAATTGAAATATAAAATAGACTATCAAAATTTCAATTACTGCAAATAAAATTGGCCATACCATAGTTTTTAGCAAATTTACTACATAATTTAAAACAATTTTCATAACTTATTCATTCTTTCTATTTATTTTCTTTTTTCCACATCTTTTTCAAATATTTAAAACTTGGCCTTCCAAATATTGATAATAATATGCCAAATAAAATGAAAGTAAATAATTCAAATAGAAAATTTTTGTAAAATAATGATAGTACCAACGTCAATATTGCGCTAATAAGAAATGAAATTGTATTATAATTAAAATTAATTAATAAAACTAAAATTAACAAAACAATAATTACTATCCACATCCACAACATATCTATCACCATTAATATTATACTATTATCAAAGCCTAAAGACAATAATTTAAACTAAACTTTTTAATATGTTTTTTTAATTTAAATCTCATTCTTTGTAGAGCATTATCAATTGCTTTTACATCCTTATCAAGTAGTATTGATATTTCTTTATATGTTAACCCTGAAATTTTAAGTTCTAATACTTGCTGTTCAAAATCCGTTAATACATCAAGTAATAAGCATCTTAAATGATTAATTTGTTCGTTTTCAGCAATAATATTTTCAGGATTTAAACTATTATCAGATAATAAGTTATCTATTTTATAAGGAGTTTCTAAAATGTCTTCAAATGATACCGAAGTATTAATTGCTAATCTTTTTTTTCTTTTAGTACTAATTATAACACTTATTAACTTACTCACTATGCACTTTTTTACATATAAAGTAAATGTTTTACCATAATTGTCATTATAACAATTTATAGCATTATTAAATGCTAACATACCTTCTTGTTCTAAATCACAAAGTTCAAGTTCACTATCCTTACAATATAAATACATCTTGCTAGCTATGTTTTTTATCATTGGTTCATATTTTTTAAATAACAACTCACTAGCATCTTCATTACATTCTCTTACGTATAATAATAATTCATTATCATTATAGTTTCCATAATTCATATTAAACACATACCCTTTCAAGTTTCCTTGATTACATACGACGATTTTTTACCGCTTCAAATACGACTATACCTGTAGCAACAGATGCATTTAAACTATTAATTTTCCCATCCATTTTAATGCTTGCAATAAAATCACATGATTCTCTAACAATTTTACTTAATCCATGGCCCTCATTTCCGATAATAATGCATATTTTCCCTTTATAATCTAACTTAGAGTAATCTTCTCCATCCATATCAGTTCCAATAATCCAAAAGCCTTTTTCTTTCAACTTTCTTATAGTTTGAGATAAATTTGTTACCATACAAACATCAACATTATCTAGTGCTCCAGCACTAACCTTTACAACTGTTGAATTAACCTCTACACATCTATCTTTTGGAATAATAATTCCATCTACATTTGCAGCTTCACAAGTTCTAATAATAGCTCCCAAATTATGAGGATCTTCAATATGGTCAAGCATAACAACAAATGCATTTTCTTTATCAATTATTGAATCAATATTTCTATATTTGTAATCAGGAACACTTAATATTATACCTTGATGATTTCCATTTACAAGTTTATCTAATTCGATTTTTTCACAAAAATTTACACAGATTTTTAAATTCTGTATTGCAGAAATTAGATTTTTATCACTAAAGTTTTTATAAATATACGCTTTCTGTATTTTTTTATTATTTTTTATTGCCTCTAGAGCAACATTTTTACCATATATATACATTTCTATTCTCCTACTATTATTCTAATTAAACAATTGATCCTATCATAATCTTTTTCCAAAAATAAGTAACCGAATAATGCTTCTAAGCCTGTTGCATTTCTATAGGTTGCAATATCGGTATTTTTAGGGTGTCTTCCACCCTTATTATTTCTAGCCCTCATTATAACGGATATTTCTACTTCATTTAAAATGTTCTTATCTAATATTTCTTGAAGAAAAATACTCTGAGATTTAGCACTTACATAGTTAATTGCCATATGTTGTAAATCATTAACTTTATATTCACCTTTTTTTATTAAGTAATCTCGTATTATAAGTTCATAAATTGCATCCCCTATGTATGCTAACACTAAAACATTTTTATCTTTATTTTGCATTAAAACCCTCGAATCTATCAAATGTTATATTCTTAATTGATCCAGTCTTAATATCATTAAAGATAACATTTACAACTTTATCATAATCAACTTCTCCACCTTTAATCAAACAGCCTCTTCTTTCGCCTATAAATTCAAAATTTTCATACATATCATCAGATAAACTTTCTAATCCATATCGACGATTTAATTCATTTGGATAATATTTATCAAGCATCCTTAAAATATAATAAGCAACATCGTATACAGGTAGAACCTCTTCACGGATTGCGGTTAAAGACGCTAAGTTATAAGCAATATTTTCATCTTCAAATTTTGGCCATAAAATACCTGGAGTATCAAATAATTCAATTTTATTACTTATCCTAATCCAGCTTGTTTGTTTTGTAACACCAGGTTTATTCCCAACACCGACTGCTGATTTTCCAACCAAACGATTAATAAGTGTTGATTTTCCTACATTGGGAATACCCATAACAAGGGCTTTACATTTTTTTCTTAAAAGTCCTTTATTTTCTCTTTTATTATTAATAAATTCCATAATTTCATCTGTTGCTTTTAGAATTATATTAATATTAGGATTATTTTCTAGGTTAATTTTAATAACTTTTAAACCATTTGCTTCATAATACTTTACCCATTTATTTGTTTCATTCATATCACACATATCAATTTTAGTCATAATTAATATTCTTGGCTTATTCTTTAATATCTGATCAATTTCTCTTATCCTAGATGAATAAGGCATTCTAGCATCAATAACTTCATAAATAACATCGATAAAGTCAATGTTTTCAGAAATTAATCTTTTTGTTTTTGCCATATGACCTGGATACCAATTTATATTAGTTTTATTTTCATTCATTTGGATCAACTCCTTTTTAAAATCATTAAAATTATAGCATAAAAAAGGCAGATTTTGTACTAATCTGTCTAAATTTGTGTTATTTATTAGGGGTTTAAATCTTACGTAATCATTTTTTTAGTAAAAACCCTAGGCCATATGGCAAATATAATTTTTTATTTTGATTCTCGTTTATTCACCAATTTTTTATTTTTTGAAAATTGTTTGACTATTGATATTAATACATCTACAGTCTTTTCCATATCTTCCATACATATATATTCATAAACACTATGAAAATTATGTCCACCTGTTCCTATATTAGGGCATGGAATACCATTATAACTTATTTCAGTACCATCAGTTCCACCTCTGATTGGTATTATTAATGGTTCTACATCTACTTGTTTCATAGCAAGAACAGTATTATCAATTAAATCTTTATTACTATTAATTACTTTATACATATTAAAATATTGATCATTTATTTTATAGGAAATACAATTATTATATTTATTATTTAATTGCTCAATTATTGTCTTTAATATTACTTTTCTTTTTTCAAAATTTTCTTTATCAAAATCTCTTATTAAATATTTCATTTTTGCATGTGATACATTACCTTCTAAATTAGTTAAATGAAAGAATCCTTCATAACCCTCTGTATTTTCAGGCAATTCATCTAGAAGTAAGGAATTAATAATTGTTGCAATACGAATAGCATTTATCATTTTACCTTTTGCTGAACCAGCATGAGTTGAAAAGCCATTTATTTCAATATCTACTTTAGCAGCATTAAAATTTTCATATGAAAATTCCCCTAATGAACTTCCATCTACTGTATATGCTAAATCTGGTTTAAAAATCTTATAATCAATATTTTGTGTACCTAAACCAATTTCTTCATCTGGTGTAAAACATACATATATATCACCGTGTTCTTCTTTATTTAATGAAAAGTATTCAAGCATTTGCATTATTTCTGCAATGCCTGCTTTATCATCTGAACCTAATAATGTAGTTCCATCTGTTGTAATTAATGTTTTACCTTTGTGAGTCTTTAAATCTGGATACATTTCACTACTTATTATTTGACTATGATTTAATTTAACATCATTACCATCATAATTATATATAATTTGTGGTTTAATATCATTACCTTTTGCCTGTTCAGAAGTATCTAGGTGTGCTACAAAACCTATTTTAGGTAATTGTTCATTACCTTTTAATTTAGCATAAACATAACAATTTTTGTCATCAAAAAAAATCTCATCAACATTCATTAAATTTAATTCATCAATCAACATCTTAGCAAATTCTAATTGACTCTTTGTACTAGGTGTATTATCTTTACTAGAATCGGATGTTGTGTCAATACTTATATATCTAATAAACTTATCTAATAAACTCATAATATTTTTCCCCCCCTAAAGTTAAAACATATTATATCATTTCCTATATTTTTTGCAAGTTTTTACACGGGGTTTAACCTCTGTAATCACCTGATTAATTCCTAATAAAAAAATACCTATTTTTAGACATCTTTAATCATTTTTTACTATTTTTTAGTGTTTTTTAACAAAAATATGCAAGATTCAAATTCGAGTTTTTCCTTATTTTACAATAATTTCCGTAGGGGTTTAAATTAATTGTAATCAACCAGTTTATATTAGTTTTTTGTAAGTTTTTTTCTTCATTATTCATATCTATTCACCTACTTTATTATAAGTTTCTTGTAATTCAATTTCAGCCTTTTTAACGAAAAAATCATTATTCTTAATTGGAATATTATTATCAGTAATTACTTTTTTCATCTCATCTATAGAATTATAAAATCTATCTGCATAATTACATTTATCTTCTATTTCAATATAAATATGCTTATTGTTAACGTTTTGGATAACTAATTCGTCTTTATCCGTTGCATAAACTAACATATGATCATTTATTCTAATTAACTCCTGAAAGCCTAATTTTTCAAATAATAATTTGGAATTACTAATATCGTCAATTTTAACTTTTACTTTTCCTTGCCTTGTTATTTCTTTATTTTCATTATACTCTTTATATTTATAAGTTAACAATTTAGTTTCTTTATCTTCTTCAATAATATTTCTAATTAAAACACATTTGTTTAACATTGATAAGTAATCATCTTCCTTATCATTCTTATTAATTAAATATATATCATTTAAATCATAAACTTCTTTTAATTCAAAGCCATTTTCTTCAAGTATTTTAATTAAACTGCTTAAATCAACACAAACTTCTACAGTTATTTCACTTTCATAATTCATATTATTTCACTCCTCTTTTACTAGCAGTTACTGCGTCGTAATCAATACCGTAATTCCTATACTTTTTTTAACTTATTTTAGTCTTTTTATACTATCTTTTATCAATTTTTATTACATTTTATCATAAACATGCAAGATGTTAATTCTCACAAAGTCTTATAAATAAAGGATTTCTTAAAGGGATTAAATAAATCGTAATCAACCAGTTTATATTAGTTTTAATTTCATTCATCCCTATCAACTCCTTTATTTATTATTAAAGATAAATATACCATCATTTAATTTATTATCATCATTTGTATATTCATCTATTACTTTCTTCCAAAAATTATATGCTGAATCACTTCCATATGAAGGTGATACTTCCCAATTTCCTTTATACATATCAAAGCATTCAAAAGCAACTTTTTTACCTATTTTGTTTCTTCTATACTTAGGAATTATCATAAATTCTGCAATACTATGCCCTTCATTACATTTTTGCATATAAGTATTTATCATAACAAAACCTAATAATTTATTTGTTTCTTTTTCTTTTACAAAGAATGCATCTCTTTCATTATCTGTAAAATATAAATCAAAGTATTTGTATTCAAATATTGCATCATTATTCATTTCGTTTCCATCATTTAAACTTTCCTCAAATAAAGAATACTCTAGTAATCTATATAATACGTCTTTATTTTCTTCTTTTACTCTATCTAAAATAATCTCCACTATATCACCTCTATTTTCATTAATTTTCATGCTTTTTATATTTTAGAACACAATGTGTCGGCATATTACAAGCCAATGCCCTAATTTCGCTCAAAAATGAGTATATTTTAACCTTTTTTTAATCATTTTTCTTACTTTTTTATTAAAACTTGCAAGATATCATTTCTTAAAAATTCCCATTTTATAAGGGCTTAAGTGATAGTCGCCATAAATACAGGACAGGCAGTTGATACTCGTAGATGGTAAACTTTTTGTATTTTCGTTCATTTTTTTATTTTTTCTCATTTCTCTTTTTTGGTACATATCCATTATTTATCACTTCCATTCTCTATCATTCTTGTTTCATTAAAAAAATTGTCAAAGTCTGATTTATATAATTTATCTTGTTTAACTTTAAATTTATCATACTCTTTATAAGCTAATTCTTTTGCTACACTTGCCGATATTTTCCCTGCACTGTATAATATTTCTTTACCATTAAATTGCAAAAATGCATTCAATTTTTCTACCCAATCTTTCATAGTCATTGCATTATGATTTTCTGCTTGTAATTCTGCATAGTCTAAATACATTGTTACTATTCTATTCAAATCTTTTAATTCCTTTTCATTTAAATAGTTTTTTGCAATGTCCACATCATATTTATAGATTGGTCCATCAGGAGAATTTTTCCAATTGGTTAATCCCATATTTTCTTTTTCTGAATCAACTCTGTTATATATTATTTCAGCTGCAGTATTACCAGTTATTGCATAATGTAATTTATTTTGAACTGTTTTAAAAAATTCTTTTGTTATTTCTGAATCTTTATCATAATCAACACTACAAGAAGA